>CAZEHT010000013.1:7701-49987 GCA_964511995.1 uncultured Mycobacterium sp.
GCTGGCTTGTGCGCCCCAGTGGCGCCCGTGGAGTCCGGGCTCGGAGGCACCGTCCGCCGTTTCGGCACTGGCGGCCCCAAGCACAGTGGCCCAGGTCGATCCGCCGCCGGAGGCGGTCAGCCTTACTCCGGACAGTGGCGGGTCGGTGTTCGTGGTCACGAAATCCGGGCGGACCGGATGTCAGATCACGGCGACCCAGGTCGGGTGCCAAGTCGGGTTCACCGTGCCGACACCCATGGTTGACGGAACGCCCGCCAATGGTGTCGTCGTCAAACCGGACGGAGCCTGGTCCTGGGTCATCGGCGACATGGGTGACGTGCACTTCACCGCCCTCTCCTACGGAACCACCTACCGGGCCTTGGGCTGGACTATCCACCCGACCAGCGACGGGACCAGGTTCACCAATGACGGCACCGGACGCGGAATTTTCGTCAGCACCGAAGGCGTCGAGTCGTTCTGACGGCCACCGAGCCCATCGGGTCCGCGCCGGTACGCGAGCGGTTCAGACGGTGAGGTCTTCTTCCTGCAGAGCCAGTTCGGCCTCGCGCAGCAGCGTCACTTGGGCATCGTCGTAGATACGCCGAGCTTCTTCGGCGCTGTCCCCGACCGCCGTCAAACCCAGGCGTCCGCACTCGGTGAGACAGCTGATCATGTGGAACACCACCCCGGTGCGACGCGACTGGTCGAAATGCAGGCCGTGCTTGACGGCGCTGTCGAAAAGGTCGCCGACGGTGAACGCTTTGAGACGCGGATCCTCGAAATGGTCGGTCGCCACCAGGTACTTCCTGCTGCCACTGGGCGTCAGGAACACGCCATGGTCGCCTTCGTAGGTGCCATCGGTGAGAAATTGCAGGGTGAGGAACGGGTGGGTGGTACCGCCCTTCCGTAGGTTCAGCTCAATCGCATACGGCGTCCATAGCCCTCGGTCATCTTGCACGACAACGAAATCCACCGCGAAGCGGCCAAGCACTCCGAGCTTCGCCAAGTGCTCGCCGATCACCATCGCCGGCTCCGCGATGTCGACCGCGTAGCTGGGATCGGCGGGGAACACACATCCGAGGTATTGCTGACCGCTGGTGCCGCCGAGCAACTGGTCGTGGGTCGACAGAAGCTCGACTGTCCCATCGGGCAGCGCTCGCATCTGCACACTGGGGCTGGTCAGCTTCGCGCCGATGATCCGCTCCTCGACGATCCCGCCCATGCGCTGGAAGGCGTCCAGATACGTCTCGATCGTGAGTTTCTCGGACTCGAGCTGCATGTCCATCACCCGGTCGGTGATCGCGGCGACTTCGTCCGGTGCACCGGGAGCCGGCAGGCCGGATAGGTCGACCACCGCGTTGCCCGATCCGGAGACGCCGTCGTTGAGCTTCACTATCGCCTGGCTCAGCGACGGGCGCCCTGCGCGCATTCGCTGCAGGCCGGTGACGATGTCCTCGACCGTGTGGAGGTCCTGCGCACCCGCTGGACACCGCACCCCGAGCTCCTCGAACATTCTGCGGCAGCCCGTCTTGCTGCCAAGTTCCTCCAGCCGCGGATCGGCACCGTACATCGGCAGACCCAGGCTCAACGCGACGTCGCGCTCGAGCGCGGTGGTGTTGTACGGGATCATGTGGCTGCGGTCCGGATTGGGGATCAAGGACCGGATGTGGCGCAGAAGTCGCGGCCGCGCCAGCAGTTTGGCGCTGAGCGGATCCGGTGATGCGTCACCGACGGCAACCATCCACAGCCGGGCGCGGGCATGGCTGGGAATGACCCCCGGCAGCAGCCCCAGGTAGTACTCGATGATCGACTCCGACACCGGTTGTGAGGTCACGTAGATCATGCGCAACCGGGGTTGGCGCAGCAGCAGCAACAAGAAGAGTGCGCGCTCCTCCATCGCCTGCATGATGGTGCCGCTGCCCGCGGTGGTGCGTTGGGTGCTGATCGACGGGACCACGACAACCGATTCGTCGTCGAGGTCGCGCCGCATCGACTCCCATACCGACGGCATCGACTGTTGGAGTTTTTCGAACACATCAAAACGTTCGTCTTCGCCCAGCTCCGACAGCGGTCGTCCCGGGCTCTGTACGTCTGTCATGTGGTTCCCTACTGCAGTGCACTGATGTTGTGGATTCGCACGGAACGGCTGAATCCCTTGGGTTGTAGATCTCCGACGAATTCCGACACCGCAACATTTTCGACGGCGGCGAGCACTCGATCGGTGACGAGTACCTGCCACGGCTGGGCGTCGGAGCACAGCCGCGCGGCCAGATTCGTGACGCTGCCGATCGCCGCGTAGTCGAAGCGGCCTTCGAAGCCGATCCTGCCGAGCGTGGCGAAGCCTTGGGCTATCCCAGTTCCGAGAGCCAGGTCGTGACCGTCGCGGATCCACTGTCCTGCGAGTCCGCGCACGGCGTCGCGGATCTCGATCGCCATCCGCACGGCGCGTTCTGCCGCGTCGTCACACGGGATCGGGTCGTTGAAGAAGACCATGACCCCGTCTCCGGTGAAGCGCTCGAGTGTGCCTTCATACTGGTGCACCAAAGCGCCTATGGCACGGTGATATTGGCTCAGCACCCCCATCACCTCTTCGGGTTCGCTGGTCTCCGCGAAGGGTGTGAAGTTCCTGAGGTCGGCGAAGAAGACCACGATCTGGCGGCGATGACTCTGCAGGAGGCCCTCGTCTCCGGTGACCAGGTCGGCCAGTTGCGGTGAGAGGAATCGGCGCAGTCGATTAGTGCGCTCCAGTTCGGCCACCTGTTGGGCGACTCGAGACTCGAGTTCGGAATTCCACCTGGCCAATTCGTCCGCCTGCCGTCGGACGGTGTCGTGGTAGCGCTTGATTCGCGCAAGGGAGGCCACCCGGGCCACCAGCTCGCTCTGGTCGAAGGGCTTGGTGATGAAGTCGTCGGCGCCGGCTTCCAGTGCGGCCAGGCGCTGTTCGCTTCCGCTGGCCGTGATCATCACGACCGGGAGGAATTCGGTCGACGGAGAGGCTCGGATTCTGCGGCACACCTCGTAGCCGTCCATCTCCGGCATCACGATGTCGAGCAGCAGGAGGTCGGGATTCTCAGTTTCGAGGAGCGCGAACGCGTCCCGCCCTGACGTCGCTGTAAGGACACGATGCCCGCGAGGTGTCAGGACCGCGTTGAGCAGTCTCAGGTTGGCGGGCTGGTCATCGACGGCCAACACGGTCACCGGTGTGTCCGTCACGTCGCCCTCCTGAGTCTGTGGCGTCACGGTGTTCTCGAGGAGCGAAGTTGAACTGTTGCCGGCAAGGCCCCCACGACGCGCAGCGCTTCGATCAGGTCCTCGCGGTCCACCGGCTTGCGCAGGTAGACATCCGCGCCCGCGGTCAGGCCCCGGGGCCGATCGTCGACGACCGAAGCAACCACGACCGGAATGGCCGCGGTGTCCGGCGCGGCCTTGAGCTCGGACAGCACATGCCAGCCATCCAGACGCGGCAATTTGAGGTCAAGCACGACAGCGGACGGCAGCACCTGCGCGATGAGGTCCAGAGCCGTCACGCCGTCTGTCGCCCGCAGGATCTGTACCGGCCAGCCGTCGAGATAGGCCGACATCAGGTCCAGCGACGCGCGGTCATCGTCTACGAGCACCACAACGGGAATGTCCATGGAAGCCACGGAAGCGACGTCCTCGCCCTCCCGCGGCAGCACGGGAATCGAGAAGCTGAAGACACTCCCGGCGCCCACCTCGCTGTCGAGCCACATCCGCCCCCCGAAGAGTTCGACGATGCGCCGGGAGAGCGTCAGCCCGAGCCCGGTGCCCTCTTCCTTCGAGGCTCCTCGGCGTCCTTGCTGGAACGATTCGAAAATCCGTTCGCGCTCCTCGGGAGGAACCCCGATCCCCGTGTCGGTGACGGTGACGACGAGATCGCTCCCGTCGCGGCGGGCGTGCACCGACACGCTTCCGCCGTCAGGGGTGAACTTGACCGCGTTGGAGATCAGATTCAGCACCACCTGCTTGAAACGGCGCTCATCGGCGTCGATGATCGCGATGTCGTCGGCGATCTGGACCGTGACGGCGATCCCGTGCAGTGTCGCGCGTTCGCGGACCATGGCCACGGCGTAGTCGAGGGCGCTGCCGACGCTGAACGTGCTGGGTTCCAAAACCATCTGGCCCGCTTCGACTTTCGACAGGTCCAGGATTTCGTTCAGCAGGTCGAGCAGGTGACGGCCGGCGTTGAGGATGTCGCGCAGGTATTCATCCTGACGCTCGTTGATGTCGCCGAATGTGCGCTCCAGGAGCACTCTGGAGAACCCGATGACCGCGTTGAGCGGTGTCCGCAGTTCGTGGGACATGCTGGCCAGGAATTCCGACTTGTGCCGACTGGCGATCTCGAGCTCGCGGCTCTTGGTCTCCAGCTCCCGGTACAGCCGCGCATTGGCGATGGCCAGCGCGGACTGGCCCGCGAAGGTCTGGAGAAGTTCGATGACGTCGTTCGGGAAGCGGCCGGTGCCCCTGCGCCGGATCACGAGGACGCCCACCAACCGGTCGCCGCCGAGCATCGGCACCGCCAGCAGCGAGCGCCAGCCGTCGCGAAACACGATGTCCAGGTAGGCATCACGCTCGGCCTTGGCTATGTTGGGTATCTCCAGATGCTGGCGGGTTTGCGCAGTCCGGGCAACGAGCGTCGATTGCGGGTCGATGGTGATCGCCCGCAACCGCTCCAGCAGTGCGGGACTGCTGCCGATCATCCCGCGGACATGAAACGAGTCGGTGGCGTCGTCGTACTCCAATATCGACCCACCGTCGGTGCTCAGCGTGATGTCGCCGAATCCCAGGTTGGTCAGCCGTACCGCATTACTGACGATGCGTTCGAGGACCTCGTCGAGGTCGAGGCTCGAACCGACCGCCTCATCCACTTCACGCAGCGCCTCCAGTTGTGCGACCTTGTTCTGCAGTTCGGTGCCCCGGGACTCCAGCGCTCGTGTCAGGTCGGCCTGTCGCAGCGCGATGGCGCCCTGAACGGCAAATTCCTCAAGGAGTTTGCATTCGCGTTCGTCGAACGGGCAGACGTCGGTTCGCCACATCGAGAGCACTCCGACGACCTCATCCCCCACGATCATCGGCGTGGACATCAGGGTTCGAAATCCCGCGCGCCGCTGAAGGTCGAGACGCCGGTAGCCCGCATCCGCGAGCACGTCGGGTATCTGATGCGTGCGCATGTCCGCTGCGGCACGCCCAACGGTTGACGAGCGGTCTCTGGCGATCGGCTGGTCCAACAGGTATTGGCGATAGTCCTCGGAGGTCTCCCCCGTGACCCGCGAGACCCGGAACGTGTCTCCGTCGACCAGGAACAGTTGAGCGGCGCGCGCTCCGCACAGCCGTGCCGCGTATTCGAGCACAGTATCCAGGACAGCGCCGGGGTTTGCGATGTCGCGTCCGAGCGCCGCGAGGATCTCGCGGCTGGCCGCCGACTGCTCACGTGCGTCCTGTAACTCGCGGTCTCGCGTAGGGTCGTCCGCCCCATCGTTCACAGCCCCCGGTCCCGGCATATCAGTTCTTCCTCATCCGCTTGTCCCGGCAACGCCTGTGGCCGCCCCTTGCCCGTGCTCGCCGGTGGTGACCGTGATCGTGGTCCAGGCGCCGACGTGTATGCGGTCGCCGTCAGCCAATGGGGTTTCCTCGCCGTAAGTCAGGAGCTCGTCGCTGTCGTTGAGACTGGTTCCGTTGGTCGATCCGAGATCTGTCACGGTGAGGCCGGATTGGCGGACCCGCAGTACCGCATGTTGTGTAGAGACGCCGCGATCGACGGGGTGGATGCCGAGATCGATCTCGGGTTCCACTCCCTGGCCGTGATTGTGCCGCCCGATCAGCGCAGCTTTGTGCCGCAGGGTGATTCGGCGCTCCGGAAAGAATTCCGGGAATTCGACCGAGTCCGGGCCGCCACGGGCCACCACACGCTGATAGAAGTCCCGGTCGGCGGCGACGACGGCGGTCCATGCCGGCGAGGAGGGCTCGGCGGCCGGCTGCGGAGCGCTGGCTGCACCGGGCAGCTCGCAGTCATGCCCGCATGCCTCGCAGAACCTGCCGCTCAGCGGCGCGGCGCATGCGGGGCACACCGTCGCTTCCGACGTAGGTGATGGATCCGGTTGTGATGCAGGATTTTCGATCGGGGACCCGCACACGTCGCAGTAGTCGTCAGCAACTGTGACGTGTCCTTCCGCGCATGTCGGCATCAGGTTGTCTCCCTTCGCACCCGGGCGGTTCTGGTGGATCGCGCGTCGAGGGCCATCTCGTCCGCCGCGGCGATCTCGCGGCGAAGCCGGGCCGTACCCGTGTGTTTGTCGACTTCGATGACTCTGTCGAGCAGCGTTGCCGTTGCGCTGTTGCCGGATTCCACGGCGAGTTCCAACGCCCGCTGCAGCTTCGCGGTCGCCATCGCCGTGTCGCCGTTCTCGCGTGCCTTCAGCCCGGCCCGCACCGCCTCCGCCAGCTCGACCTGGCCGGTGTAGTGCGCCACTCGTCGGCTGATCCGGGCCGACAACCCGGTCTCGGCCGTCCACACCGCTGTCACGAGCCCCTCGCCCAGCGGCTCGGCCCCGGCGACGACGGTGACCCGCGCGGCCAGCTTCTCGCGTCCGACGGCGGCGGGTTCGACGTCGACTTGGATGTGGTAGTCACGCTCCTCGGCGCCCCAGGAGCCCAACGGGTACTCGCCGCACTGCTTTCCGGCGTCGACTCGGCGGTGGGTCAGGTCCTCGACTGTCGGAGCGACTTGCTTGACGACGTTGACACGAGCGGCCGAGGGTGTCCACAGGCGCAGGGTCAGATTGGGGACCGACTTGCTCATCGAAGTGCGCATCATCGCAGCGAAATCGGCTGCGAGATCGGCGGGGTCGGCCACGATGTCCACCGTTCCCAACAGTCCCGACGAGATCACACGAAGCTCGTCGACCTTCCAATCGGTTCCCACGCCCCGGCAGTCACAGGTGAATTCGCCTTCGCTGAGACCGATTTCGCGCAGAAGCTGCTCGGGTGTCTCGTGTTCGTCCTTGCCGTCGGTGAGCAGGATCGCGTGGGTGAGCGCCTCAGGGCGTTGTCGGGCCACCGCCCGCAGGTGTGCGAGCCAAGTACCCATCGCGGTCCCACCTCCAGGACGCAAGCCGGCAACTGCGCGCGCGGCCGCTGCCCTGGTCGCGGCATCGGCCGCAACTGGACGACCGTCCGCGGGAAACACCGCACGAGCCGTGTCGGAACCGGCGACGATGGTGAAAAAGGTTCCGTCGATGAGCTCGTCGATGGCGGCGCCGGTCGCACTCTTGGCCGCCACGAACTTGCTCGACGGCTTGAGCATCGAACTCGAACAGTCAATGACGATGGCCTCGATCCGTTCCACCTGCGGGGAGGTGGCTGCGATGTCCCTGCCGGCGGCGACGGTGACGATCGCGTCCACGGTCCGGGCTCCCTCGGCCAGATAGGGGTTGTGGTCGATGTCGACAGTGATGCCGGAAACGACTTGCCTTCCAGGTGAATTCATGAGTCTCCTCCGATCGGCACGACTGCGACGGTGATGTTGTCCTGCCCGCCGGCGCGCAGCGCGTAGTCGACGAGCGCGCGGGCCGAGGCGGTTGCGTCGCGTCCGGCGCAGACGCGAGCCATCGCGTTCGCATCGGGGAGGTAGTTCCACAGCCCGTCCGTGCAGATCACCAGCAGACCCGGACCTGCCGCGGTGATGGTGTGCACGCTCGACTCCGTCCAGGGCGTTGACCCGGCGTCGGCGCCCAGCCAACGGGTGAGTGTGTGCGCTCCGGCGCGGACCGCATGAGAGTCGGCCGGGAGCCCGGCATCGACGAGTTCCTGTGCCACAGAGTCGTCAACGGTCAGTCGTTGCGCGGCTCCGGGTGGTTCGGGCAGCCAGTACACCCTGCTGTCGCCGACACTGCCGACGCTGATCGCGACGTTTCCCGCCGCGGAGGGCAGGACCGCCGCCGCGACGTAGGTGCACGACGGAGCGACCGCCGGCCGCGCAGAGCCTGTCCAGGCCCCCGCGGCGGCGTGGGCGGCGGCGGCCAGGCCCGCCAGCATGGCCGAGCGCGCGGTCCGCGACGCGGCAAGGGCGCAGAGCATCGCGTCCACCCCTGCCGTCGAAGCCGCGACCGCCGCCCGGTGGGATTCATCGGAACTGGAGACACCGTCACACACGGCGATGACAAGCGGATTCCGGGTAAGCCCGCCGTCGACGATCCCGGCCGCCGCGGCATCCTCGTTGCGGGTGTGCACTACTCCGCGGTCGGTGACCAGTGCGACTCCGCCTAGGTCGGCCTCGTAGCGGTCGGGCTCGGCCTGCCGATGGCCGCACTCGGTGCAGTATCCGTCGACGTGGGCCTCGTTTCCGCAGTCGGAGCACGGTTGCCCGCCGCCGGTCCGGGCCGGGCCGAACCGCGGCACCTCGACTCGACGGATCCCCGCCAACGACGCTCCGCAGGTCTCGCAGAACCGGTCGCCGCTGCGGCCGGTCGCGGAGCAGCGCGGGCACACCACCTGCGGGGCCGTCATGTCCGCGTCCTCGGCCGAACCGCATTCGCCTTCTCCACCAAAGCGATCCGTTCCCACAAGTCGGTCGTCTCGCGCGCCAGCGCGCGATAACAGGCCTCCAGTCCTCGTCTGACCCCGGTCTCGTCGAAATCCACGTCGAGCAGCCGGGGCCTCGTCGCGGAGTTGCCCGCCTGCAGCCAGGACAGGGCGGCCTCGAATACCCGCCGCCGGACTGCCGCCCGCTTGGCCTCCGATTCCAGGGTCAGTGTCGAGGCGCGGCTGCCCGCATCGGCCAGTGTCTGCTCCTCCACTGCCTCGGGTTCACGGCCTTCCAGGAGGATTTCGATCGAAGTCACCCCAGCGGGTGCACAATGCGCCGACGCCGCCGGAACGCGGTCCAGGGCCGAGATCGCGCCGTCGCGGTCGCCGCTTCGCGCGCGCTGCCTGGCCAACCCGAATGCCGCGCTGACGTAACTGTCGTCCGTTCGCCACACAGTTTCGTAGTAGCGTGCAGCGTCCTGCGCCTCTCCGCGTAATTCAGCGGTGGCAGCAAGCGCCAGCTTCGGGGCGAGCTCACCAGGCAGCGCCGCCAGCACCTCGGTGAAATCAGTTGCAGCGTCGTTATATTGTCCGTCCAAGAGGGCGCACTGGCCGCGGTACCACGACAACCGCCAGTCGCCGGGCAACACCGAACGCAACTGCCCCAGCCTCCTTCGGGCGTCTGAGGGGCTGCCCATCTCCAGCGACGCGCGCACCAGACGCAGCGGAATCTCCACGGAGGAGCCGCTGTCGGGGTGTGCGCCCGCGGTGGCAAGGGTGAGGGCCTGCTCGAGCTCAGCGGGCGGTGTACCGCTGGTGGTGGCGAGAACCGCCGATCCCGGGTCGGCCGGGTCGACGATCGCGACGGGCAAGGCAGCGATCACCCGGGCCGGGTCGATCGTCACGTCCCGGCCCGTGCCGTAGATGCCGCGCTGGTGGCTGAAGTAATTCGAAACCTTCGCCGGCACCGTGGAATCGCCGGCGGCCGCGATCTCGTGCAGCACACCGGTCAACTGGTCGGCCATTTGTTCCATCGAGGAGAACCGCCGGTCCGGATCGGGGTCGGTGGCCCGGACGATGGCGCGGTACAACGACTCATGCTCGGCGAACACCGGCACGTCGCCCGGGCCCGGCAGCTGCTCGACGAACCGACCGTTCTGCGCAGGCAGGTCGGCCACCAGAACCGCCAGCGTCCGGCCAACGGTATAGACGTCGCTGACGACGGTGGGCCCGGTGCGAGTGATCTCGGGAGCCTGGTAGCCGTGGGTACCGTAGATGTCGCTGTGCACATCATCCATCGCGATGACGGCACCGAGATCGATGAGCTTGAGCTGTTCGTCGGTCTGCATCACGTTTTCGGGTTTGAAGTCGCAGTAGGCGAATCCCTGGGCGTGCAGGTAGCCCAGTGCCGGAGCGATCTCGACGATGTAGGCGACCGCTTGGTCGGGTGGCAGCGGAGCGTTGCGGGCTTTGCGTATCTCTGCCAGCGATGTCCCGGCGATGTATTCCATCACGATGTAACCGACCGGGACGCCGGTGGTGTCCGTGTGCTCGACGAAATTGTAGATCCGGACGACGTTCGGGTGTTCGACCGCCGAAAGGGCCAGCGCTTCCGCTGCGGCGGCGGCGATCGCGGCGGCGTCCCCGGAGTGGACCAGGCCCTTGAGCACCACCCACCGGTTGTGCACATTGCGGTCGATGGCCAAGTAGATCCAGCCGAGGCCGCCGTGGGCGATGCAGCCACGCACTTCGTACTGCCCGCCCACGACGTCGCCGGGCGAGAGCCTGGGGACGAAGGAGTATCGCGTGCCGCACTGGGTGCAGAAGCCCTCTGTGCGGCCGGGTGTTTCGCCGTTACCGCGCCCAACGGGCTTGTTGCACCCGGGGTTGCTGCAGAACCGGTGTCGCTCCGGTACCTGGGGATTGGCCAGGACGGCGAGGGCTGGATCGCGTTTCGGCACCCGCGGTATGACAACGACTCCGGCCCCTAGGCGGCCGCGAGCGCCTGCCGACTTCGGTGATGCGTTGCGGTTGGTGCGCTCCGATCGGACGGTAGAGCCGATTGTCGCCGACGCGGTCTGCGCGCCCGTTGGTTCGCCCGCGACCGGCGCGGCCCCGCAGATGTCGCAGTAACCGGCGACTACGGTCCCACCACATCCCGGCTCGGCGCACATCATCTCGTCCCGCCCCGCTTCTGGGCGATCAACTGACGGTAGTCGGCGATTGCACGAGTAGCCGCTCCCAGGTCGCACGGCATCCGTGACAGCAGCCCGGCGGCAATCCGGCCGGATGACAACAGGTCGGGATCCTCCCCCAGCCCGAGCCGGGCGGCTTTCGCCTGGTATGCCCTCAGCCGGCCCCGCAGTTCGGTACGTCGGTCCAGCAGACCTTGGGCGAGTTCTTCGGCTTCGCGCGCGCGTTGCATTGCCGTGTCGATCCGGCGCAGCAATGCCTGCAGGGCCGGCGCGTCCGGCGTGGCGATGGACCGCAGCTCGTCGCGCAGCCCAGGTTCGTCGTCGCGCTGGACGGGAAACCGGCCCGTCAGCACGCTGCGCTCGGCGTGTGCGCGAACGTGTTCGGCGTGCCGTGTCGCCTCGCCCAATGCGACCAGACGCGACTCCGCGGCCGCTAGTGCCTCAGGCCAATTCGTTTGCAGTGCGGCGACCTCGGCGAGTTCTGAAGCGTGCCGCTCGACACTGCTCACGATTGAGGCGATGCGCTGGTCGACGTGGTGTGGGCGCAGTGAGAGCGGGTCGGTGGCGGCGACTTCCAACAAGTCGAACATTACCTGCGGGGCGGCTGCGTCTTCGGCATCCAGGCGGGTCAGGACCGGAGCGAGTCCTTTCGCCACCAGGGTGTCGATCTCGTCGACGGCGTCGAGGAACTCGGCGATCAAGGGGTAGGCGCTGCGCATCCGATCCACGGTGTCGGCGAGTCCTGTGTTGGTGGGGCCGTCGATCGCCCACTGGGCCAACGGGATCCGCTCGGCTGGCACCGCAAGGCAACGTTCCCGCAGCCATGCGGTCAGTTCGGTGCGATCGTGGTCGTCCAGCCGCGCTTTGCGCTTCCGGACCGCTTGGGCCGATTCCAGGATGGACGTCGCACGGCCTAAATCGTCCCACAATTGACCGAGCGACTTTTCTACGATCTCCCATTGCCGCGCGGTCGTGCCGGTCGGTGGGTAGCGGCGCACGTGCTGCAGGCCGGGGTGGGTTTCGAGTGCCACCATCGTCTCGGAGATGGCGCCGACTTCCTTTGCGCGCGAAGCCAGTTCACTGTCGATCTCAGCGGAGGTCAGTATCGCCATGATCAGTCCTCGTAGCGGGGCGGCGGCGGACCCGGCGACGGGCCGAGGTCGCGCAGCGATCTCTCGTACAGGCGCTCCCATGTCCCGTCGGCACGTATCCGTTCGAGGACACCGTTGACGAACCGAACCAGATCTTCATTCTCCTTCTTGACCCCGATGCCGTAGGGCTCGATTCCCAGGCTCGGACCGACCACCTCGACGTTAGGGTCCTGTCGGGCAAGGCCGGCGAGCACCGTGTCGTCGGTGCTGATCGCATCCACCTGTCCCTGCTGCAGCATCAGCAGACAGTCCGTCCACGTCGCCGCGCCGAACACCGCCGGCTTCGGACTCAATGCGGTCATCGTCGACAGCGACGTGGTGCCCGACACGGCGCACACCCGTTTGCCCGCGAGGGCGGCAGCGGAATCGATCCCCGAGCCCTTTGCGGACAGGATCTTTTGGTTGGCGTAGTAGTACACCGTGGAGAATGCGACTTTCTGCTTTCGCTCGCAGGTGATCGAATAGGTACGAACTACGAGGTCTACCGAACCGGATGTCAACGCCGATTCCCGCTGGCTGGCGTCGACCACCCGCAAGTCGATGCGATTGGGATCGCCGAAGATGCTGCGCGCGATCTCGCGGGCGATGTCGACGTCGAAACCCTCCAACTGGCCCGAAGCGGGGTCCCGGTAGCCGAACAGGTAGGTGTTCTGGTCGACGCCGACCACGAGACGCCCCCGCTCGGTGATCGCCGCCATCGCCGAACCGGGCGGTATTGCCCCGGGCGCGGGCCGACCGGCGGGGCGAAGGCTTGCTTCGCGGTCCTCGCAGCTCAGAGTCGACACCGTGGGGGCAACGGTGATTTCCTGCGCACCGGACGGCATGACCGCAATGGGCGCGACGGAGACCGATTGGGGCGGAGACGAAGACGATCCGCACCCCGCGACGGCCGCGGTAAGTGCCAGCGACGCCATCACGCGGACTCTCACAGGAACTCCTTGAGCCGCGGCCACAGACCGGCGACGCCGGCGGTCGCCGCGATGGCCGTGAGCAGCAGCGTCCCGGTCGGGCTCCAGGCAAGAAAGTCGCCTGCGGTCTCCACTCGCTCACGCACCGCGCCGCGGGTCTGTTCGATCTCGTCGCGCAGACTGGATTCGACGACGGCGAACTGCGCCGCCGATGCCAGCGGATCCGGCCCGATCGCCTGCTCGACGGCCGTACCGTAGTCGCCGGCCAGGTAGGCGGCCACCTGCTGGTCGTGGCTGGCGGTCCACTTCTCGACGGGTGCCCTTGCCGCCGACGAGCTTGAGCCGAGGGCGTTGACCAAACCGTCGATGTGACCGTGGAAAGCCGTCTCGCCGGCGGTGATGTCCCCGCGGGCGATCAGTTGCAGGGTTTCATCGGTTCTGGCCTGTTGCGCGAGGATCCGGGCCTTCGCAAGGTGTTCGAATCGCGCGGTGCTTTCGACACGGCCCCGCTCGAGGTCGTTGGCAGCCAGTTGGCTGACCAGCACAACCCAGGTGATGACCAGCAACACCACAACAGCCGCGGCGACGAGGCCAACGTTGTACTGCCGGTTGGTCCGGGCGCGCATGATCGCCGAGGAGATGCCGATCACCGCCAACGCACATCCGAGCAGGACCAGACCGGTCACCGGTGCTTTCGCGACGCGGCGCTGATCCTGTTCGACCGCGCCCATGTCGCGGATGTACATCTTCTCGGCACTGGGAAGCAGCTGGGTCTGCATCAACGATGACGCCTCACGCAGGTACGCCGACCCGATCGGGAACTTCTGCAGGTTGTTGGCCCGGGCCGCCTCGATCAAACCGGTGTAGGTCGCCAGTTGAGCCGAAATCTCCGCGGTCTGTTTGCGCGTGTCGGCATCGGTGGCGCCCGCGGTCGCGTCGGCGAGCGCCGATGCCGCTCTGGCCAGCGACTGCTGATATCGGTCCCGCATCGCGGGTGTTTGGATCCCCCCGGACAGGAATGCCGACGCCGCGGCGGCATCGGACGCCGACAGCGCCGCGTAGAGGTTCTGCGCCGCGTATGCGACGGGTTCTGTGCGTTCGAGCACCGTGTTGTGTTCGGCGATCCGCTGGTTGAGTTCCGCCGAGCAGATCACCCCGGCCACCAAGCAGGACGCTGCGACGGACAGTGCGATCAGCACTACCGCCCCCGGTGTCGTGCGTGCGAAACGGCGCAGCCACGCCAGGGAACCGCGCGCGTCCAGCATGCGAGCAGAGCCGACTATCGCGTTCACGTCCCCCTCCCTGGTCCTCGATCCTAACTGCAATATCGCGCAGATTGCCCGACTCGGCTACGGCCGGTCGTCCTCGTCGGCTGTGGTTTGGCGGTCATGTGTTTCCACTCGCTGATCGTCGCGCGGTTGCGGCCCGGCCGGGCGAGTAGCGCACCACTGGCTTTTCGGCGCTGCTTCGACTTCGGCTACTCCCTTGGGCGGGCACGGGTACCGCTCCACTGCCCCGCCGTTCGCTGCGTCGCTTGTGCGTTGCGCTGCGGAGTGGTCGCCTGCTCTCCTACGCTGTGCACATGCGGTTGACGTGGCCGTTGACCGGGCGCGCGGAAGAGATGCGACGCATCGGCGCCGCGATATCCGATCCGGATGCGGCCGGGATTGTGATCTGCGGTGCGGCGGGGGTGGGAAAGAGCCGGATCGCTCGCGAGGCGCTCGACGTTGTCGCATCCCACGGCGGTGAGGTCCGCTGGGTCGTGGGCACGTCGTCCGCCCGGGGCCTTCCGCTGGGAGCTCTGGTCTCGTGGGCCGGATTGGGCGGCAGCGACACCCTCGAACTGGTCAGTCACGTTATCGATTCGCTGACTTCCGTATCCCCGGTCGCATCGGTCGTCGTGGGAGTCGACGATGCGCATCTCCTCGACGATCTATCGATGTTCGTTCTGCATCAGATCGTTCAGCGGCGGGCGGCCAAGCTGGTGCTGACCGTCCGCGATGGTGAACCCATTCCCAACGGAATACAAGAACTCTGGAAGGCCGGCCACTTCGACCGGCTCGACTTGGAGCCGCTGCCGGCCGCCGATACCACCGCACTGCTTTCGGCCACGCTGGCCGGACCGGTGGATCCATATGCCGCCGGCCGCTTTTGGCACCTGACCCGTGGCAACGTGCTGTATCTGCGTCATATCATCGAGCAGGAGGCCGCTGACGGCCGGCTGGAAATGCGTTGGGGCAGCTGGCAATGGACCGGCGACCCGATCATGCCCCACGGTCTGACGGAGCTGATCGAAAACCGGATCGGAGCACTGCCCCCAGCCGTCGGCACCGTCATCGACGCCCTTGCCGTCGGGGAGCCGATCGAACTCGCCGCTCTGCGGCGAATCGCCGATTCCCGGGCCGTGGAGGACGCCGACACACGTGGCTTGATCAGCCTCGAAGGCTCAGAGGGCGGGCCGGAAGTCCGTCTGGCCCACCCGCTCTACGGTGAGGTACGTAGGAATCGCGCGGCGCCCACCCGGCTGAGGCGGCTACGCGGACTGATCGCGGCAGAATTGGCCGCTGCCGCCAACCGCGACGACGTGCGAGTCGTCGTGCGTCGGGCGGCATTGTCCCTGGATTCTGATCTTGCGCCCGATGCCAAGCTGCTCGTCGCGGCGGCCCACGGCGCCGTGTGTCTGGCGGACCTGCCGCTGGCAGATCGACTGGCGGCGGCCGCGGTGCGCGCGGGCGCCGGTCCCGAAGCCATGTTCGCCCGAGCGCACGCGTTGTCTTGGCTGGGCCGGGGCGCCGAGGCCGAAGAAGTGCTCGCTGAGGTTCCCATTGCCGAACTGACCGCAGCGCAGCACGCCAGGTTCACGTTTCTGCGGGCGAGCAACGTACTGTGGGCGCTGGCCGATCCGGCCCAGGCTAAGGAGATCATCGACGATGCGCCGCCGCAGCGTGCCGACCTAGCCGCCCGCGGTTGTCTGGACGCTGCCCGAACGGTGTACTGGTTTGCGATGGACCGGCCGGATGTGGCCTCCGCGTCGTCGACCAGTCTCGTGCTCGACGACCTGCCGCCGGTGGTGGGAGCCGAGACCTCGTGGGTGCTCGTCGCGATATGCGCCGACGAGGGACGCGCCGCCGACGCCGTCGCCACCGCAGAAGCGGGATACGCGATTTCGACCCGCTGCTCCGATGCCCCGCACATGAGATTCAACATCGCCGACGCCCACGTCGGCGCGCTGCTGCTGTCCGGCTCGATCGACGCTGCGCTCCGACTAGCCGAGCGCGAACGTCGGCTGGCGGCCGACCTGCCAGGGGCGGCCCATGTGCTCGGCGCGGCGATCGCGGGCCGGGCCGCGATAGGTGCCGGCCGCCTCGACGCGGGGTGCCTGTTGTTGCAGCAGTCGATCGCGGCCTTTTCCGCTTCGGGCCACGACATCGGTTGGGGGTATCGCTATCGCATTCCGCTCACGACGGCACTCGCCATGCGCGGGTTGACGCAGGAGGCCGCTGAAACGCTTGCCGCACTCGACGAACTGCAGCGTCCGTTTCGGTCACTGGGCTATGAGCGGAGCCTGGCCAGGGCGTGGGTGGCCGGCGGCCAGGGCGCTATCAGCGAGGCGATCGGCATCCTTCGGTCCGCCGCCGAAACGGCCGCGGACAACCGCAGTTTCGCGGCGGAAGTGATGTGCCTGCAGACCGCAGCTCAGTTCGGTGACCGCACCTGTGCGCCACGGCTGTGTGAACTGCAAACGCTGGTCGAAGGGCCGCGGGTGGGCCTCGCGGCCCACTTCGCGACAGCTTTGGCCGACGACGATGCTGCTGAACTATCCTCGGTTTCAGAGTGTTTCGAGGAGGCCGGCGACCTCGTCGCCGCGATAGATACGGCCGCACACGCCACCATGGCCTACCGCCGCAAGGATTTGCGCGGATCGGCGCTGGGCTGTGCCGCGCGGGCGGAGGCGATGTCGCAGCGCTGCGGCGGCGCAGAAACCCCGATGCTTCGTCAGGCACGTGAACCCTTGCCACTGACCGACAGGGAACGTGAGATCGTGCTGCTGATCAGACAACGCATGTCCAATCGCGACATCGCAGAGCGACTCTTCCTGTCTGTCCGAACCGTGGAAGGCCACATCTACAAGGCGATGAACAAGACAGGCACGGCCACCCGGGAGGAGCTCGCGGCATTGCTCTGCCATCCCGCACCGCCGGAGCGCCCGTAGTGGAATCGTTCTACCCGTGGTAACTGCGGAGGGTCTGCGACTGATATGGGCCACCCATAGCGTCACGATGGACGCGATGCCAGCCGGATGGCCTCCCTCGGGCACGCTGATCCCTTCTTCGCCGGCACGCCGCAACAGCACCTTGCACCTCATCATCGATGTTGCGGATCTGCACGGCCTTAAGCATATTCGCAGGTTAACAGGCGAATTTGCATGAGGCGTATCGGCGATCGACGTCATGACGGCTCAGGCGGTGCCGGCCGATCAAACCGGCGTGGTGGAATTGAGCACGGATCAGGTGAAGAACCCCGGTTGTCGCATCAGTTTGCCCAATCGGTGGGCATGGTGATGGGCGCCGCCGTAGGCGAATTCGAGGTACTTTGCCATGGAGTAGTACCGGTGGATTTCGCCGGTGAGGTCGACGCCGACTCCTCCGTGGATGTGAATCGCGCTGTGGGCCAACCGATGACCGGCTTCGGATGCCCAGAACTTCGCGGTTGACAGTGCGGCGGCCGCCGGCAGGTCCGCATCGAGCAGCCACGCAGCCTTCCACAGCGTCAACTCCTGCCCGAGGACGTCGATGTAGCCGTCGGCGAGGCGATGACCGACCGCCTGGAAGCTGCCGATCGGGCGGCCGAATTGGCTGCGGGACTTGGCGTATGCGGCGGTCTTGGCGAGGGCCTCGCTGGTGACGCCGAACTGCTGCGCGCATACCGCCAGGACGCTCAGATCGGCAAGGAATGTCGCCGCGGCACCGTCAGTCCGGCCCACCAGTCGGTCGGCGGAAACCTCGGTGGCCGACAACCTCAACTCGGCCAGCCGGTAGCCCCCGGCTACCCGCTGTTCGATGACGGCCACCCCCTCGTCGGCTGGCGTAACGACGAATACCGCTGTGCCGGAGTCTGTTTGGGCTGTAGTAAGGAACCAGCCGGCCCAGGTACCGGCAGGAACGAGCGTCTTGACGCCGGTCAGCCGGTAGCCGTTTGCGCACCGGGTCGCCGTCGTCAGCGGCCGCCGGGGTATCAGGCCCTGGGTTTCGGCGATCGCCGCGGTGAGGATGCCGCGGGACGGATCACCCGCGACCTGTCGGCATTGCTGCGCCGTGGCGTGCCGCGCGAGAACTGTACCGGCAGCCAGATGGGACGCGACCGGAATCGGTACGGTGTGGCGGCCCGCCTCGATGAGCAGTGCGCAAGCGTCGACCAGCCCCAGGCCCGCACCGCCGCAGGTCTCTGGCAAGGTCAGCGAAAGCAGCCCGGTGCGTGCGCATTCCTGCCAGAGTCGGTCGTCGAACTCATGGTCCTCGGCCGCCAGCTCTCGCCGGCGTTCGGCGGTCGAAAAGGAACTGAAGACTTCGTCGGCGAGCTTGCGGATCTCGCGGTGCTCGGTTGAGGGCGTGAAATCCATTGGCTCGTATACTGCGGGACTCAGCGGCGCACGGCTGGCAGGCCGAGTCCCAGATAGCCGATGATGTCACGCTGGATCTCGTTGGTGCCGCCACCGAACGTGAAGATCAGATTGCTCCGGTGGTAGCGCTCCAGGTTGCCGGCGCGCACCGCGCCGGGCGAGTCCGGGGCCAGCATCGCCAACGGGCCGACGACTTCCATGAGCATCCGGTAGACCGCCAGAGCGTTCTCGGAGGCGAAGACCTTCGTCGCCGAAGCGGCGGCCGGTGTCAAGGCGGTGGCATCCGAGGCCAATTTCCAGTTCAACAGTGTCAACAGCTCGGTACTTGCATGCGCCTTGCCCAGCAATTCGGCGACACCTGGCCGATCGATGACCGCCATACCATCGAATCCGCGAGTCGCGGTGGCCCATTCGGTCACCTCCCGGATGTGCTTGACCAGCATCGCCGAACTGAACAGCGCGACACGCTCATGGTTGAGCTGATTGGTGATCAGCGGCCAACCCCCGTTGAGTTCGCCGATCAGCGCATCGCCGGGCAGGCGAATGTCGTCGTAATAGGTCGCTGCCGTACTGACCCCGGCGACGGTACGCACCGTGGTGTAGCAGAAGCCGGGCACGTTGGTCGGAACGGCGAACACCGACAGTCCGCGGTGCCGCGGCAGCGATGTGTCGGTGCGGGCCGCCAGCCATACGTAGTCGGCGTACTTGGCCTGCGACGTCCACATCTTGTGGCCGTTGACGATCCAGCCCCCGACGCCATCCGGCACGGCTCTGGTGGTCAGTGCCGCGAGGTCGGTGCCCGCGTCGACCTCGGAATAGCCCACCGAGAAATGCAAGGTTCCCGCGGCGATCCTCGGCAGGAAGAATTCCTTTTGGGCCGCTGTGCCGTGTTCCATGATGGTGGGGCCGATCGTGTTGATGGTCAGGTACGGGATCGCCACCCCGGCCACCGCGGCGGCGTCTCCGAAGATCAGCTGATCGACCATCGAACGCCCTTGACCGCCATATTCTTTCGGCCAGCCCATGCTCAGCCAGCCGTCCGAGCCCAGCCGGCGGATGACGTCGAGGTATACCTGCCCGTCGCGGTACTGGCCATCGACGAATGTCAGCGCCTCGCGACGTTGCGGGGTAAGCAACGTGTCGAAGTACGCGGCGAGTTCGCGGCGCAGGGTCTGCTGTCGCGGCGTCAGTTCGAGGCGCATCGGGTTCTTCCTGATCGCACGGTCAAATCGGCTGGCGAAGGTCACCCCGCCTTCGTCCTCATGGATACCACCCCGCCGGCAACGTCGTCGATCCTGCGCGGTTTGTCGTGCCACGACGGGAGGTCCGGAGGAGGTCCGGGCCGGATCGGCACGTTCGCACACTGTGCCCCATGACATTGCCGTCGCTTAGGCTACCTAACTAGCAGAGCCGGCCTACTCCCCCCTGCACGGGCGTTCGCATGCCCCCGTTTCAAGAACGACAGCCCACCTGCAACGCACTGATGCACTGCCGCCGCCGCCGATCACCAAATACGGCACTCGCCTCCAGATGTGAGTTCACCGCAAGTTTGAGGGAGGCAAACACGCTCACACTCAGGAGCCCGGGCCGACTGGTCGGCTCACCTTCAGGCCACCCGAATTGACGATACGGGGCGTAACAGCCAGGCCCCAATCAATCTGGCTTGAGCCCGATCCCCGCCGGATCGCTGGGACCGAGAATGAAGGCTTTGCCGGCCGGCGGTCGAGCACAACAACGGTCGTCTGAATCACCCCAGCTTGCGGCTGGCGGCACGCTCAGGAGTTCCGGGCCGAGAACCGAGGTCAACCACGACGCGGAAACCTCGGTGGTGCTCCGCGGCAGCGGCTGCGCCACCGACCCCACCTCCATCGGCCGAGTGCAGAGGGGCCTCCGCATAGACTGACCGGATGTCGCAGACGGTGACGTTTCCCGCGCGATTCAACGGACCGTCCGGGAGTGCGAACGGCGGGTATGCGTGCGGCCTGATCGCTCAGCAAGTACCGGCAACCCTCGTCGAGGTGACGTTGCGCCACCCACCCCCGCTCGACACGACGCTGCTCGTCGACCGCACGGCCGAACGCTGCTCGGTGCACCTGCACAATGGTGACGTCATCGCGGTCGCGGAACCGGTCGGCGAATCGATTTCCGCTGATCCTGTGGTCTTCGACATTCCGACCGATGCACCGCCTGCTCTTGCGGACGACCGGCACCCCTTTCGCAGCTGTTTCACCTGCGGTCCGGATCGCGCTCCCGGTGACGGGCTCCGCATCTTCGCGAAGCGCATTGGGGGCGGCACCGTTCTGGCCGATCGGTGGACGCCCGATCAGTCGCTCGCAGCAACCGACGGGTCGGTGCGCCCGGAGTTCGTCTGGGCAGCGCTGGACTGCCCCGGAGGGTGGGCCGCGTTCGATCGGATTCCGGGCGGCGTAGCCGTTCTGGGTCGAATGACGGCCCAGGTGGATCGGCCGCCCTTAATCGGCGAGCCCTGTGTTGTCGTCGCATCGTCACACTGGCGCGACGGCCGCAAGATCGACGCACATTCCGCGCTCTACACGCGCGAAGGCGAGTTGCTGGCGGCCGCCCGTGCGATCTGGATCGCCGTCACGGCGGGACGGGCGGGATGAATGAGCGGCCCGTCCCATGACGGCAAGCCGCGCTCGCTGGGACGAATCCGGCTCATCGAAGGTCTTCAGGCGTGGCGTGCGGAGTCCTGCGCCAGCTATACGCATAAAGTGAGCCCGAGTCAGGTGTAGACGTGGACGAACTCGGCGCCCTGCTCGCCGACGCGGGATTGTGCCCCACCCGCACTGTGCGCCACGCCACACCGCACAGCGTGGTCGAAGCTGTAAAACCTGACTGCGACGTCGGGAGGCAGGACTGTGCCCCTCGCAATGCGTCGGGTCATTGGTCCGATCGGTAGATCGTCGGCGCGCCCCACCCGGGGCCCTTGAAGCAGCTGTCGCCGGATTCCACCGCACACGCGGCTTCCTGCCCCGGGACCGGTGTCGGTGCCGGGACCGGTGTCGTGGCTCTGGGGATGTTCCAGGAGGCAGGCCGAACATCGGCACCGGGCCGCTTCTTGAAATAGGCCTTGATTTCGTAAGGCGTGGGAAGGCTTGGATCGGTTGCGACAACCAGACTCCAACGACGGTCGAACACATCGGCACCCGCGGCCCAGTACTGGCCGCCGGACTGCCGCGGACCGATCATGACGACCACGCTTTCGACGTTTCTTGCCGCCCCGCCGGTTACCGCGACCTGTGAACCGGCGTCCTCGATCGTCACTTTGTCGAGCCATCCGAGCGCGGAGTCATCGGGCGGCGGCGGTGTGATGACGGTCGACGTCTGTGCTGGAGTCTCTTTTGGAGCGCCGCCGTCATTCGGGTGCTGGCCGATGGCGATGACGATGGATCCGATCGTGGTGACCAGTGCTGTGCCGATCCCGGCGATCATCGCGAACTTGGCCGTCGAACTGGATTCGTTCCCCACCGGCGCATGCGGCTCAGTGGCGACGGGTTGGATGGGCATTGTCATGGCTCTACCCCCTCTTGCAGAGCTATCGATAAATATTGAGTTGTTCTTGTCGCTGCGGCGGCCGCAGCCCCCCGACTGACCCCGCCGCTGAGCGCCGCAACCGTGTGCCGATGCGGCAAACCGTTAGCGGTATGACGATGATGTGGTCCGCGTCTGCCGCGCGCACGCGTAGTGCGCTACTCGAGTTGCCTCTCGTTGCCCGAACCGTCAAAACACCCATGGTGCGGAAACCAGTGGATCGTCCACGACCCGCGGATCCCCCGGACGGTCCTGGCTCTGCTGGTTGGGTTGGCGCTCGGCGTTTCGGGCGCGCTGATCCAAACCGTCGGCCGCAATCCGCTCGCCGATTCGGAGATCCTCGGAATCAACTCCGGTGCGGCGCTGTTGTGGTCGGCGCGATTGCCTTTCTGGGGTTCACCGCAAATCTGGACCTACATCTGGTTCGCATTCGCCGGGGCGCTCTTCGCGATGTTGCTGGTGTACCTGGTCGGCGTGACGGGCCGCGTGATCGCAACCCGTTCGGGTGCTGCTTGCCGGGGTGGCGGTGGGTGCCGTCATGGACGGCGTCGGATACCTGATTTGCTGGAGTCCTGTGACGGCCGCCGGGCCAGGATCACCTCGAGACCCTCGCTTCGGGCGAGGTCCTCGACCGAAGCGGACCAGATCGACTCATAGACGTGCTCGCTGGCCGGGTGTAACGACGAGGCACACCTCGTGGCGTGATTTCAACAGTGCCGCCAGCGTGCGGTACCCCCACGTTTGATACCCGAACATGACGACGCGCACAGCCCAGTCCTTCCTAGCAGACCGGCCGCCCGGCTAACTATGGTAAGGCTTACCTCTGATAGCATGCCCGGACGCGCCGAAGCGCGCCGCCCTCCTGTGCGGCGGCGACACGACGGTATGGGAGGAACATGTTGTCTACCAACCCTTTTGACGACCCAGAAGGCAAGTTCTACATACTTGTCAACGACGAGGACCAGCATTCGCTCTGGCCGACGTTCGCCGATGTACCGGCCGGATGGACGGTCGTCTTCGGAGCCCCGGACGGCTCCGACCGCGACAGCGCGCTGCGCTACGTGGAAGAGAACTGGACGGACATGCGGCCGCGGTCGCTGCGGGAGCAGATGGACGGCGCCCGCGCCGATTCGACGTCGTCCGCTTGAGCGGGCAGACGGCGGGCACGGTCGACTAGCCTAGAGCGATACCATCGGCTGGATCGGGTGCGGCGGTTTGCGCCGCACGGTGACCCGCAATCTGCGCTGGCTGGCACCGGGCACCGGCCTGATCGCCGTGCACCAGTTGTGCGAAGCCTCGGTTCCCGTGCTCACCGGCAGCGTGAGCGCCATCGCCACGTGGATCGCGGCGCTGGCCGTGCTGTTCGGCATCCTGACCGTGGTGTACCGGTTCGGCGCCCGATTGCTCATGCTCGCCATCGCGCGGGAATCGCATTCGCTGCGGGTCGAGATGAGTCACAACATCCTCGATCCGTTAGGCATCCGCACCGATTTCAAACCGGGGAGCTGTTGTCCGTCTCGTCGACAGATGCCGACGAGACGTCCTACGTGCTCGACTATGTGCCCCGCGTCACCGGGGCGGTGATTGCTACCGTCGCCTGCGGCGCCGTCCTGCTCAGCATCGACATCCCGCTGGGGGTGATGGTGCTCGTCGGCGTTCCGGCCGTGGTGGCTGGGCTGCAGCTGAGCGCACCGATGATCGCCAGGCGCGTCGAGGAGCAACGGAAATCGGGCGGGCCACGGCCCTGGCGAGCGACCTCGTGAGCAGGCACCGGCAGCTTCAGGGCATCGGCCCCCAGCGCAACGCCGCCGCGCGGTATCGGGCTACCAGCCGGCGCTCACTCGCGGCCACCGTGCGCGAGGCGCGCATCCAGAGCATCCACACCGGTGCGGCCGCGGAGGCGGGAGCCTTCGCGGCGATGGCCGTGGCGATGGCGGCCGTGTACTTGCCCTGCGCGGTGCTCTGACGCTGGGCGAGCTCATCACCGTGATCGGTCTAGCCCAGTTCCTGATCGAACCGTTCTCGCTCTTGGCCGTGGTGCCGAGCTGGGTCGCCGAAGCGCGCGCGGCGGCCACCCGCCGGCCGCACGACCCCGGTCGTCGTCCACCGGCTCACCCAGGCTGCCACCGCCGATCAGATCGCGGATCACGGCCGCATGTTCGAGCGCGGCCGTCGTCTGCGGCCGCCGTGGCCTGACCTACCGGGAACTGGGCAGCCGCGTCGCGCAGCTTGCACACGCGATACACGCGGTCGACGGCCGCCCGGAAGCCGTTGTCGCCGTCAGGTTGCCCCGTCCGGCGCATATGGTGATCTGCGTGCTCGCCGCCATGGCGGCCGGCGTGGCATTCGTCCCGCTTGACCCCGGGTGGCAAGTGCACCGCCGCCGGCAGGTGCTCGCCGACTCCGGTGCGACCGCTGCCTTCATCGGCGCCGGAGACGAATCAGATTGGGCACGACCACTTTGGTCGTCGACGTCGACGATTGGGGCTACCTCGGCTGGGCGGAACAGCCGCCGGGCGGTGATGTCGAACCCGAACGACTCGTCTCCATCATCTTCTCGGGCTCCACGGGCAAGTCCAAGGGCGCCATGATTCGTCACGAGGCCATCGCCGAGCGGCTGCTGTGGCAGCGCGACCACATCCTGCACTTCGGCGCCGACGACGCGGCGCTGATCAAAGGGCCGCTGTCCTTCGACATATCGGTCAAGAAAATCCTGCTGCCGCTGATCAGCGGTGGGCGGGTGGTGATCGCCGAACCGGGCGGAGACACCGATCCCCAGTACCTGCTCGACTTGATCCGCGCACAGCAGGTGACATTCGTCCACCTGGTGTCGTTGATGCTTGACACACTGCTCGAACTCGACGGTGCCGGCACGCCCAGCGCGCTGGGCATGCTGCGTCACGTGTGGTGCGGCGGCGAGGTCCTCACCCCGGTCTGTTCGCCCGGTTCCGTCACCAGTCGACCACGACGCTCTACCACGGCTACGGACCGGGGGAGGCCGCCATCGGCGTGTCGCATGTGATCTACCGCGACACCGCCGAACGAATCGCCACATCCGTCCGCCAGCCCAATCCGCACACCCAGCTCTATGTGCTCGACGACAACTTGCGTCCGGTGCCGGCGGGCGCAAGCGGCGAACTCAACGCGGCCGGTTTCCTGCTCGGCCGCGGTTATGTCAACGCCGCCTGCCTCACGGCATCGCGGTTCGTGGCCAATCCCTTCGACACCAACGGATCCCGGATGCACCGGACCGGCGACTTGGCTCGCTGGACCGCCGAGGATCGCTGGAATTACTCGGCCGTGCCGACAACCAGGTCAAAATCCGCAGCCGGCGCATCGAGCTCGAGGAGATCGAGTCCCAGGTCGCCGCCCGTCCCGCGGTGCGCCGGGTCGTCGTTGGCGTTGTCACCGCATCCGTCGGCGCTGACCACCTCGTCGGCTATATCGTCGCCCGCGGCGACTCTCACCCCGGCCGCGCTCCCCGCCCGCCGCCACAACCGCTTCGTCGTCGTCGGCGCCGGACAGAGCGCCGCGGAGGTCCTTGGGTACCTGCACGGCATGTCGCAATCGGTCGAGGTATACGGGGTCTTCGCAAAGTACGGCTACAGCCCCGACGACGACAGCCAGCTCGCCAACCGCGTGTTCGACCCCAACGCGGTGGACGACTTCTACACCGCCGACCCCGGGGTGCGCCGGCAGCTGCTCAACTATCACCGCAGCACCAACTATTCGGCCGTGGACCTCCCCCCGATCGAAGAGCTCTACGCCCGTGAGTACGCCGAGCGCGTGGCCGGTAACCGGAGGCTCTTCCCGCGCGGCGCCTCCAGCGTGCACAAGACCGAGGAGGACGCGGGGTCCCGGCAGTGATCACCCGCGGGAGAGGATCCTGTGGCGACCGGATGCGCCGCATTCGCCCCGCGCGCGGATACACGTCTGGATGGCTTCGATTCCGCTTAGAGTGCGAATGGTCGAGGTTTCACGGGACAGTCTCGCGGCGGGAAGGCCCGGCATGAGGACTTTTGTTCGATGTCTGGCGGTGATCAGTTCGGGGGCACCTGCGCTGGTGGCGTTCGCGGCGGTCGTGGCGCCGGCGGTGAGTTCGGCGCAGTTCGGCAACGGCTGGTGGGATCCGCTGGCCAACGTCTGCCGCCCGGTGCTACCGCCGGCCTAGCGGGCCAGCCGTCGGACCGGCGGCTTTCAGGGGCATTCCAGCCGCTAGGCGGCCGGCTCGAGTAACCGGGCGGATTTGAGCACCTCTGCGTTGATGACGATCCCCGGCCCCGCCGCACGCAGGGTACGGGGGCTGAGTTCGACGAATGATCCGGATCGGACGACGCCCAGCGGCCCGGGGCCGGCGAAATGGGCGATGCCCGTGGCGCGCATGACGAACCCGGCCTTGGCCTGGCGGTATCCGATGCGCACCCCGGCGGCGGTGATGATGAGAAGTCCGCCGAGGCCGGGAAGAGCGGCGGTGGTCAGAGCCCACAGCGAAACGGGGACCAGGATCTCGATGACGGGCCGCTCGAACAACGACTCCAGCAGACTCTCCGCTTTATGTGCGGCGGGCGCGTCGACCGTCGAAACCGGCACGGCGGCCGGCGCCGGGGTGTCGGGGACGAGAGCGATCGCGCCGAGCATTTGGGATCCCGAAATGAGGCCGGACGTGGGTACCGTGTCGGCCGTGTACACCACGCCGCCCGGAAGCCGGTGCGGTGGCGCGGTGGCCAGAGCGTGCGTGGTGGTAGCCGGCCATGGCCGATCATCTCGGATCGCGGTGACCGTACCGGGATAGCGGTCGGTGAGCGCCAGCACTGCCACCAGCTCGCTGGGAAGGTCGTAAAGCGACCTGACCGAATCGCCGACCGAGTGGAGCAGATCTCCGTACGCGCCGAGGACGTCGCGGACGGGCGTCGGGGAGGTGGGAAGGGACGCGAGCAGCTCAGGAGTCGACAGTGCCGCGTCCCCGAACGATCGCAGGACGTTCACTGCTGACGTAGCCACCGTCGCCGTCGGCGCGAGCAGAACCTCGACGGTAGGCAGCCATACCGGTTCGGGCCACTGCCGTTGGGGCGTGGGCGTGACCGTTTCGGGGGTGGCGGCGACCGGCGCGGGCGTCGGTGAGACGTCCTCGGCAGCCGGCGGCGTCACGGCGGCGGGTGTGTCCGACGGGTCGGCCGCGGGCGGGCTGGTGTCGGGTCCGGCCGTTTCCGCGGCCGGCGCTGATTCGGCGGGGGCGTTCGTCTGAGCAGCCACCGTAGATGCCGCCGCAGGGGTTTGGTCCGCTGCGGTCGCCGGAGCCGAATCGGAAGGCTTGGTGTCCGACCCGGCCTTGGCCTGCGCTGCCTTGGCCTTCTCGGCTCTCGCGGGAGGGGCGGGAAGGGCGGGAAGGGACAGGGTACTGAGATCGAAAATCGTGGAGGGAAACCGACTCGGGTCCCGGTTCGACTTCACGTTGCCGCCGAGACCTCTGATGGCCTTGCGCAGTGACTTCCGCAGGGGGCCGTCTTTACCCGGGCGTTTTGTTGCGGCCTTGGCGCCGGAATCAGACGAGGCTGAACTGGATTGACTGCTGCTGCTGCCGGTGCCCGCACCGCCGGTGTCGGCGGAGGCGATGGCCCCGCCGCCCGCTCCAACGAAGAGAACGGTCGAAAGCCCACAGACACCCGCGGCGAAGCGTAAGCGCGTCGTGATCATCGTCTTCCTCGTATGAGCAACGGGCCTGATACGTGGCTCAGCGGACCCAGGCATACACCACCACAGCCGTTCGCGATCCTTACCCCGCAGAGATGCACGCACTTTACCACGAATAGCAAACATTATGGAGAAACGCCGATGATTTGCCATTTTATGTTGCCGCGGTGTGTCGGCGGGATTCGGCGGCTACATCTGATGATGTCCTAGCGTGCCGCTCAGATAATGTTCGCGACATGCTTGGCGGGCAAGCTTGCCACTGGTGGTGCGGGGAATGGATCCGGCGGGCAGCAACCGCACATCGATGGGCCAGACTCCATGCCGGAGCGACAGCGCCGCTTCGATCGCCGCCATTGCTGCGCCCGGCTTCGCACGCGCGGTGCCCGGCGCGCGTTCGGCAACGATGACGAGCCCTTCGCCGGGTTCTCGGGTGGCCGACCCTGGGATCGCGGCCGCCGGAGCGGTGAACGCCGCGACGTATCCCCGCCGAACCACGGTCGACGCTTGGGCGACGGTGGCCTCGATGTCCTGCGGGTAATGGTTTCGTCCGTCGATGGTGACCAGGTCGTCGATGCGGCCGGCGATGTAAAACTCGCCGTCGAGGTACAGGCCCAGGTCGCCGGTGCGAAGCCAGTCGCCGCGGGTCGAGGAACTCCCGGCGTGGCTGCCGGCGTCAAGCGTGGAGCGCAACCGGGCGCGGAATGCCCGCCGGGTGTCGGCGGGTCTGCGCCAGTAGCCGCGGGCGACGTTGTCGCCCTGTAGCCAGACTTCGCCTACCCGGCCGTCGGGCAGTTCGGCTGCGGTGTCGGGGTCCACCACGACACACCGCAGGCTGCGGGCAACTTGCCCGCACGAGACATGGGCGACCGCGCCCGGAGATTCGGCCGGGACCCGGACGGCCCGCCCGCCGGCCAATTCCTCCCGGTCGAAATAGGCTACCGACGCCTCGGCCGACGGTCCGGTGGTCGTCACCAACAGCGTCGCTTCGGCGATCCCGTACGAGGGCTTGATGGCCGTCGGCCGAAGCCCGTAGGGTGCGAACGCCTTGTTGAAAATCCTGATCGCGTCGATGCTGACCGGTTCAGAGCCGATGATCATCACCACGTTGCCCAGGTCGACGTTCTCGTCGGCTGCGGGCAAACCGCGCTGTGCCGCCCACTCGTAGGCGAAGTTCGGCGCGGCGGTCACCACCCGGGCCTCGCGTGACTCCGCGGCCAGCGCCTGAATCCAGCGACGCGGTCGGCGGATGAACGCGGTCGGCGACATGAGGGTGGAATGCCCCCCGTAGACCGCGGGGAAGCCGATCATCGACAACCCCATGTCGTGGTAGAGCGGCAACCAGCTGACCCCATGGGTGTTGCGGTCGAGCAGATCGATCGACAAGATCATCTGCAGCAGGTTTGTGCCGACCGCCCGGTGGGTGACTTCGACACCGACCGGCGGTCGCGTCGCGCCCGACGTGTACTGCAGGTGAGAAATGTCGTCGACGTCCAGTTCGACCGGCACGAAACGTTCGCTCTCCGAATCCGGCAGATCGTCGACCACCACCACCCGTGGCCGCGTGTCCGCGAGCTTGTCCAGGAACGCCCGCACCAGTCCCGACGCCGCGCCCGTCGTGAGCACCACTGCCGGGCGCGCATCGCCCAGCGCCGTCCTGAGGCGTTCGGCGTGTCCTGGCAACTCGGGCGCGAACAGCGGCACGGCGATCATCCCCGCTTTGATCGCCCCGAAAAATGCAGCGACGTACTCAAGCCCCTGCGGCGCCATGATCGCCACCCGGTCCCCCCGGTCGGCGATGCCATGCAGGTGAGCGGCGATCGCACGTAACCGCGCACCGAGTTGATTCCAGGTCAGCTCGACAGCCCTGCCCTCGGCGAGCCCACTGTAATCCAGGTAGCGGTATGCCACCGAATCGCCGACATTGTCGATGTTGCGGTCGATCAGCGATATCAAGGTGACACCCGGCGGCAACACGACCTCGCCGTCGGGATCCAGACAGTCCTCGATCTGCAGCAAGCCCCAGCGGTTCGAAATGTACTGTCCGGAAGCAGAACCCATGAACGGCCAGTCTATGCCGCAAGACCGGGCGGATACACACGTCGGTTGCGGGTGTCCGCACCAGCCGCAGCGGCCATCCTGTTTGGATCGTCGGCAGCGTTGTCAGTGCGTGCTGAGGATGGTGAATGCGCCACCGTCGTCGACGATGAGGATCCTGCGGGTACCGATTTGCCCGAACGTGGTGACCCCTTCCGGTTTGGCCGGAGCGGTGAAGGTCTCGAGAACATCGACCGTCGTGCTCGTGCCGTCCCAGGAGCACAGCTGAAACGGTGCGTCGCCACCGCTGACCGATTTACCCAGCAGCACCAGGAATGAGCCTTGATCGGCGTCGTAGTCGATATCCCGGATGCCCTGCGCATCGGCGAAATCCGCCTTCCGGATCGACAATTGCGGGCCGGCTCGCAGGCCGCCGGTGGTCCACGGCATCGCTGGGTCGTCGAGCTCGACGCTCAGCACCGGGATCTGGCCGCCCATCACGGGACTGCGGACCCCGAAGATTAACGCCCCCCGCGACGGATCCCAGGCAACCCCTTCGATGTTGAGTCCGCCCTCGTCCGGAGTCGCCGTCGCCTGCGATTCGAGGGCGGGATTCGCCGTCAGCAACCAGTCGCGGAAACCGTCCATGGCCTCGGCGTGCAGGTCACCGTCGGGCGTGTAGCGGACGCGCACCAAGCCCTGGTGGGCAACCGATCCCGGCCGGTTGCCATCCACGCTAAACGACGAGGCGACGACGAGATGGATCCCGCCGTTGATATCGATTCGAGCGAGGCCCTCCGGGTCGGACAAAGCGTCCTTGGCGACGCCGACGATCTGCCTCCTCTTGACCTTGCCGCGCTGAGTCCCGTCGGACTTGAGCTGCACTTCGAAAAGCGCCATCGGATCGCGGTTGTCGATGAAGACGAAGCGTGACGGCCCCACCGGCACGGCGCCCGACGCGTTGAACACATCTGCGGTTCTGCGGTTGAACCGCGGCTTGAGCGGTATCCACGAAGCAGATGTCATGCCCCACCTCCACGACTCATCAGTTTCGATCCCACGGTCGCTGCCGTCGGCTCGCTGACTTTGACCAGCATCTTGCCGATGTTCACCCCGGTGAACAGCCCGTTGAGCGCCGCCACGCAGGACTCGATGCCCTCCATGACGTGTTCGCGGTGCGCCAGCAATCCTTGCTCCTCCCAGCGGCGAAGCGCGGCAAAGGCTTCGTCGAATCGCCCCCACTCGTCGAGCGCGTTGAAGCCCTGCATCAGGGCGGTCTTGGCGAGCAGGTTCACGTAGTTGGCGGGTCCGGGATGATCGCCGGTGAGGTAGCTCGAGATGACCCCGCACAAGACCACCCGTGCGCGGGGCGCGAGCCTACCCAGCACCGCGTCCAGGATCGGTCCCCCCACGTTGTCGAAGTAGACGTCGACACCCCGTGGGCAGTGGTGCTTCAGCGCGGCCGCGAGGTCGCGTTCGCGGTAGTCGATGCACGCGTCGAAACCGAATTCCTCCACGACGACGCGGGCCTTGTCCGGGCCGCCCGCGATGCCCACCACGCGGGCGCCGGCGATCTTGGCGATCTGGCCCGCGACCGACCCGGTGGCTCCCGCCGCCGCCGACACGACGACGGTCTCACCCGGTTTGGGCTTGCCGATGCCGGTCATCCCGAAATAGGCGGTAGCGCCGGTGGGGCCGTACACCGACATCACCGCGCGCTGGTCCAGCCCTGCCGGAACCGGTGTGCTGAACACGTCGTCGCGGATGATCACGTATTCCTGGAACCCCGTGAGCGTGGTCACCACCTGGCCGGGCGAGTAGGCGTCGCAACGTGATTCCACCACCTCGCCGATTCCCGCGGCGCGGATGACCTCACCCAACTGAACGGGCGGCAGGTAGCCCGGTTGGTCGTCGAGCCACGTGCGCGCGGCCGCATCGATCCCGACGAATGTGTTGCGCAGCAGTGCCTCACCCGCCGCGGGTTGTGGCGCCGGCACCGTGATCAACTCGACATCGTCGGGTTTCACCAGACCTGTGGGGCGCCGACGCAGGACGATCTGTCGGTTGGATCGCTCGGGCACGCGCCTAAGTGTGCCAAGGCTCGGCGCCGGGACGGGCGGCGATGGTGAATCAGTGCTCGATGACGCGGGTCAGGTAGGGGGCCATGCCGTTGGTTCGTACGGGCGACACCGTCACAGCGGGCACGGTCCCCTCGACCATCTGCCCGTTGCCGGTGAACAGCGCGACGCTCTGCGTTCCCTCGGGGCCGTAGAAGATCAGGTCGCCGGGCAGCGCCTGTGACGGCAGGATCTTTCGGCCCACCTTGTACTGCTCACCCGAGGAACGCGGCATCTTGATACCGACGCCGCCGAACGCGAAGACGATCAGACCGGAGGAATCGAATCCCACGACGCTGACGGAGGGGGCAGGGGCAACGGAAAGCGGCGGGGTGCCCGGAACAGTGGGCATGGTGAGCCCGCCGGGAAGCGACTCTGCTGTTGTTGTGGTGTTGCCGCCGAGCGGCTGCACCGTATCGGAGGTGGATGCCGAGCCGCTGCCGAGGCTGGGACCGAGCATGTTGCCGCCGCCGTACGAATACGGAACACCGCGCTGTGAGAGCGCACGTGCGATCACGAAGTCGATCGCTTGTTGCCGGGTGCCCGGCCAGGCGCCCGGTTCGGCCGTCGCCGGAACGGACGTGGCGATCATCGATGCCACCGCGATCGCGACGGCGAAAACGTGCTTCACCAGCTGACCACCCTCTCTATGGCTCTCGAGGCTGCTCGCATCGAGGGCACGATCTCGACTGCAGCGCAGGCTCGGCGTCCATGCCGGTTCCTCACCGGCAAGTCGGCGGGGGCACCGGAGAACCACACCATTCACAGCAGTCTCTCTAGTCACTTCTACAGCAAACGCGGTGATGGCCGAAATCGAGCGGCGTCCGGCCGGCAAAGCTTTGCGGTACCGTGACTCAACGGTGACCGGTCGGATGCCGGTTACCGAGGTCCGGCCGCCCCGCGCGTTTCTCAGGTGCGGCCTCTTTGCGCGACTTATGCGACGACTGGCCGCGGCCATCATTTACGGCGAACTCGCCGAGACCGGCGGTCATGCGGTCGGGCACCGCCCGTGACGCAATTGCGCCGAGGGCCAACAAGGCGATCGGAATCACCCAGTAGAAGACAAGCGAGAGCGGAGTCTCGGTGTCGAGAATCGTGGCGTCCACCTGCACGATCGGCGGAATCGACGACGACACCGTCATGCCTGCGAATATCGCCACCCAAATCCACGTCAATCGGGTGACGATCTTGTTGAACAATTCGCTGGCGATCACCTCAGGCGGCTGTCCGGCCTCGGCGAATTCACGAATGAACGGTTTGCCGGAAAGTAACCCGGCCAGCGCCACCACGAAAATCCCCGCGTTGCTCAGCGGCTGCATCCACCGCTCCATGAACGACTGGTCGAGCACCAGCGTCAGCACGGTGAGCACAGTGAATGCGCCGACCGCCCCGATCTGCAGCGTCCGCCCCGGCGTCCCGCCGACGCGGCTTACCACCAGTGCGGCGATCGAGGTCGCCAACGCGATCAGCACCGCGGTCACAAACGGTACGTTGCCGACCAGCATCCAATACACAATCCACGGCGCAAAGCCGAAAAGGGTAACCACGGTTGCCCAGTGCATTGCCGGAAGGCGCTTCGGAGGCGCGGCTACAGAGCGGCGGCGGCAACCCGCAACCGCTCACGCCACCGCTCTCGTCGCCGTCGATCCGTCAACAGGCACCGGGCGAGACGGTCGGCATCCGGTGCCGGCGGCGTCGGCGCCACCGGCAGATGCCCGTCGACGGGGATGAGCGAGCGAGCCGCCGCGACGAGATCGCCGTCGGGCAACGACCGTGCGCCCAGACGCGACGCGAAAGGAAGATCGGGCAGCGCGCCTGCCAGCGCGGCCCCGGCCGCCAGGCCGATGCTCGACTCCCCCGCCGAGGAGATCACACATGGAAGTCCGCAGGCCTCGGCCACGCGCAGGCTCCGGCGGACTCCCCCCAGAGGACCGCAGTACAACACCGCGACGTCGGCGATGCCGACCACGTTCATCGCGCGCAGGTCGTCGGTGTGCCCCGGCAGTGCCCGGACGGCGACCGGTACGTCGACGCGGCACTTGACAGCGGCGACCTCCCGGGCGGTTCGGCACGGTTGTTCGACGAACTGGATTCCCTGAGCGGCGCGATCGAGCCAAGCGATCGCCGTGACCGCGGTGTCGACATCCCATGACCCGTTGACGTTGCAGCGGATGGCGCCACCGGCACCGAGCGCGTCACGCACCGCCTCCACCCGTGCTGCGTCCTCGCCGAGCAATGCCGGATGCCCGCCGACGGTGACATCAGCAGTCCGGCAACCGGCGGCCGTCACGATCTCGTGTGCCCGCGCGGCGTCGGTTGCCGGCACAGCTACGCTGACCGGGATACGGCCGCGCACGGGATCGGGCCACCCGACCGTGCCGGGTTCGATCGCCGCAGTGAGCCAGCGTGCCAGCGCCCGGTCGTCACAGTCGGGGTCCGGGCTGAACTCACCCCAGCCCTGCGGTCCCTCGATCAGCATTCCTTCGCGGATGCTCTCGCGCCCCAGGACGTCGATCACCGGGATGGCGAAGACCGGTGCGTCATCGAAGTCGATCAACGTCTTCACAACCATGCGACGCTAGCCGACGTCGCGCGCCGGCCCGATGCGAGGACGGTCGGCGCGAAGCCGATCGCGTGCGGTCGAGCACGGCACCCCTTGACAAGCCAGTCTTGACTCATTCCAGAAAAGCCCGTATTAGTGTCTGTGTGGCCCGGATGCCGGAATACGCGGAACGACTGCGGTCGGCCGATCTGCGCGTCACACGTCCCAGGGTCGCCGTGCTCGAAGCGGTGGACTGCTGCCCCCACGCCGATACCGAGACCATCTTCGGCATGGTGCGGACGGCGCTGCCCGACGTTTCCCGCCAAGCCGTATACGACGTGCTCAACGCGCTGACCACGGTCGGACTTGTGCGCCGCATCCAGCCCACGGGTTTGGTCGCCCGCTACGAATCGCGTGTCGGCGACAACCACCACCACGTCGTTTGCCGGTCCTGCGGAGCGATCGGCGACGTTGATTGCGCGGTCGGCGAAACCCCGTGCCTGACGGCCTCGGATTCCAACGGATTCGTCGTCGACGAGGCGGAGGTCATCTACTGGGGGCTCTGCCCCTCGTGCTCCGCCGACGAGGCGTCACCGACGAAAGCATGAACGACGACAACATGAAGTCAGCCCCACCAACACACAGGGAAGGAAATACAGTGCGCGAAGATACCGAAACCCCGCCGATCGGCGAGGCTCAGACAGAGCCCGCGGCAAGTGCTTGCCCCATGCGTCTGCGGACTCCGGTCGAGGGAGGCGCCAACCGCGATTGGTGGCCCAACCAGCTCAATCTGAAGATTTTGCAGAAGAACCCCGACGTCATCAATCCGCTGGGCGGGGACTTCGATTACGCCGCCGCGGTGAGCACACTCGACGTGGACGCCGTGCGGGCCGACATCGTCGAGGTGATGCACAGCTCGCAGGACTGGTGGCCGGCAGATTTCGGCCACTACGGGCCGCTTTTCATCCGAATGTCGTGGCATGCCGCGGGCACCTACCGCGTCAGCGACGGCCGAGGCGGCGGCGGTGCGGGCATGCAGCGCTTCGCGCCGCTGAACAGCTGGCCCGACAACGTCAGCCTCGACAAGGCCCGCCGGCTGCTGTGGCCGGTGAAGAAGAAGTACGGCAAGAACCTCTCTTGGGCTGACCTGATCGTGTTCGCCGGTAACGTCGCCCTGGAGGACATGGGGTTCAAGACCGCCGGCTTCGCATTCGGTCGCGAGGACCGCTGGGAGCCCGAAGAGGACGTCTACTGGGGTCCCGAGCTTGAATGGCTCGACGACAAGCGCTACACGGGCAAGCGTGATCTGGAGAACCCGCTGGCCGCGGTCCAGATGGGGCTGATCTACGTCAACCCCGAAGGTCCCAATGGCAACCCGGATCCGCTGGCCTCGGCGATCGACATCCGCGAAACATTCGGCCGGATGGCAATGAACGACATCGAGACGGCTGCGCTGATCGTCGGCGGGCATACGTTCGGCAAGACTCACGGTAACGGCGATGCCGAACTCGTCGGCCCCGAGCCCGAGGCCGCTGCACTGGAGCAGATGGGCCTGGGCTGGAAGAACCCGCAGGGTACCGGCGTGGGCAAGGACGCCATCACCAGCGGCCTCGAGGTGATCTGGACCCATACACCGACCAAGTGGGACAACAGCTTCCTGGAGATCCTCTACGGCAACGAGTGGGAGTTGACCAAGAGTCCGGCGGGCGCCAACCAGTGGAGGCCGAAAGAGGGCGGCTGGGCCAATACCGTTCCAGAGGCGTTCGGCAACGCCAAGACCCACCCGTCGATGCTCACTACGGACCTGGCACTGCGCACGGATCCGGTCTACGAGCGGATCACCCGCCGCTGGCTGGACCATCCCGCGGAACTCGCCGAGGAGTTCGCCAAGGCGTGGTTCAAGCTGCTGCACCGCGATATGGGCCCCGTCGTACGTTATCTCGGACCGCTCGTTCCGCAGCAGACCTGGCTGTGGCAGGACGTCGTGCCGACCGGCAGCGACCTGTCCGCCGAGGAGGTCGCCAAGCTGAAGGACGCGATCCTCGCGTCGGGTCTGACTGTTCCGCAACTGGTTTCGACAGCATGGAAGGCGGCAGCGTCGTTCCGGGGCAGCGACAAGCGCGGCGGCGCCAACGGCGGCCGCATCCGGCTGCAGCCGCAGCTGGGCTGGGAATCCAATGAGCCCGACGAGCTCGCGCAGGTCATCCGCAAGCTCGAGGAGATCCAGAAATCGTCCGGTACCACTGTGTCGTTCGCCGACCTCGTGGTTCTCGGCGGAGTCGCCGCGGTCGAAAAGGCCGCCAAGGATGCCGGATTCGACGTCGAGGTGCCGTTCACGCCGGGCCGCGGCGACGCCACCCAGGAGCAGACCGACGTCGAGTCCTTCGCCTACCTGGAGCCGAAGGCCGATGGATTCCGCAACTATCTCGGCAAAGGTGTGATAATGCCGGCAGAGTTCAAGCTCGTGGACCGCGCCAACCTGCTGGGCCTGTCGGCCCCGGAGATGACGGTCCTATTGGGTGGTCTTCGGGTGCTGGGCGCGAACTACCAGGGCTCGAATCTGGGCGTCCTCACCGAGAATCCCGGTGTGCTGACCAACGACTTCTTCGTGAACTTGCTGGACATGGGCACCGAATGGGTCCCTTCGCCCCACGACGACGGAACCTACGTCGGCAATGACCGCGCCAGCGGCGAGAAGAAGTGGGTCGGCAGCCGCGTCGATCTGCTTTTCGGGTCGAATTCCCAACTGCGCGCGCTGGCCGAGGTCTACGCCGAGGACGACGCGAAGGAGAAGTTCGTCAAGGACTTCGTCGCCGCGTGGGCGAAGGTGATGGACGCCGACAGGTTCGACGTCTAATCAGGGCAGACTGCGTGCGGCCCCACCGCGATCCAGACGAATCGCGGTGGGGCCGCACGTCTCTCGAAGCGTCCCTGCCCGCCAGCGGGTAGGAATCTCAAAAAGTGTGTGAAACAGTCCTGTTCGCGGTGAACGGGACGCTCATGCGCGGTCTGGGGCTCAACCCCAATCTTCGGGTACCGCCGTCGCCGTGGAGCTGTGGTCATTCCCGCACGGCCAGCCCGAAGAGGTTGATCCCGGTGCCCTCGGTGCGGATCCGCACCGGCACACCGGAAAATCTGGACCGCTCGAACAGTGCACGCAGGTCGTCGACGCTGCGGTGGATGAGCCGCCAGTCCAGCACGTGATCCATGAACGCGCGGTCGGGGTTGGCGATGTCGAAGTTACCGACCATCACCGTCCCGCCCGGTCGCAGCCGGCTGTGTATCCAGTCGAGCAAGGCGACCACCAGGTCGTCGCGCAGGTAGTCGATGAGCCCCACCGAATAGATGAGATCCTGGTCGGCCAACTCGACGGACTCTCTGCCGAGTGCCAGTTTGACGGCATTGGCCTGGACCAGCCGCAGCCGGTCGCTCACCCCGGCCCGCTCGGCGGTTCCCCGCGTATACGCCAGGGCCCCGGCATCGACGTCGACGCAGCTGGCGTACACATCGGCAGCTGTGCCTGTTTGCAGGACATCGAACAGTTCCCGCGCGGGTCCGCTCGCGATGCTGGTGACCCGCAGGTCGGAGGTTTCGGCCGCCATTTCGCGGATGACGCCCGCAAGCAGGCCACGGCGGTTTTTCACCGCGCGCGACGCCGGGATGTCCAGGAACCACCGGTCGATGAGGGGGCCGAGTCGCCGCTGGCCCACCGCGCGGTTGCGGTACACCATTTCGATGGTCAGGTAGTCGCCGGCGTAGCCGCGGGGCTTGACGTATGAGCGGTCGATGAGGCGGCTCAGCGTGAAGTACGGAAACGTTTCGCCGAGCATGTAACGGGCGATCGCCTGTTCATGCTCGGCATATTCGTCGAGATGCCGGCGGAAGCTTTCCGCGACGAGCGTGCACGAGCTGTTCACGAGCTTGCGGGCAGATCCGGCGTGTTCGGCGTTGCGTGCCAGATCGCGGTCCAGCGAACGCATTTGGCTCTTGAACTCTTCGACGTCGGCGGTCAGCCGACGCGGCAACGCGTTTCGGTTCACGTGGTCCGTCCCTTCCGTTGGCGACCTGGTCAGTGTGGCGGCCGGTTCTCGATACGGCTTGGGTAGTCGACTACGTAAATCGCGCCCCGGCTCGCTTACCTGCGGCGTTGCCAGCTCGGCACTACGCTCGCCGCATGACGAAGGTGCTTTCGGTGAATCTCGGCCATCGGCGACCGAACCCCGACGCCAGGGCCGGCGGAACGACCGGCATCGACAAGCGGCGGGTCGAAGGGCCTGTCGCCGTTCGCGCTCCAGGTCCCATGCGCGGCGGCCTGGGCAGCGGGCTCGATGGCGACACCATCGGCAATCCGGCGTTCCACGGCGGCGACGACCAAGCGGTATATGCCTACGCCCGGGAGGATCTGGACAGCTGGCAGACCAGGCTCGGGCGCCGGCTCGCCAACGGCGTGTTCGGGGAGAACGTCACCACGGCCGGGGTCGAGGTCACCGGCGCGCGAATAGGCGAGCAATGGCTGGTGGGTGACCGCGGCCTGCGTCTGGAAGTGTCGGCCCCCCGCATTCCGTGCCGGACCTTCCAGGAGTGGCTTGCCTTGCGGGGCTGGGTCAAGACGTTCACCGCGGCGGCGACGCCGGGAGCCTATCTGCGGGTGCTTGACCCCGGGGGCATCTGCGGTGGCGACACGATCGAGGTCGTCAGTCGTCCCGACCACCGCGTGACGATTGAAGTGGTATTCAGGGCGCTCACGCTCCAACCGGAGCTGCTGCCTTTGCTGCTGGAGGCTGAATCGCTGCCCGAGGAGACCAGGGAGCGTGCCCGCATGCGGCTTAGTGATCGCGAATCATGAAGTACATCAATATATTCCGATACAAACGCACGGGCCGTCCCCCGTTCACGCCGTAACGGACCTCTCGCGAGAGTAAGTAACGAAATTCTCACGAGAGTATTAGAAACCGCTCCCGGTCACCTTAGATTTGCCTCCTAGTCTCATTGCCAGAGGTCGGGTGGGTACACCTCGGAATGGAGCCGGCTCAATGGGCATAGCGGATACTTCAGCCGTAGCGGGATCGAAGTCGGGGTCGGTCCTGCGGTACGGCAATCCCGTATTCGACTGCGACGGCGCGTGGGTGCGGGCACTGTCGCGGCAGCTAGCAACGGTGGTGACGGTCGGCGGCGTGGTGGGTACCGGCAATCTCGAACGCCTCACTGCCTACGTCAAACGGTTCATCCTCGACGACAAGCCGTTCGTTTTGGACCTCAGTGCCATCGACGCGGTCACGGCCGAGTCCGAAGCTTTTCTGGAGGGAGTCGCCCGGACGTGTGAGGCGGCGGGAGTGCAATGGGCGATCGTTGCCGGCGATGCGGTGGCACCGCTGTTGGGCAATGCGAAGCCGAGCTACGACGCCGGCGCCTTGCCCGTGGCCACTTCGGTCGCTGAAGCACTCAGCCACTTCGCCGATGTCAATTTCCGCCGCCGCGCCCTGCTGCTCCCCCTGCTGGCCGCCAAGCTCAACAAGACGGCATAGTCACTGACTGGGGAGTGCCCAGCCGGTATGGTTGGGCAATCGTCACTGCTATGTCACTGCCAAGTCCCTGCAAATCACCGCAAGTCACCGCAATAGCGGCATCACATGCGCGCGGTACCCGAATCTGAGCCGTCGCTGTCCCTGCTGCTCGTTGAAGACGACCGCGCGGACGCGCTGCTGGTAGAGGAACTCATCGCCGACAGCGGACTGCGTGCAGACGTCCGATGGGCTGAGTCGATGGCGCACGCCGAACGTGAGCTGGTCCGGTCGCGCCCCGACTGCCTGCTGTTGGACATGAACCTGCCGGACGCAAGCGGCCTCGAAGCGCTGAACCGCGTATCCCAGCACGATCCCACCCTGCCCATCGTCGTTCTGACCGGCCTCACCGACGAACACTTCGGGATCTCCGCGGTGGGCTCCGGTGCGCAGGACTACCTGGTGAAGGGCCGTGTCCAGCCCGACATGCTGCAACGGGCGCTGCTCTATGCCATCGAACGCAAGCGCGCTCAACGTACCGCGGTCGACCTCCGGGCCAGCGAACTGAAAGCTCGTGAGAATGCCCGCCTCGAACGTGGCCTGCTGCCGTCTCCCCTGCTTCTGGAGAACCCCGGTGTCGAGATCGTCACCCGCTACCGGCCGCGTCGGGAGAACGCCCTGCTCGGTGGAGATTTCTATGACGCCGTGCAGACCGCGGACCGCACGCTCCACGTCATGATCGGCGATGTAGCCGGGCACGGGCCGGATGCGGCGGCGCTGGGCGTGGCACTGCGCATTGCCTGGCGTGCGCTCACCTTCGCCGGACTGCGGGGTCCGGACCGGATGCGAGAGCTGAACCGCATCCTGAAGACCGAGCGGGGTGGAACCGGCGGCTTCGCCACGGTGACAAGCCTGGCGATCCCGCCCCAGGGCCCACTGATCACCGCCGTGCGCGCGGGTCATCCGGGGATGCTGCTGCACCACCACGGAACAGTGGACTGGGTGGTACCGCCCGGGGCCTCCGCGCTGGGACTGCATACCGACGAATGGCCCGCCGACCAGGTGACCCTGCCTCGGGGCGCGGGGCTGGTCCTGCTGACCGACGGTCTGTTCGAAGGGCATACGGGACGCGGAAGGCAGCGACTGGGCGAAGAAGGTCTACTCGAACTGGCACGGTCCCTGGCATCGCTGCCGGGTCCGGCCTTTGTAGACGCACTGATCGACGCGGCCGAGAAACTCGCGCAGGAACACGGAGGGCTCGGCGACGACATCGCGGTGGTGCGGGTGGAGCGGACGGCGAATTGACCGCCGCCTCATCGCGACAGCGGCTCACCGTGCAGGGCTGGCTGAATCTGGTGTTGTCCTTGATGGGGATGGCGCTGCTCACCGGTGCACTGATCACGGTGCTGCTGCTCATCCACACCGACCGGGTGTCGACCGAACTCGGCGAGAAGATCCAGCCGGCGCGTGTTGCCGCCTACCGGACCCAGGCGGCGTTGCGTGACCAGGAGACAGCGGTCCGCGGCTACGTGATGACCGCGGACCCGCAATTTCTCGAACCCTACTTCGAAGGCATGCGCAGCCAAGCCGCGGCGGCAGACGATGTCCGCCTACTGGTGGGCGGCCGGTCCGAGCAGGCCGCCGACCTCGTGGCCGTCGAACAAGCCGCCGCCGGCTGGCGGGCGACCTACGCCGAGCCGATGATCGCTGCGGTCCGGCTGGCTCTGCCCCACCCGTCCGACAACGTGACAGCTGAACGCGGCAAGGCCGAATTCGACCGCATCCGTACGCTTTTCAACACTCAGAACAACCACCTCACAGAGTTGCGTGCCCGCAGTATCGCCGATCTGTCCCGGGCACGGGCCTGGAGGGACCGGGTCATGGCCGCGATGCTGCTGGTGTTGGTGCTCACGGCGATCCTGTTGGCTGTTCTGGTGCGAAACGCGGTGACCCGGCCGCTGGATGCCCTGGCCGACGCATGCCGGCGCATCACCGATGGCAACTTCGACGAGAACATCCCTCCGCGGGGTCCCCGCGATATCCGGGCGATCGGCGCGGCCGTCGAGGACATGAGGCAGCGCATCGTGGCCGAACTCGACGCGTCGCGGACCGCGCGGGAGCAGCTGGCCGCCCAAACCGAGGCCCTCGACGCGCAGGCCGCCGAACTGCGCCGTTCCAACGCCGAACTGGAGCAGTTCGCCTATGTCGCGTCACATGATCTGCAGGAGCCGCTGCGGAAGGTGATCTCGTTCTGCCAGCTGCTGGAGAAGCGCTACGGCGACAAACTCGACGAACGCGGCACTGAATACATCGCATTCGCGGTCGACGGAGCCAAACGGATGCAGGTGCTGATAAGCGATCTGCTGACCTTCTCCCGAGTCGGCCGGTTCAACGCCGACCAGACCGACGTCGATCTCGAGGCGGCGCTGCAGTCGGCCCTCGCCAACCTGGAGAC
>CAZEHT010000014.1:0-26732 GCA_964511995.1 uncultured Mycobacterium sp.
CAGGTAGCCCATCAGCATCCAGAGCAGGTAACTGACGTTGCCGGGCGACAACGGGTTCAGGCCGATGCCGCGGAAGATGGCCGGCAGCGAGATCAGCACGATCGAGGCGTTGACGGTGGCCAGCAGCGTGCCCAGCGTGGTGTTGGACAGCACCACCCACTTGTAGTGGGGATGGTCGTGGTCCATCCGCATCCGGCGGCGCGCGGTCGCGGCCGCAGCGGCGTCGGCCGCTCCGATCTCGGTCGTCATGAACTTCTTCGTTTCGTGTTCGCTCGTAGTCGTTTCGTGTCGATACAGCACGACGGCGCATCACATCGCGCGCCGATACATACATATATTAGCTATACAAATCATCTGCGGGCAATCTGTATTCCCGTTCTGTTCGCCCCGGCGCGAGCCGCGTTCTACACGCCGGGCCGCTGGCCACCGACATCGCCCCGCCTACGACCACACCACCTCGGCGATCGGTGCGGCCATCATCGCCCAGGCCGGCACCGCGATGCCGTTACGTCCCCCCGAAGGAACACCTGGGCCTGCCCAACCGCAAGGAAGTGAAAGACGGGTCATCGCCTGCACGATCGCCGCGCATGCCGCCGACCTGGCCAAGGGCCATCCGCGCGCACGGGACCGCGAAGACGCGCACACGTCTGCGATGTGCGGGCCGAAGTTCTGCTCGATGAAGCATCACCCAGGACATGAAGGGGCCGTTCGGGGGCATACGAAAGTCGGCATGCGGCAGAAATCGGCCGAGTTCGCCCAACAAGGCAATCGCGTCTACCTACCCTTGACCTCGTGAGCCCTGTGAACTTCCTACCTTTGAGTCCGCCCGGCCAGACCCCGCTGCGGGTCATGACGATCGCGGGTTCGGACTCCGGCGGCGGTGCCGGTATCCAGGCCGATATGCGCACGTTCGCGATGCTCGGCTTGCACGGGTGTGTCGCGGTCACCGCGGTCACCGTCCAGAACTCCGTCGGCGTCAAGGGTTTCCACGAGATCCCGCTGGACGTCATCGCGGACCAGATCGGCGCCGTCGCGTCCGATATCGGCATCCAGGCTGCCAAGACCGGAATGCTGGCCTCCTCGGAGATCATCGCCACCGTCGCCGAGACCTGGCAGGTGGAAGGGTTGGCCGGCACAGTGCCCCTGGTGGTCGACCCGGTGTGCGCGTCGATGCACGGAGACCCCCTGCTACACCCATCGGCACTGGATGCCGTTCGCAACGAGCTGTTCCCGCTGGCCACCCTGGTCACCCCGAACCTCGACGAGGTCCGCTTGCTCGTGGACATAGAGGTCATCGACACCGAATCCCAGCGTGAAGCAGCCCGTGCGCTTCACGCGCTGGGCCCGAAATGGGCACTCGTCAAAGGCGGGCATCTGCGCTCGTCGCAGACGAGCCCGGATCTCCTGTTCGACGGCAACGAATTCCGCGAGTTCGATGCACCCCGGGTCGATACCGGCAACGACCACGGGGCGGGTGACACCCTCGCCGCGGCGGCGGCTTGCGCACTGGCGCACGGCTATTCGGTGCCCGACGCCGTCGCGTTCGCCAAGTCATGGGTTACCGAATGCATTCGGGCGGCCTATCCGCTCGGCCACGGGCACGGCCCGGTCAACGCCCTGTTCCGCCTGGGCTCTGATGGATCTTGACGGGATCGCCGGGATCGCGCACCGACCGGCGAATACCCCGTCCGGGGTGGTGGTACTGACCCACGGCGCCGGCGGAAGCCGCGATTCGCCGTTGTTGATCCGCATCTGCGACGAATGGGCGCGGCGCGGCCTGCTTGCCGTCCGGTACAACCTGCCCTATCGGCGCCGCCGGCCCAAGGGTCCGCCGCCTGGGTCGGCAGCCAGTGACCACGCCGCGGTCGCCGAGGCCGTTGCGCTGGCCCGGACCCTGACCGACGGTCCGGTGCTGGCCGGGGGGCACTCCTACGGCGGCCGGATGACCTCCATGGCCGTCGCGGCGGGAACATCCGTCGACGCGTTGACGCTCTTTTCCTATCCGCTACATCCGCCGGGCAAGCCGGAACGCACCCGCACGGAGCATCTCGGGCGCATCACCGCCCCGACGGTGTTCACGCACGGCACCGCCGACCCGTTCGGCACGATCGAGGAATTACGAACCGCCGCGGCGCTGATCGGCGCCCCCACCGCGATCGTCGAAGTGACCGGCGCCCGCCACGATCTGGCCTCGAAGATTCTGGATGTGCCCGTCCTCGCAGTCGACGCCGCCCAGCGAATTGTCGGCAAAACTACCGAGATGGGCACATCTCCACCGGATCCACCGCCCTATTTCCCGCCACCGGCTGAGGTACGGTCTCTGCCATGACTGCGGAGCGTTTCGACGCGCTGATCGTCGGTGCCGGATTCGGCGGAATCGGCGCCGCCATCGAACTGAAGAAGCTCGGATTCGAGAATTTCGCCATCCTCGACCGCGAGGACGACCTCGGCGGAACGTGGCACGTCAACCACTACCCCGGCTTGGCCGTCGACGTCCCCACCACCACGTACTCCTACTTCTTCGAACCCAATCCCGACTGGTCACGGTTGTTCACCCCCGGCGCCGAGATCAAGCAATACGCGGCGGACGTGGCCGGCAAATACGACGTTAGGCGCCACATGCGGTTCAACGTCACCGTCGAGAGCGCACGTTGGGACGAGGACACCCGGATGTGGCAGGTCAGCCTAGCCGACGGCGCAAGGCTGACAGCTCGCTACCTCATCACCGCGACCGGCTTCCTCTCGCAGCCGCGAGTACTCGATATCGCGGGCATCACCGGCTTCGACGGCAAGATCATCCACACCACGGACTGGGATGACGACTTCGACCCCACCGGGCACCGCGTCGCCATCATCGGCACCGGGGCAACCGCCGTCCAACTCATCCCGGAACTGGCGAAGTCGGCCGCCGAGCTGACCGTCTACCAGCGCACCGCGATCCACGTCGTCCCCAAATTCGATCCGTCGATCAGCGAGCCCGTCCGGCGGCTGTTCGCGCGGGTCCCGCTCACCCAGCGCGCCTTGCGCGCGCTCACCGACGCGATCTACAACTTCATCGTCTTGGTCGGCCGACACTACCGGGCGATGCGCCGGCTCAACATCGCGGCAGCCGACCTCTCCAAGATCAACCGGTTCATCGCGATCCGAGACAAAGACCTGCGGGCCAGGCTGACACCCGACTACGACTTCGGCTGCAAACGGCCCACCTTCTCCAACAACTACTACAGCGCGTTCACCAAACCCCACGTGCACCTGCAATCCGAGGGCATCGACCACATCGAGGCCGACGGCATCGTCAACTCCGACGGCACCAAAACGCACATCGACACCCTGGTGCTGGCCACCGGCTTCGACCTGTGGGAGGCCAACTTCCCGGCGATCGAGGTGATCGGCCGCGACGGCCGCAACCTCGGAAAATGGTGGCGCGATACGAGGTTCCAGGCCTATCAGGGCGTGACGATGCCCTACTTCCCGAACTTCCTGAGTCTGGCGAGTCCGTACGCATTCCTCGGGTTGAACTTCTTCAACACGATGGAATGCCAGATGCGGCACATGGACCGGTTGTTCGGCGAAATGCGGCGCCGCGGAGCCACCACCTTCGAAATCACCGAAAGCGCCAATGCGTGCTTCCTCGACAGAATGACCGAACTGGCCCGCCACAGCGTCTGGGCGCTCGGTGATTGCGCGTCGTCGAACTCTTACTACTTCAACCCCAGCGGAGAGGCCACCCTGCTACAGCCGGTGGCCGCGCGGACAGCCATTCGCGAAGCATCGCGATTCCCGTTGTCCGACTACCAGATCGACTAGACCAGAACAACCAGACGAGAACAACGAAACCAGAACAACAGAAGGGAAAGACGAGCCCCATGTCTGCCGAAGACACCCGTTCCCGGTTGGCCCGCTACGCCGGACTGGCGATCGCCGGCCTCGGGCTGGCTCACTTCACCAACCCGAACCTATTCGATCCGCTTACCAGCCAAGCATTTTCGAAGCGCACCCGGCAGCACACCTATGTCGACGGCGCCGTTGAGGCGGCGTTGGGCCTAGGGTTGGCCGGGCGGCGCACGCGCCGCTTCGCGGCAATGGGCACCTTGGGCTACCTGGCTTACTTGAGCAGCAACGTGATGCGCAAGACCTTCTGAGCGATCCGGCGCACTCCTCTGCCCGCGGGGCGGATTGGCATAGCATTGGCGCAATGAATCGCCAAATGAATCCGAAGCTCCGCAAGCTCCTGGATTACGAGTTCACCATCGCCGAGCTCCTCGGACTGGCGGTTTTCTTCGCGACGCCCTACCTGCTGATCGGGCTGATCTGGTCGGCGCTGCACACCGATCGCCTGGAGGGCATGGGGTTCCCGAGTCAGGTGATCGCATTCTTGGGAGCGATATTGACCTGGCCGGTGCTGTGGGTGTCGAACCTCTGCGTGCCGTGACCGTACGCACTCCCCCGCTCACCACCGCCGACACCCGGATCACCATCAACCGGCGCACCAGGCGCTGGGACGACCGCGAGGCCACCGTCGCCGACGCCATGGACTTCTGGTCGTTCGCGGCCGGGGCGGCCAACGTCGTGATGCAGATGTCGCGGCCCGAGGTCGGCCACGGGGTCGCGGAGAGCACTGTGACATCGGGAAGCCTCATGCACCATCCGTGGAAGCGCGCGCGCACGACCTTCAGCTATCTCGCGGTCGCGATCCTGGGAAACACCGATGACCGCCTGGCTTTCCGCACGGCGGTCGACGTGGCGCACCGGCAGGTGAAGTCCACCCCCGCGAGCCCGGTCAAATACAACGCCTTCGATCGCGATCTTCAGATGTGGGTCGCCGCTTGCCTTTTCGTCGGCCTGGAAGACGCCTACCAGTTACTGCGCGGCAAACTCTCCCCGGAGAACGCCGAGGTCTTCTACCGTTCCGCGTTCACACTCGGCACCACCCTTCAGGTCACCGAGGATCAATGGCCGGCCACCCGGGCGGAGTTCGACGCGTACTGGAACGGGGCTTGTGAACGTGTGGTGGTGGATGACGTCGTGCGCGGCTACCTGACCACTCTCATCGATTTGAAGATGATCACACCGCTGCTCCGGCCGGGATTCGCACCGCTGCTGCGGTTCCTGACGACGGGATTTCTCGCGCCGGTGTTCCGGGACGCCCTGCAGGTGCGCTGGTCGGTCACTCGTCAGCGCCTCTTCGAGTACCTCTTCCTGTGCGTCGCGCTCGTCAATCGGTTTATCCCGCGCTTCATCCGGCAGGGCGTCACCTACGCGCTGCTGTACGAGGTCAGGTTTCGGGTCCGGCGCCATCGGTCGCTGATCTAGAGGGTCACGGCTGGGCGGCGATGCCGGCGACGATCCGCTCGCACACGGCGTACATGTCTTCGCGGGCGGCCTCCGGGTCTTCGGAACGGGCGACGTAGAGGGCTGCCTCGTCAAGCGCCCCCAGCAACAGGTGCGCGGTCGCCCGAGTGGGCTGCGGCGGCACCAGTCCGTCGGCAATCGCCTGCGCAAGCAGGCCCTCGATGACGCCCAACCCGTACTTGGCGCCGACTTCGCGCCACCGTTGCCACCCGAGCACCGAGGGGGCGTCGATCAGGACGATCTGCGTCACATCGGGCGCGGCGCACAGGTCCAGGAAGAGCCGGGCGCCGATCCTCATGGCTTCGACCGTCCCGGAGGGCGCCTCGTCCAACATTCGGGCGGCCACCGCGGCGACGAGTTCGGCCTCGACCTCTTCGTACACGGCGGCGAAAAGTTCGGTCTTGTCGGCGAACTGGTGATACAGCGCCCCGCGCGTCACGCCGGCTTCCGCCACGATCGCCTGCGTCGAGACGTCACTGAAACCGTGCGCAGCGAAGAGCTTGCGCGCGGCCGCGATGAGTGCGGTGCGTGTCGCGGCGGTGCGCTCCGCCTGGGTACGCCGCGGGTTGACTTCCATACAGGCTGTATGTAACTTCCATACTAAGTGTTTGCAAGTTTGCTCAGCGAGAGGATACCGGACATGCCCGAGGTAGCACTCGAATCCGCAACCATCGAATATCGCGAGTTGGGCCCACCACGCTCGGCGCACCCACCGGTGCTGTTCGTGCACGGCATCCTTGTCGACCACCGGCTGTGGTCGGGTGTAGCCACCCGGCTGGCCGAGGAAGGCTACCGGTGCATCCTGCCGACGTGGCCGCTGGGATCGCACCGCCTGCCCGTCCGCGATCGCGCGGCGCTCTCCCCGGCGGGCGTGGCCGACTTGATCGGGCAGTTCCTCGAAGCACTGGACCTCGAGGACGTGACCCTGGTCGGCAACGACACCGGCGGCGGGTTGTGCCAGTTTCTTGTCGACGCGCACCCCGAACGTATCGGTCGGTTGGTCCTGACCAACTGCGACGCGTTCGAGGAGTTCCCGCCGTTTCCCTTCGACCTCGTGTTCAAGCTGATGCGCGGGCCGCTGTCGATCAGGGCGCTCACCGCCGCGATGGGCCCGGCGCCGGTGCGCCACTCTCCGCTGGGTTACGGGCTGTTGGCGAACCGGCTCGATCCGGCCCTGACGGCATACTGGCTGACGCCGGCGCGCACGGACCCCCGCATCGCCGGCGACCTCGCGCGGCTGTTGCGCGCCGTTGACGGCACCGACCTGACCGACGTCGCTTCGCGGCTTTCCCGATTCACCAAGCCGGTGACTCTCGTGTGGGGCACCGCCGACCGGTGCTTCACCCCGGAGCTAGGCCGCCGGCTCGCCAACGCCTTCCCCAACTCCTCGCTGGTGCCCGTCGCGGATGCAAAAACGTTTGTCCCGCTTGATGACCCGGAAGCGGTCAGCGCCACAATCGCACGGCGCTCACCGATCGACCGCTAGCCCGCGCCGGCGGTACCCGGGTCGGTCTTCTTGTCCCGTGCCCGGAAGGCCTCCACCGCGGTGGGCAGCGTCATGAAGATCTTGTCCTGCCCCAGCCGATCGACGAATCCGGCTGCCAGGAGATCGTCGTACATGTCCTGCTTGACCCGGGCCATGGCGAAGACGATGCCGCGGCCGGTCAGCTCCTTGCGCAGCTGCTCCATGGCGTCCATCGCCGTCAAATCGGGATCGAGATTGGCCTCCGCGTTGAGCACGAACCATTCGACCGGTGTCGGACTCTTCGCGACGGCGTCCAGGGCCCGCTCCCGGAAGTCCTCCGAGTTGGCGAAGAACATCGGCGCGTCGTAGCGGTAGACCACCAGCCCGGGTACCGGCTCCGCCGTGGGGTAATCGTCGATATCGTGCATGCCGGCCATTCCGGGCACGTAGCCGAGGATGCTGTCGTGCGGTCGCGCGACCCGGCGCACCAGGTCGATGATCGAAAGCGCGACCGCGACCATCACGCCGTAGAGGACCCCGAGAATCAGCACCGACACCGTGGTGGACAGCGCCAGCAGCAGCTCGCTGCGCCGGAATTTGGCGACGCGACGGAACTCGGGGATGTCCACCAGCTTTAATGCCGCGTACACGACCAGGGCTCCGAGGGCGGCCATCGGGAAGTTCTCCAGAATTCCGCGGCCGAGGAACATGAACAGGATCACCGTCACGAGCATCACCAGCGAGTAGACCTGTGAGCGGCTGCCGACCGCGTCACCGAGCGCCGTGCGGCTGCCGCTGGAGCTGACCGGGAAGCCACGCGTCACGCCGGTTGCCAGGTTGCAGACGCCCAGCGCCCTCAGCTCGGCGTTGGCGTCGATGTATTCGCCCTTGCGAGCGGCGAAGGTGCGCGCCGATAGCGTGTTGTCGGTGAACGCGACCACCGCGATCCCGGCTGCGGGAATGAGCATATGCACCATGTCGGCGATCGGGAAGTCGGGGAAGGTGGGTGTCGGAAGGCCCGCGGGTATCGAGCCGACGACTTTGATGCCCTCATCATCGAGGTCGAACAGCGCCACCACGGCGGCCGCCGCGACCACGATCGTAAGGGGACCCGGGAACTTCGGGGCCACCTTGTTGATGATCAGCAGCAATGCCAGCACGATTATCGACAAGATGAGCGTCGGTGTGTGGAAGTTGCCGATGTTGGTGAAGAAGGACTTGACCTCGTCGACGACCGATATCCCGTCGACCGGCACTCCGCTCACCTTTTCCAGCTGGCCGACGATCATGATGACCGCGACACCGGCCATGTAACCGACCAGCACCGGGCGGGAGAAGAGTTCGGCCAGGAAACCGAGCCGGCACAGCCCGGCTATCAGGCAGATGACCCCGACCAGCAGCGCCATCACCATGGCCATCTCGATGTATTCCTGCGTGCCCGCCGCGACGAGGGGGGCCAACGCGGTCGCCGTCATGAGCGCGGTCGTCGACTCGCAGCCCACCGAGAGCTGTCGCGACGAGCCCAGTAACGCGTACAGCAACATCGGCACCAGCGACGCCCAAAGACCCGTCACCGGCGGCAGGTTCGCGACGCTGGCGTATGCCATCACTTGCGGAATGAGATACGCCGCGACCGTGATCCCCGCCAAGACGTCGCCCCGGAGCCAGGACCGATCGTATTCACGCAGGTTCGCGATACCCGGCGCCCACTCCCTCAACGTCATTTTCATGACGTGATTCTGTCGTGTTGATTGCCCGTCTACGTGGCCTTCAACCGAATTGCGCCTAGTACGAGCCGATCCGCTGCGAGTCGAAGACGAGGAGTTTTCCGTCCACCAGAACCATGCTCAGCCAGCGTTCCTCGGCGTCGGTCGCTTCGTTCTGGGTCAGATAGACCAGGCGCGCCACGACGCTTGTCGCGTCACGGGGTTTGACGGAGACCACGGTCACCGTCCGGATCGTGGACCAGAAGGCCAGGAAGTCGTCGAGCCCGGTCCGATTCTGGTAGTGCACGTCGAACTTCTCCCACGCGATGAGCGGGTGCAGGGGAAGTGCACCGTACAGGTCGACCACCAAATCGCGCATTCCTTCGAACGTGATCGCCGAGACGACCCCCGATGTCCCGGTGGTTGCCGACCTGGGCGACGTCTCCGAAGTCGGGGACGTCTCCGACGCGGGCGACATCGGTGAAGTGGGCCCTTCCGACGCCGGCGCCGGCTGGGCGCCCGTTCGACCGCTGTCCTTCCATGGGCGCATGGCGAATGCGATGGCCAGCAGCAACAGGATCGCACCGATGGCGGCGGCCGGGGCGAGCCATCTCATACGTCGCCTGCGTTCGTTGCCTGCCCCGGTGGCGCGGCCCGGCAAGCCGACGGCTGCCGGCGGTGCCGATACCGCGGGGATCGGCTGCGGGCGAGTCGACCGCACCGAAGCCGGAACGGTCGGGGTCGGGTCCACCGGCACACCCGGATCGATGGTCGGCGCACCGGCCAGCGCGCGGGCGAAATCGGCACAGCGGGGGAAACGGTCCGAGGGGTTCTTCGACAGCGCGCGGGACAGCACGGGGTCCAGGTCTGCCAGCTCCGGGTGCCTTAGCGCCAGGGAAGGCGGCGGCTCGTTGAGATGGCGCGCGATCACCACCGCCGGGTTGGGGTCGTCGAACAGCGGTGCGCCCGCCAGCAATTCGTAGGCGGTGGCCGCCAGCGCGTATTGATCGACACGACCGTCGAGACGCTGGCCCGTGAGCAGCTCGGGAGCGGCGTATGTGACCGTGCCCAGGACCGTGTTCGTCTGCGTGATCGAGTTGGGTTCGTAGACGCTTCGCGCAATCCCGAAATCCGCGAGCAGTATTCGCTGGACTCCAGACACGGGGTTGCTGAGCAGGATGTTGGGCGGCTTCACATCCCGGTGAAGCAAACCCCTGCCGTGTGCGTAGTCCAGCGCCTCGGCGACCGCGGTGACCAGCTGGGTCACCATCACTCGGGGCAAGCCGCCCGGATAGAGTTCGCGCATCAGCCGGCCGGCGTCGGGCCCGTCGAGGTAGTCCATCGATATCCACAATTGGCCGTCGTATTCGCCCCGGTCGTGGACGGCGATGATGTGCGGGTGAAACAGCGTGGCCACGAGATCGGCCTCGCGATTGAACCGGTCTCGGAATTCGCCATTGGCGGAAAGGTCGGCGGGCAGGATCTTCAAGGCGTCGTAGCGCGGAAGCCGGGGGTGCTCGACGAGATACACCTCGCCCATGCCCCCCGCACCTAGTAACCGCAGGATTCTGTATCCCGCGAAAACCTCGCCATCAGCCAACGGCATGATGCGAATGCTATCCGAGGTCAGGGCACACCAACCCGCCGATTGCGATGCGCGGGAGCCGCGAGGTAACTACAGCGATTCCGTCAGTCAGGAGACGGTCGCCGTGATCGGATGCGCGGCGAACCATTCCGCCAGCAGACCCGCGACATCGTCAGGCCTCTCGTCGATCATCCAGTGCGATACGCCCCGCAACGTCTCGAAGCGGTACTCGCCGGTGACGTAACGGCCGCACCTCCGCGCGCCCGGCTCCAGGCACGCGGTGTCGCCGTCGCTCCACACGAACATGGTCGGCACCGACACCGAAGGCAGGGCAGCGCGCGGATCGGTGAACGGCATGGCGCGATACCAGTTGAGCGCCGGGGTGAGCGCACCCGAGTCGAGCATCGCGCGGGCGTCGCGTTCGGCGGCGTCTCGCGACTGACCGGAGCCGGCACTGAGTCTCCTCGCCAGTCCGGCGCTCCCGCGCCGCGACAGCACGAACTCGGGCAGCCACGGCAACTGGAACGCATACATGTACCACGACGCTTGGCCCTGCCGGCTCGTCGGGATCGACCGCAGAAACGCGGCCGGATGCGCGACCGACAGCGCCGAAAGCGTCGCGAGCCGCTGGGGGACCCTGGCGGCGAGGATCCATGCGACGGCGGCACCGAGGTCGTGGCCCACCAGGTGTACCCGGCCCTCCCCGAGTTCGTCGATCAGCGCGGCCACGTCGCGGGCGAGCTCGGTGAAGCGGTAGTCACGGCGTCGCGTGGGCCTGGCCCCGGGCGAGTACCCCCGCTGGTTGGGAGCCAAACACCGAAAGCCCTGGGCGACAAGCCGATCCATCACCGGCTCCCAGCTGGCGTTGAACTGCGGGAAGCCGTGCAACAACACGACCGGAGGCCCGTCGCTCGGCCCCCGATCGATGACGTCGAACGTCAGATCGCCGCGCCGGTATTCGTCCATGTTCCTCCCTTTGACCTATGAAGCAGTGCCCCATGCCCTATGCCCTATGCCCTATGCCCTATGCCCTATGCCCTATGCCCTATGCCCTATGACGGTTGCGCCACATGCCGGGTGCGGTCCTCGCGGACCGGGACGCCGTTGCGTCCGCCGATGTCGGTGGCGTAGAACCCCACCGCGTATGCCACCCCGGCGCCCTGGATGCCCAACGCCGTGCGGTCGATCTGATCGATAGTGTCAGTCGGCTTGTGGTAGTTCGGGTCGAAGGGCTCGTGTGCCCGCCCACCCCACAACTCGGCCTGCCCGGCGGTCTTGTTCTCCTCGGCTCCGGCGAACAGCCCGCCGGATGGTATGCCGGCGAGGGTGAAGCCGTCGTAGTCGGAGCGGCCGTCGAAGGACGTGTCCTGAGCGGGCTTGCCCGCGGACTTGAGGTAGGCGACCAGGGTGCGCTCGATGCCGGCCGAGCCTTCCGGAACGCGTGGTGGCGCGCTGCCCCGGGGCGTCGACGTCGATTGATCGCCGTCATAGGTGAAGTAGCCGGGATTGGGCGAGGCGAGCATGTCGAAGTTGAGGTACAACGCGATGTCGCGCAATTGGTCGCCGGTCAGCGTTTCGACATAGCGTTCGGAACCGGCGAGACCGAGTTCCTCCGCTCCCCAGAACGCGAAGCGGACGGCGTTGCGCACCAGCGGCGCCGGTCCGAGCTGCAGCGCCGTCTCCAGCACCGCAGCCACACCCGAGCCGTTGTCGTTGATGCCCGGCCCCTCGGGCACGCTGTCAAGATGTGCCCCGGTCATCACCACGTCCGCTGTCGATCCCGTCCGCGTCTGGGCAATCACGTTGCGCGCAACGATCTCCTCGACACTCGCGTTCACCCGCACGGTCACCGTCTCGCCGCCCCGGCCTCGCAGCGTCGCACCGTCGGATTTGCTGACACCGACGACGGGGATCTTGACGTCGGTCTTCTCGCCGAGGGTCGCGCCCATCTCCTTCTCTTCGACGTTGTCGGCGACCACGAGCGCCACGGCACCGCGGGCGGTGGCCGCCGCCAACTTGTCGTTGAACGGGCATTTCCCGCGGTCGGCCAGCACCACCGCACCCGATACCGGGAGCCCGTCGTAGTCGTCGGCGGTGCAGCCCGGGGAATCCTCGACCGGCGCGAGCACCAGCGGCGCGGTGACACCCTCGGGCGGCGTGCCGATGCTGTAACGAAGCGCCCGTGCGCCGAAGGTGTCCGCGCCCGCCGACACGCTGCCCGGTTCGGCATGGGACACCCGTACCCGAAACTCCGGGGTCTGCACGTCGAAACCCTTGTCCCGCAATGTGTTGACTACGTAGTCGACACTGAGGTCATAGCCCGGGGAACCGACCGCCCGAGTGTTTCCGTTCGCTGTGGCGATGTCTTGCAGCCGCCGCAGGTGCGCCAACATCGCGTCGGCGCTCACGTGCTTGGCGAGCGTCTGGCCGTAGCGCTCCGCCTCGGGGGCCGCGACGGGCAGCGCGGAGTCGGCGTTGCGCGTGCAGCCCCCCGTTGCCACGGCGACGCACAACACCGCGGCAACGACCAGTGACCTACGCCCCATTTGCTCAACGGTAGACGGCCGGCCCCAAGCACCGGCGGGTGCCACCGACCAATCCCGTGACTTCACGCGCCCCCCGGGCCGAGCGGGCACACTGGCGGGCATGGCCGAACCGCCCGGCAAACGCGTGCTGTTCATCCGCGCCGTCAACGTCGGCGGCGCCAAGCTTCCGATGGCCGAACTGCGTGAGCTGGCGAGGGACCTCGGCGCCGCCGACGTCACGACCTACATCGCGTCGGGCAATCTACTGTGCCGGCCACCGGGACCGCCGGCGGAATTCGACCGCGCTCTGGAGCAGGCGATCACAGCCAGATACGGGTTTTCCCGGCAAGTGATCAGCCGAACCCCCGCCGAGCTCCGGGCGGCGCTGACCGCGCATCCGTTCGACATCGGCGAGAGCAGATACTCCTATGTCTACTTCCTAACCGGCAAGCCGGCGGCCGAGGCAGCCCGAACCTTTCAAGCGCGCGTGGCCGCGGGCGACTACGGACCCGAGCACGCCAAAGTGATCGGCGCCGACCTCCACGTCCGTTACCGCGACGGAGCGGGCGCATCCCGGCTGGACGCCAAAGCGATCGCCAAGGCGCTCGGGGTGCAGGCAACGGGACGCAACCTCGACACTGTCCGCAAGCTCATCGACTTGACCTGAACCTGACCCGGATCACCGGATCACGGAGGCGGGCTGGAAGCCTGCGCCCAGAACCGCTTCGGGATCCTGCCGGCGTGGCGGGCCAAGTGGCCGGCTGCGACGGCGGCTGCCATCGCCGCGGCCATCGCCGGCGGGTCGGCGGCCCGGGTCACGGCACTGGCCAGCAGGACGGCGTCACAACCGAGCTCCATCGCCAGCGCCGCGTCGCTGGCGGTTCCGATGCCGGCGTCGAGAACGACCGGCACCCCGGCCGCGGCCACGATCATCTCGATGTTGTGCGGATTGGCGATGCCGAGCCCGGTTCCGATGGGGGATCCGAGCGGCATCACCGCCGCGCACCCGATGTCTTCGAGCCGTCGCGCCAGCACCGGATCGTCGGTCGTGTACGGCAGCACGACGAAGCCGTCGTCCACCAGTTGTTCGGCGGCGCGGACCAACTCGACGGCGTCCGGCAGCAGGGTGCGTTCGTCGGCGATCACCTCGAGCTTCACCCAGTCGGTACCCAGCGCCTCACGCGCAAGTCGTGCAGTGAGCACGGCCTCGGCGGCGCCGCGGCACCCGGCGGTATTGGGTAGCGGCGTGATATCGAGCCGCTCCAGAACGTCGAGAACACCGGCGCCACCGGCGGCGTCGACGCGCCGGATCGCGACGGTGGTCAGTTCGGTTCCCGAGGCGACCAGGGCCTGTTCGAGCACCGCGAGGTTCGCCGCACCTCCCGTCCCGAGGATCAACCGCGACCGAAACGAGCGGTTCGCGATGGTCAGCCCCGGGTCAGCCACCCTGGACCGCCGTCACGACCTCGACCCGGGAACCCTCGCAAAGGGTTGTGTGCCAACCGGATCGCGGTATCACCGCCCAATCGACGGCGACCGCGACACCCCTGTCCGGATAGCCGAGGTGCGCCAGCAGCGCGGCGACGGAGATTCGCTCCTCGACGTCGACCTCTTCGTCGTTCACCAGAACTTTCATCTTCCCCCCTGGTACATAGTCTCCGATGCCGCGCATCGAAGCTCCGCGGCGATCCGTTCAGCGGTCCACGGTGCCAGCAGAAACCCGGATCGTCCATGCCCCGCGGCCACCAATGTCCTGGCGTCGAGACGGCCAACCAGCGGCATGTTGTCAACGGTGGCCGGCCGCAGGCCGGCGGAGCACTCCGCGAACTCGTACTCCCCGAGCGCGGGCATCACCGCACACGCGTCGTCGAGCAGTTCGCGCACCCCCCATACAACCGGTGCGGTGTCGCGGCCATGCTCGTACTGGGTCGCACCCACCACCACACCGTCGGCGCGCGGAACCACATACACTTGCCTGGCGTGAATCCTGGCGCGGATCACCCTCCGAGACAACGGTACACAGCCTTTGCGCCACCGCAGTCGCAGCACCTCGCCTTTGACCGGGCGGACCGGCAGGTCGGGCCACAGCGCAGGTGCGTCGACGCCGTTGGCGATCACCGTCAGGTCGACGTCCACAAGCGCCTGGTCGAGGTCGGCCACCGGACCGGCCCAGGTCACGCCGAGCTGTCGGCACCGCGAGCCCAATGCGGTCACCAGCTTGCGGTTGTCCACCGCGAGTTCGCCGGCGACCCGGAAACCGTGCCGGATGCCCTGCGCCAGCAGCGGCTCGATTTCGCGCGCCTCGGACGTCCACGTGACCGGATGTCCCTGGTCGGCCAGAAAGTCACCAGCGGTGCGCAGGTCGGCGGCATCAGCGCGGTCGACCGCCACCACCAGGGATTCTCGCGAGGTCACGACGTCGTCGGGCAGACCGTCCAGGTACGAGCCGGGTCCTTCCTCTCGCCACAGGGCCAGGGACTCCAGGCCGACCCGCAGCACGTCTTCCTCGCAGGGCCAGCCCTCGCTGTACGGGGCGATCATGCCGCCGGCCACCCATGACGCGCCCGGCACACCGGTGTCGTGCACCCGGACCTGCCATCCGTCCGACGCTGCGCGCCGGGCCACCGAGAGGCCGATGACACCGCCGCCGATCACCGACATTGTCCCCGTCGAGGCGGAGCCCATGAACCTCCCTTCGCCGGCATGACCCGGATCAGGTGCGACGGTCAGGGCCTGGAGCGGCCCACTCTCAGCCCTTCAGGCTCCCGCGTCTACGGCCTCTCACAGTACCCTCGCGAGGTGTCTCGACCCTCCCATCCGCTGCCCGAAGAATCCCGTGCCCCGCGGCCGGACGACCGGCTGGCGGCAGCGCGGCTGTACCTGTGCACCGATGCCCGACGTGAGCGTGGCGACCTGGCGGAATTCGCCGACGCGTCGCTCGCCGGCGGCGTGGACGTCATCCAGCTGCGCGACAAGGGCTCGGCCGGGGAGCGGCTCTTCGGGCCGTTGGAGGCACGCGCCGAGCTCGAAGCGCTCGCCGTCCTCGCCGATGCCGCGCGCAGGCACGGCTCGCTGCTGGCGGTCAACGACCGCGCCGACATCGCCCGTGCCGCCGGGGCAGACGTCTTGCATCTGGGCCAGGACGACCTGCCGCTGCCCGTGGCGCGCGACATCGTCGGCGACCGCACGCTGCTGGGGCGCTCTACCCACGACATCGATCAGGCGCGCCGGGCAGCACAGGAGGACGTGGATTACTTCTGCGTCGGACCGTGCTGGCCGACGCCGACCAAGCCCGGCCGCCCGGCTCCGGGCCTGAACCTGGTGAGGGCAGCGGCGGCATTGCGGCCCGGCAAGCCATGGTTCGCGATCGGCGGCATCGATGAAGACCGTCTGCACGCGGTGCTCGAGGCGGGAGCGACCCGTGTCGTGGTGGTCCGGGTTATCACGGCCGCCGAGGACCCCGGTGCTACGGCCGCCCGTCTGGCGGCAGCGTTGCGAGCAGCGGGATCGTCGCCGTGACCGAGCGCAGCCGCTGCCAGCTCGCCGCGAACCCCGGATGCAGAGCGAGGCCGGCGACGTCGTCTTCGGCAACCCAGCGCAATTCCGAACTCTCGCGATTGGGCACCGTCTCCAGCAGGTGCGGCGCATCGGCGATCACGGTGGTGTAGGACCAGTAGGGCCCGTCCGGCGACCCGACCTCGGCGGTGATCACGCTGACTCGGACAGTCATCTGCTCGGGCGGCAGGCCGGCTTCTTCGTGCGCTTCACGCACGGCGGCCTCTTCCGCGGTCTCGTGGCTGTCGCGGGCACCGCCGGGCAATGCCCACGTACCGCCCTGGTGACTCCACGGCGCCCGGTGCTGCAGCAGCACGGATGCCGTGCCGTTGGGGCCGAGCGCGCGCAGCAGCAGTCCCGCCGCCCCGTGGCGGCCCCAGTAGTAGGTGCCCGAATCGGAGATGACCCACCCATCCCCGTCACCGCGCACGGGTCAAGGATAAGTGTCGGGCGCTGTTGGGCGGCGATCCAACCATCGAGATCGCAGAATTGCTCTTAGAATTCGCTTATACGCTCGGGCAGGTGGGCACGGGCGAAACGGACAGATAGAACAGATCCAGAACAGTCGAAAAGTAGCGAGTAGTAGCGAGAGATAGAAGGTAGGCCGCGCAGGTGACGGTTGAGTTGGCGCACCCGTCGACCGAACCTCTGGCGTCCCGGTCGGTCGGCGGTGCCGGGCAACCTCGCTGGACTTTCCTGTGGACCACGCCGGGTCGCATTCTGACGATCGGGTTCATCCTCGCCGCACTCGGTGTCGCGAGCGCATTCGCCACCTCCACGACGATCGATCACCGCCAGCAGGCGCTGACCAACGTCCTCGATCACACCGAACCGCTTTCGTTCGCGGCCGGGCAGCTTTACACCAAGCTGTCGGTGGCGGATGCGGCGGCGTCCACGGCGTTCATCGCGGGCGCCGAACCGCGAGCTGTCCGGCAACGCTACGAGCAGTCGATCACCGATGCGGCCGTCGCGCTGACCCGAGCGTCCAACGGTTTGGCCGACGAGCCCATGCAGGAACTCCTCGGCCGCATCAACGCGGACTTGCTTGTCTACACCGGTCTGGTGGAGACGGCGCGAACCAACAATCGGGCGGGAAACCCCGTCGGTTCGTCGTACCTGTCGGAGGCGTCCTCGCTGATGCAGGAAACGATATTGCCCGCCGCCCAGCGGCTCTACCAGGAGACGTCATCGCGGGTCGACGCCGAGACGACCACATCCACCCGCATTCCCGCCTCGGTGATCCTGGTCGTCGCGACGACGATCGTCTTCGGCGTGTTCGCGCATCGCTGGCTGGCCCGCCGCACCCGGCGGCGCATCAACATCGGCCTGATCGCCGGGGGCATGGCGATCATGATCATGGTGATCTGGGTCGGTACGGTGCTGGCGATCTCCACCGCAGGAAGCAGGAACGCCAAGGACACCTCAGCCGAATCCCTGAAGACCATCACCAACCTCGCGATCACCGCGCAGCAGGCCCGCGCCGATGAGACCTTGTCCCTGATCCGCCGGGGCGACGAGGACGTCCGCAAACAGTCCTACTACCAGCGCATCGATATCATGCAGGAGCAGTTGTCGGCCTATCTGGAGGGCAAGCCGTCGTTGGGCAAGTCCGACCTGCACAACGCCGACGTGCTGCTGACGAAGTGGCGCGCGGCCGACGAGCGCATCAACGCCTACATCTCCGTCGGCAACTACCAGGCCGCCACCCAGGTGGCTCTCGGTACCGGCGAGGACGATTCGACACCGGCTTTCGACAAGCTGGAACGCGCGCTCGACGACGGGATCCAGCAGAGCCGCAACCAGCTGCGCACCGACATCGTCAATGCGCGCAGGGTGCTATCGGGAGCGACCATCGGAGGGGTGGGTCTGTCGTTGAGCGCTGCCCTGGCCGTGGCGCTGGGGCTGTGGCCCCGGATGAGCGAGTACCGATGACCGGGCGCGCGGCTTCCGTCTCGGCCGCCTTTTTCGCGCTGGCAGTCGCGCTGACCGGCTGCGGCGAGTCGGCATCGGCACCGACCCCGCCCGGCCTGACCTTGGCGCCGATCACGCCGGCCGGCATGGCAGAACTTACGCCAGAAGTCGTCCCGCCGCCCGGCCCGGCGACCAACGATTGCGACCGCACGGCCAGCTTGCGGCCCTTCCCCACCCCGGAGCTCGCCGCGGCCGCCGTGACCAACATCCGCAACCGCGGCCGCCTCATCGTCGGCCTCGACATCGGCAGCAACCTGTTTTCGTTTCGGGACCCGATCACCGGGAACATCACCGGATTCGACGTCGACATCGCCGGAGAAGTGGCCCGTGACATCTTCGGCACGCCGTCGCAGGTCGAGTACCGAATCCTGTCGTCGGCCGACCGGATCACCGCGCTGCAGAACAACCAGGTCGACATCGTGGTGAAGACGATGACGATCACCTGCGAACGCCGCAAGCTGGTGGACTTCTCCACCGTGTACCTGACCGCCTACCAACGAATCCTGGCGCCACGAGACTCGTCGATCGCCGACGAGTCCGACCTGCCGGGCAAACGGGTCTGCGTGGCGCAGGGAACCACGTCGCTCAAACGCATCCAGCAAATCAGCCCGCCGCCGATAGTCGTTACCGTGGTGACGTGGGCCGACTGCCTGGTGGCGATACAGCAGCGCCAGGTCGACGCCGTCTCCACCGACGACACCATCCTGGCCGGGTTGGTGGTACAAGATCCCTACCTGCACATCGTGGGGCCGACGATGAGCCAGGAACCCTACGGCGTCGGCGTGAACATAGAGAACAGCGGGCTGGTCCGTTTCGTCAACGGCACGCTGGACCGCATCCGCCGCGACGGGACCTGGACTACGTTGTATCGCAAGTGGTTAAGCGTCCTGGGCCCGCCACCGGCACCTCCGACCGCGCGCTACCTGGACTAGGCCGATGACCGAACAGCAGCAGGGAACCAGCAGCGTGGACCGGGTGAAGCGTCCCGCCGCGGACCACGCCGACGACGCGGGCCCGGCGACGCAACCCGCCGAAGTCGTGTTCGACTCGGTGTCCACCATACGGCCGATGGCCACCCAGGCGGTGTTCCGGCCGGAGTTCGACGACAATGACGACGACCTCCCCGTATCCGACTCCGAGGCCGATACCCAGGACCTTCACACAACCGCGGCGACCCTGCCCGTTTCACCCACCCGGCGCCTCGGCGGCGGACTGGTCGAGATCCCGCGGGTTCCCGAGCTCGACCCCTTCGCCGCTTTGATGACCAATCCCGTCGTCGCCGAATCCAAACGGTTCTGCTGGAACTGCGGCAAGCCGGTGGGCCGGTCGACTCCGCACGGTAAGGCCTTGTCCGAGGGATGGTGCCCCTACTGCGGCAGCGCGTACTCCTTCCTGCCGCAGCTCCGACCCAAGGACATGGTCGCCGACCAATACGAGATCAAGGGCTGCGTCGCCCACGGCGGGCTGGGTTGGGTTTACCTCGCCGTCGACCACAACGTCAACGAGCGGCCGGTCGTCCTCAAAGGCCTGGTGCATTCCGGCGACGCCGAGGCGCAGGCCATCGCGATGGCCGAGCGGCAGTTCCTCGCCGAGGTCGCGCATCCGTCGATTGTCAAGATCTTCAACTTCGTCGAGCACCCCGACAGCCACGGTAATCCGGTCGGCTACATCGTGATGGAGTACGTCGGCGGCCTGTCGCTGAAGCAGCCCGCCGACGAACGGCTGCCGGTGGCCGAGGCCATCGCCTACATGATGGAGATCCTGCCCGCGCTGGGATACCTGCACTCGATCGGGTTGTGCTACAACGACCTCAAGCCGGAAAACATCATGCTCACCGAGGAGCAGCTGAAGCTGATCGACCTCGGCGCGGTATCGCGGATGAACTCCTTCGGCTACCTGTACGGCACACCCGGATACCAGGCTCCCGAGATCGTGCGCACCGGCCCCACGGTGGCCACCGACATCTACACGGTCGGCAGGACACTGGCGGCACTGACCCTCAAACTGCGCACCCGCAAAGGTCGCTACGTCGACGGGCTGCCCGACGACGACCCGGTGCTGAGGACCTACGACAGTTTCGGCCGGCTCCTCCGCCGTGCCATCGACCCCGATCCCCGGCGACGTTTCGCCAGTACCGATGAGATGTCCGGCCAATTGATGGGCGTTTTACGCGAGGTGGTCGCCAAGGACAGCGAAACCCCGCGTCCGGCGTTGTCCATGGTGTTCAGCCCGGCACGGTCCACGTTCGGTGTCGACTTGCTTGTCGCCCACACCGATGTCTACCTCGACGGGCGGCCGCACGCGGAGAAGTTGACCGCCTCCGAAATCGTGGGAGCGCTGCCGGTGCCCCTGGTCGATCCCACCGACATCGGCGCTGCCGTGCTCAGCGCTACCGTCCTGTCGCAGCCCATCCAGACTCTCGACTCGCTGCGCGCAGCCCGGCACGGCACCCTCGACTCCGAGGGAGCCGACCTGGGCGAATCCATCGAGCTGCCGCTCATGGAGGTCCGCGCGCTGCTGGACCTTGGCGACGTCGTCAAAGCCACCAAGAAGCTCGACGATCTCGCTGAGCGAGTCGGCGGGCGCTGGCGCTGGCGACTGACCTGGTTCCGCGCGGTCTCCGAGCTGCTCACCGCCGACTACGATTCCGCGACAAAGCATTTCACCGAGGTTCTCGATACGCTGCCCGGCGAGTCGGCCCCGAAACTGGCGTTGGCCGCCACCGCGGAGCTGGCCGGCGCCACCCATGAGGAAGCTTTCTACAAGACGGTGTGGAACACCGACAACGGCGTGATCTCCGCCGGATTCGGGCTCGCACGCGTTCAGTCCGCCGCCGGCGAACGCGAGGCCGCGGTCCAGACGCTCGACCAGGTTCCGCCCACGTCGCGCCATTTCACCACCGCCCGGTTGACCAGCGCCGTCACGCTTCTTTCGGGCCGGTCGATCAGCGAGGTGACCGAGGAACAACTGCGCGACGCCGCACATCGTGTCGAATCGCTGCCCAGCACCGAACCACGAGTGCTGCAGTTGCGGGCGCTGGTGCTGGGCACTGCCCTCGACTGGATCGCCGACCACCAGGCCAGCACCAACCACATCCTGGGATTCCCGTTCACACAGCACGGCCTACAGCTCGGGGTGGAAGCGTCGCTGCGCGCCCTGGCCAGGGCTGCCCCCACCCAGGCACACCGCTACGCGTTGGTGGACATGGCCAACACGGTCCGGCCGATGAGCACGTTCTAAGTTTCTCATCCGGGCGCGATGGTCGTGGCGCAAGCCCGGGCGATGGCGAGCTCCTCGTTGGTCGGGACCACCAGCACCGTGACCGGCGAGTTCGCGGCAGAGATCACCCGCGTACCGCTGGCCGGACTCTCGTTGAGGTCGTCGTCGAGTTCGATGCCCAGCGGCGCCAATCCGGCCAGCGCGTCACGGCGCACCGACGCGTTGTTCTCCCCCACACCGGCGGTGAATGTGATGGCGTCGGTCTTACCGAGCACGGCCAGGTAGGCGCCGATGTACTTGCGCAGCCGGTGGATGTAGACGTCGTACGCCAATTGCGCCGCCGCGTCGCCGCTTTCGATCCTGGCGAGGAGCCCGCGAAAATCGTTGTCCCCAGCCAGGCCGAAGACGCCGGAGCGCCGGTTGAGCATGTTCTCGATGTCCTCGGTGCTCATCTGGGCGGCGCGGGCCAGGTAGAAGACGATGCCGGGGTCGATGTCGCCACTTCGGGTGCCCATCACCAGACCCTCCATCGGTGTGAGGCCCATCGATGTGTCCACCGGACGCCCGCCCACGATCGCCGAGACCGACGCCCCATTACCGAGATGCAGCACGATCTGGTTGATGGTGCCGGCGCCGACACCCAAGAACTCCGCCGCCTGTCCGCTGACGTACTGGTGAGACGTGCCGTGAAAGCCGTAGCGGCGGATTCGCCAGCGTTCGGCCGTTTCGCGGTCGATAGCGTAGGTAGCCGCCGCCTGGGGCAGATCATGGAAGAAGGCGGTGTCGAACACCGCGACGTGGGGCAGTTCGGGCAGGATCTTGCGTGCCACGTTGATTCCCAGCACTGCCGGCGGATTGTGCAGCGGCGCAAGCGGAGCAAGATCCTCCAGGCGCTCGACCAGCGCGCCGTCCACCACGGTGGGACGGTACAGGTCGCGACCGCCGTGCACCACCCGGTGTCCAACCGCAATCAGGCCCAACGTGGACAGATGCCCGCCCGCCTCGGCAAACAGATCAAACGTCAGCCGCAGCGCCGATTCGTGGTCGTCCACACGGGTCTGTCGGCGGGTCTTGAGCCCGCCGAAATTCAGTGTTGCCAACGATTGGTCTTCGCCGATGCGCTCGACGATCCCGTGAGCCACGGACACACCCGAATCCGGTTGCACCATACTGTATTTGAGCGACGACGAACCGGAGTTGAGCACCAGCACGGTGCGTTTCACGGCTACTCTCCCTGCGCCTGGATAGCTGTGATGGCCACCGTGTTGACGATATCGGCGACAAGCGCCCCTCTCGAAAGGTCGTTGACGGGCTTGTTGAGGCCCTGCAGCACCGGTCCGATGGCGATCGCGCCGGCACTGCGCTGAACCGCCTTGTAGGTGTTGTTGCCGGTGTTGAGGTCGGGAAAGATCAGCACGGTCGCCCGCCCCGCCACCGGCGAGTCCGGCATCTTGGTCACCGCCACGCTGGGTTCCACGGCGGCGTCGTACTGGATCGGACCCTCCACCAGCAGGTCGGGTGCCCGATTGTGCACCAATTCGGTTGCGGTGCGGACCTTTTCGACGTCAGCGCCGCTTCCCGAACTGCCGGTCGAATATGACAGCAGCGCAACTCTGGGCTCGATCCCGAATTGGGCGGCGGTGCGCGCGGAGCTGATCGCGATGTCGGCGAGCTGCTCAGCGGTGGGAGTCGGGACGATCGCGCAGTCACCATAGGCCAGAACCTGATCGGCCAGGCACATCAGGAAGACGCTGGACACCGTCGACACGTCCGATCTGGTCTTGATGATCTCGAACGCCGGACGCACCGTGTGTGCGGTGGTGTGCGCTGCGCCGGACACCATGCCGTCGACCATGCCGTTGTGCACCAGCATGGTGCCGAAGTAGGACACGTCGAGCATGATCTCGTGCGCTTGCTCGACGGTGACGCCCTTCTTCTTGCGGATCTCGGCATATTGTTCGGCGAACTGCGCGGACAGTTCGGACGTGCGCGGGTCGATCACGTCGGCCGCAGAAAGGTCGAGGCCTAGTTCGGCCGCCCGGGAACGCACCTGCATCTCGTCGCCCAAGATCGTCAGGTCGGCCACCTCTCGCTGCAGCAGCCGTCCGGCCGCCTTGAGGATGCGGTCGTCGTCCCCCTCGGGCAGCACGATGCGTTTGCGGTCGGAGCGGGCACGTTCGAGCAGCTGGTATTCGAACATTTGCGGCGTCGTCACAGTTGGGAACGGGATTAAAAGGCGCGCAAGCAGATCCGTGGTGTCGACGTACCGCTCCATGAGGCCCAGGGCGGTGTCGATCTTGCGTTGCGAGTCCACGGTCAACCTTCCGCGCGCCGATGCGACCGCGCTGGCGGTGTCGAACGTACCCAACCCCGTGGCGATGATCGGAATCCTGAGGCCCAAACCGTCCACCAGTGCGGCCACCGCGGGATGCAGCGGCAAGCCGCCGTTGAGGATGACCGTCGACAAAGACGGAAACCCCTCAGCCGCATGGGCACTCATGACAGCGAGCACGACGTCGGACCGGTCTCCGGGCGTGACCACCGCGTAGCCTTCGGCGAGACGTTCCAGGACATGCTCGGCGGTCATGCCCGCCACCATCACACCGAGCACCTCGCGGCCGAGCAGGCCCGGGTCACCCTTGATCTGGGTGCCTCCGACGGCAGCGGCGAGGTCGGCGACCGACGGCGCGACCAGCAGCGGCTCATCGGGCACCACATAGCATTTCGGCTCGAATGTGCTCAGTTCCGCGGCGATCGCATCCAGTTCCGCCGGATCGCATCGGTTGGCGACGACGGCGGCCGTGTGGGCATGCTGGGCCTTGATTTCGGCAAGGAACACGTCGACGCCCTTGGCCACCTCGGTCGGGGTGCGTCCCCTGCCCCGTACGGCGAGAACCACCGGCACTCCGAGGTTGGCCGCGATACGGGCGTTGACCGACAGTTCGCTGGGTGTCGCAACGTCGGTGTAATCGCTGCCGACGATCACGACCGCGTCGCACTGGGAAGCGACGCGGTGGAACCGGTCGACGATATCGGCGATTGCACCGTCGGGATCGGCGTGGAGACGCTCGTAATCAACGCCCACGCACTCGTCATAGGTCAGTCCGGCAGTCGACTGTGCCAGCAACAGCTCCAGGATGTAGTCGCACGCCTCGTGCCCGGCCCCCGTATCACTTCGGTCCCGTCCTACCGCAACGCGTGTGATCGGCCGGAATACGCCGACCCGGGGAGCGGTCGCCGTGAGCCGGTGCAGGATTCCCAGGGCTATCGCCGACTTGCCGGTGTCGCCCTCGGGCGAGGCGATATAGATGGCGGTGGTGTGTTCGGCGGCAGTGTGGGCGGACACCCGGTACAGCTTTCCCTATCGGGTGCGAGCGCGCCAGGAGTCACGCCGGGCCGAGTTGTAATTTGCCAATCGGACGCTTTCGCGCGGGGTCGGGTTCAGCGGATGAGCATTTTCGCGGGTAATTGAGTGACCTGGCTGCCAGGCAGCAGGCCGCTATGGCGGCTGGCGAACGTGACGAGTAGCTGCATTACCCGAGGCCACGGGGTGAGCAGGTGAAATCCGATGACGACGGGCTGTGCACCTGGGGCTGAGCCCGCTGGTGAACTCGCGAGTGTTGGAATTCTTGCAGCTGTTTGGGTGGCTGAAGTCGTTCGGATTCATCAGCAACGGCATCGAGTCGCTGGACGGATTGCGGCATCTGGCTGACGGTGTTGCCTGCTGACGATCCCGCCGACAAAGCGCCGGTTCACGCTGGACGTTCTTGCCGAGCTACACCAGCTGAGTCGCCTTGAGGTTGAAGGACATTGACCGGCGCTTGATCTCGTTGTCCGCATCCCACATCTCCGATTTGCCGGCCTGAGCGCCCTCAAGAGGGATGACGTTGAATTCCTGCGCAGTTCACGGCTTCGGGTTCTCGCACTATGACCGTGGGTCGTGCGCTGACCTTTCCGCACTGCGTCGATGCGTGGCCTGCAATACTTCGCGGCGTTTCGGACCAAAGCGAGCGATCGCGCACCCCTCTCGGAGTGCACGCGGTTGGTGGGCCTGGATTTCGGTCAGTTGCCGGCAACCACCCTGCCCGACATGTCCAGTCTCGGGCATTGAGCGTGCTTGTCTTGTCTCACATGGGCCATTTCACGGACTTGAGTCCGCTGTCGACGGCGAAGTGCCTGCGCTATCTGGTTCGAGAGCACCATCATGGATCCGCCGTGCTTCGCGGTGCTGCGATGTCGACACGATCTTGGGAAGCGGCAAAAGAATCGCGCAAGCGTACGAAGCGGCACCATTTGCCCGCGACGATGGGCTGCGCTATCGGCACAACTTCGGCAAGAGCGTCAAGAACGTATCGCATCGGATCGCGCCCATCGAGGAGGGACAGGTAGCACTCAATTGCCTGAGCGGCACCCAGCCAAGCGGAGGAGAACCGCTGGGATCTTGGGAAGTGACGTTTCGGCGTTTGACGGCTCGATGTCACCACCGAACCGGGGGAGCGAGCTGTTGCCCCTCCTCGTAAGGCCGCAGAGCCCGCATCGGAATGGTTGGAGCTGTAGCCGAAACCGAGGCCCACGGCAAGGCGGTCGAGACACTTTAACGACTCATCGAAATCCTCAGCGCGGCCGCGTATTAGCGAATCCCCGTCAAAACCCGCGATATGCACCGTGGGTGACTGGTGTGCCAGTTTTCACACTGGTCAAACAAGTGTCCCTGCACCGACCGCTACGCTTGGGGCTGGCAATGCTAGGTTCACCTGCGGGCGGTACGCGGCCTGCGTACTCGATAGTGCGTTAAGGGGAAATCATGCGGGATAGATTCACGTCCACCGTGGGGGCTTGTGTGCTTGGTGCGGGTTTCGTCATTGGCGGAATGGTCATCACGCCACCGTCGCTGATGACCGTGGCACTCGCAGACGACCCCGAGGATTCCGCCACCGCACCGGTCGAGCCTCCTGCCAGCCGCCCCGCACCGCCGGATGTGGCTGCCGCGGCGCTGCTGTCGGGGATGGACCCAAGGTTGCTCACCCAAAATCCGGACGGGTCCTTGGTGTATCACGGGACAACTCCGGTGGGAGTCGAGACTCCGGGCTGGGCCACCATCACGGGTACTAGTGGCTTGATCGAGATGGTTCGGGGCCCGGTCGCGCCTGCACCCGCTGCCGCTGGTCCCCTCCAGTCCCCGGCGGCCGGGTCCTTCCAGGCGGAAGGGACGGCGCCATTGCCCGAAGCGAATACCCCACAGCCAGAAGCCACGACTCCACAGCCCCAAGCGACGACCCCACAACCAGAAGCCACAACCCCACAGCCCCAAGCGACGACCCCACAACCAGAAGCCACAACCCCACAGCCCCAAG
>CAZEHT010000014.1:26832-47822 GCA_964511995.1 uncultured Mycobacterium sp.
CCCCAAGCGACGACCCCACAACCAGAAGCCACAACCCCACAACCAGAAGCCACGACTCCAGTACTTCCAGAAGAGACGGCCGCACAACCCCACGGCGGTGGCGCCCAGGAGCCCGGAGACGGAAACCATTCGGGGTCGGCGATTCGGTCGTTCCTCTGCGGGATCGCGGGTGCATCGTTGCGCGGTTGCAACCCCGACGCTGAACAATAGGACGCCGACTTTCGTGGGCACATGAACGACATCGACGCAGCCCACGCCACCTCACCGCAGTGGCAGCAAGTGTTCTCGGGCCCCTCCCTGCTCGACGTCCTCGCCGCCAACGTCGACGGATGGCAGCCGCTGCCCCACGGCGACGCGGACTGGCCACGTTTCTGACCTAGGAGCGCCCCCGACCACGACACGCCGGCCACGGTGAGCGGCCCCTTCCAAGGCCCCACGAGAAGTGGTGCTCACCGACGAACAACGACACTTCCTGATCACCGCCCTGGCGATGTGATGCGGACCGGCCCGCGGATGCCCACCACCCCTCACAGCCCTTGGCTACACCGACTGGGCGGACTTCGGCGCCGACACCACCCTACTCAGCCACCAACTCAATCAACCCGAAACGTACCCGTCCGAAGCCGATTGGACACGCTCCTGGTGCTGGCCGAAATCAGCTTCGCCAGCGACCTCCTCGGCACGGGTGCCGAATGCGAACTAGCGGTCCCTGGTACGACGCACAAGCGCTGACCTTGCCGCGCTCGATCCAGCGCCGACTCGCGCCCCTGGTTACACCGAAACTGCTGATCCCCCAGGGCTGAAGCCGCTACCCCAACTTCCGAAGCCGCGGTGCCAAGTCGCGCTTGAACAAATCCAGGAAACGGAGTTGATCGTGGCCCGGGGCGTGGAACACCAGGTGGTTGAGCCCCCATGTGACGTACTGATCCACTTTCTCGACGGCCTCGTCGGGATCGGAAGCCACGATCCACCGCTTGGCCACCTGTTCGATCGGCAGCGCGTCGGCGGCCTTCTCCATCTCGATCGGATCGTCGATGGAGTGCTTCTGTTCGGCTGTCAGCGACAACGGCGCCCAGAAGCGGGTGTTCTGCAACGCCAGGTCCGGATCGGTGTCGTAGGAAATCTTGATTTCGATCATTTTGTCGATGTCGCCGACGTCGCGGCCGGCAGCCTCTGCGCCTTCCTTTACGGCCGGAATGAGTTTGTCCGTGTAAAGCTCTTCACCCTTGCCCGAGGTGCAGATGAACCCGTCGCCCACGCGCCCGGCGTACTTGGCCACGGCGGGACCGCCGGCCGCGATGTAGACCGGTACCCCGCTCTCGGGCACGTCGTAGATGGAAGCGCCTTTGAGGTGGTAGTAATCGCCGTCGAAGTCGACCCGGTCACCGCGCCACAGCTCCCGCATCAGCCGGACCGACTCACGCAACCGCGCGAACCGCTCCTTGAACTCCGGCCATTCGCCCATGAAGCCGGTGGCGATTTCGTTGAGCGCCTCACCCGTGCCGACGCCGAGGAAGATCCGCCCGGGGTATAGACACGCCATGGTCGCGAAAGCCTGCGCGATCACCGCCGGGTTGTAGCGGAACGTCGGTGTCAGAACCGACGTCCCCAGCGTCAAGCGGTCGGTGCGCTCGCCCACCGCCGTCATCCACGCCAGGGAAAACGGCGCATGCCCACCGTCATGCCGCCAGGGCTGGAAGTGGTCGCTGACGGTGGCGCTGTCCATGCCGTGCGCCTCGGCGGCCACCGCGAGTTCGACGAGTTCGCGCGGGGCGAATTGTTCCGCGGACGCCTTGTACCCAAGTCTAAGTTCAGCCACGGTTTCTTTTCTACTCTTGTCTGGTCCTTGGCCTATCCTCGCCTGCCGCCTAATCCCCCGCCGAATCCCCCGCCGAATCCCGCCCGGCTCTGCCCACACCTAAGATCACGAAATGGCACCTGCGCTCAACGAGCTGATCCAGGTCACCGACATCGTGCACGTCGCCAGGACGCATTTGGTGAATTGGACCATCATCATCGACGGCGACGGAGTGCTGCTTATCGACGCCGGCTTTCCCGGGCAGCGAGCCGAAGTTCTGGCCTCGCTGCGCGAATTGGGTTGCGACGCACCCGACGTTCACGCAATTGTCTTGACGCACGCCCACATCGACCATTTCGGCACGGCCATCTGGTTCGCCGCCCAGCACGGCACACCCGTGTACTGCCACGCCGACGAAGTCGGCCACGCCCAACGCAAATACCTGGAACAGGTTTCCCCGGGCAGTCTCGCCGCGCACGCCTGGCAACCCCGCTGGCTGCTGTGGTCGGCCGAGATCTCTCGCAAGGGCGCGCTGGTACGGGCAGGTGTCCCCACCACGCAAGCACTGACCGCCGAGATCGCCGCCACCCTGCCCGGCGGGCCGATAGCGATACCCACACCCGGGCACACCAGCGGCCACTGCTCGTATCTGGTGGACGGCGTTCTGGTCAGCGGGGACGCGCTGGTGACGGGACACCCGACGACCCCCCGCCGTGGTCCGCAGTTGCTGCACCGGGTTTTCAACCACGACCAGAAGGACTGCGTGCGCAGCCTTGCGGCCCTGTCGATGCTGGAGACCGACATCCTCGTTCCCGGCCACGGCGAGGTTTGGCGCGGCCCCATCCACGAACTCACCCAGCAGGCAACCCCGCGATAACCAGGACGAAACCGGTTCACGAGCAACCCTTTTCGCGACACCGCAGCGGTCGACCGCCCCAACCACCGTCAGCCTCCTGGGTGCATGACCGGCATGTGTACAGTTCGGCGCCATGGACAACATTCGGGGCAAGACGATCGTCATCACCGGGGCCGCCCGCGGCATCGGCCGGGCCACCGCCGAGGCACTGCTGCGACGGGGCGCCCGTGTCGTCATCGGCGACCGTGACACACCCGCCCTCGAAACCACCGTCGCCGAACTCGGAAAAATCGGCCAGGTCAGCGGCCACCCACTGGACGTCACCGACGCGCGGTCTTTCGCCGGATTCCTCGACAAGGCCCGCGCCGACTCGCAGTCGGGTCTGGGCGGCCACATCGACGTGCTGGTCAACAACGCGGGCGTGATGCCGATCGGCCCGTTCCTGGACCACTCCGATCAGGCGGTGCGCTCCGCCGTCGAGGTGAACCTCTACGGTGTGCTCAACGGCTGTCGGCTGGCGCTGCCGGAGATGGTCAATCGCGGCGGCGGTCATATCGTCAACATCGCTTCGATCGCGGGTGTCGTCGCCGTCCCGGGGCAGGCGCTCTATGCCGGGACGAAGTTCGCCGTCGTCGGGCTGTCGACCGCGCTCTCCGACGAATTCGCCCCGAAGGGCGTCAATGTCAGCGTCGTCCTGCCGACCTTCACCGACACCGAACTCATCGCCGGCACCAAGACGACGGGGGCGCAGAAGCCGGTCCAGCCCGAGGACATCGCAGACGCGGTCGTGCGGATCATCGAGAGACCCACGACCGCGGTGTCGGTGCCCGGGCCGCTGCGCGCGATAAGCATCCTCTCCCAGCTGCTGCCTCCGCGCGGCCGGCGCTGGCTGTCACACCGTCTCGGCAACGACACCGTCTTCCTCGCGTTCGACCAACGGGCGCGCGCCGCCTACGAACAGCGCGCCCAGTCGGCAACCGGCGTCATCACCGACCGGACCGCATGATGGCCGTGAGGTGGCTGCGCGACGTCGCGCCAACCCGTTGACAGGCGCGGTACAGATGGCCCTCCACGGTTCGCACCGACGTGACCAGGCGATCGGCGATCTCCTTGTTGGAGAGCCCGGCGGCCGCCAGCTCGGCGACTTCACGCTGCCGTCCCGTTAACGGCGTCGGCGACACCGGGCTCCGCGTCGCGGGGGTGCACAGCCCGCCGCACTCCTCCGCCAACTGCTGGGCGAGCGACGCCGCGAACAGCCCCCGGCTATTGAGCTGCGCGGAGGCAAAGGCCACTGCGGCCTGAGCCGCCGCATCCGCCGCCGTCGCCCGGTCACCGATGGCCTGGTAACCCTGACACGCCCTCAGCAACCCCTCACCGTTGCCCTCGCGCAGCGACTCGGCATGTGCGGCAACGGTTTGCGCCAGCGGAATGTCCAGCTCACGGGCGAGTTCACGCAGCCGAGCCGCAACCTCGGCCAGACGTTCACCGGCGCCCCACTGTATGGCCGCCTGCAGGCAGGAGAGTTCGTGCGTGGGCTGACCGCGCTCGCGAGCCACCCTCGCCTCGGCCAGCACCGTGTCGATGGCCAGGCCCAATGCCCCGGAAGCTGCCTGCGCCCAACCGACGGCCACCTGCAGCGCGGTCTGCATGTACAGATAGTCGGGCTTGACCACCGCGCGGGCCTGTTCGAGCATCTCGGCCGCCGCCTCGCTCTCTCCGAGCTTGGCGTGCGCCTCGACGAGCGCGAAGTAACAAGCGGGCCGCATCGCCGCCGCACCGTGGTATTCCGCCGCCGCCAGCGCCTCGTACAGCAGCCGTACCGCCTCGCGCATCTCACCGCGCATCAAGACGGCATTGGCCTTGAGCAGCAACAGGTTGGCATATCCGAGTCCGGGCACATCGCGAGCCAGGGCTTCGAGAATCGATGTGGCGCGCTGGCATTCGTCGAGCCGGCCGTTGAGCCGACATGCGCGCAGATACACGCCCCCGAACCAGAAGCGCGAATGCGCAGCCTCGTGGGACAGAGTCGCCCGTTCAATCGCTTCGTCGGCCACTGCGGCGAGTCCGGCGGTGTGCCCGAGCATTCCCGAAGCCATCACCAATGCGACCGCTGCCATCATCATCGTCAGATCGGATAACATTCCGGATTCGATTGCGGCCCTCGCCTTTTCCTCGGCCGCCGCGGGCCGCGCGTAGACGGCGTCCAAGCATGCGGCCAGGGCCAGTCGCTGTGCCCGGTCGGCCGGTGACTCGTCTTCCGCGGCGAGCTGGGCCAAGAGCGGCGCGGCCAAGGCGGGCTGGCCCAGCATCCAGATCATGTTCGCCACGCGCATCAGCGCCCACGCGCGCCGGTCGGCGTCGGCGGGGGTCACCGCGCTCAGCAGCGCCTCGGCCTGCTCACCGCGGCCCATCAGCAACAGGTTGAGCGCGCGCAAACCGGTCGCGGCGGCCGGATCGCACGAGGTAGCGGCCTCGGCGAAACGCTCCGCGAGGCTCAAATCGAGCATCCTCATGGCGTGCTCGGCCGCTTCCAGGAACAGGTCGGGGTCGGGCGGAAGGTCGGAGTCGAGCGCGAGCTGGGCCCGCAGCACGGTGCGCTGCGGATCCGCATCGCCGGTACGCGGTACGGCGCCCAGCAGCTGCGCCAGACGGCCGCGCAGCTTGGACAGGTACATCTCGCCCGCCGCCGCGCGGCGTAGTTCGCCGAACAAGGGATGGGCCAACGAGGCGAGCAGCCTGCCTCCCACCCGCTCGACCCTGATCAGATGCATCCGCTCGGCGGTCTCCACGTCGTCGCGCGCGGCCAGTTCCAGCAGGATGTCGAGATCCAGCGGCTCGCACAGTGACAGCGCGTCGAGCACGAGTGCCTGCCCCGGCGGCAGCTGGTCGAGCCGGTTGCCGACGAGATCGTTCATGTTCTGCGAGACCGCGACGTCGCCGTCCCAAATCCACACCCGCCCCACCCGCGCAATGCGCCCGGCGGCCACCTGGTCCTTGACGAGTTGCTGAATGAACAGGGCGTTTCCGCCGGTCAGTCGCCAGAATCGGTTGGCGCTGCGGGCATCGACGGCACCGCCCAGGGCGGCCTCCACCACTTCGCGGGTCGCCTCGGCGGAAAGCGGCTCCAGGTCGAGGCGTGCCAGCAGCCCGTCGCGCCACAGCGCCTTGACCGCGTCGGGCTCGCCGCCGCCGGTTCGCACCGTCACCACCAGACGTGCCTCCCGCGTCTGCGCGATCTGGTGCACCACGTGGGCGGAGAATCCGTCGAGCAGGTGGGCGTCGTCTACGCCGATCAGTGCGCGTCCCCGACGTTGTTGTGCAACAAGCGAATTGATAAGGCGCCGGACACTGGGCGCCGACTCTTCGGGCGCGGCGCCGGACGCTCCCAGCGCGACGGAGAAAGCGCCCAACGGAATCGGCCGCGCGGATGCGGTGGCCACGATCCAGTTGGTCTGGGCCCCCGCTGCCGCCGCCTGGATGAGCAGTTCGCGGGCCAGTCGCGTCTTGCCGACGCCCGCCGCCCCGGCGATGACGACCCCCGCGTAATTGCCGACACCGGTGAGCGCGCGCCGCAGTACAGCGAGCTCTCCGTCGCGGCCCGTCAGCGCATCACCGCTGGTCACAGGCCGACTATAATCTCAAAACCTGGCAGCCAGAAGGCTAGCGGCGCAGCGCGTTGGCCAGGTCCCCGATCAGGTCTTCGGTCCCCTCCAGGCCTACCGAAATGCGCACGACACCGTCACCGAGACCGATCGCGGCACGCCCTTCCGGGCCCATTGCCCGGTGGGTGGTGGTGGCCGGATGCGTGATCAACGTCTTGGCATCACCGAGGTTGTTGGAGATGTCGATCAGCCGCAGACGGTCCAGCACTTCGAATGCCCGCTGCTTGCCTTCGCCCTCGGGTGCGTCGAGTTCGAACGTGACGACGGTTCCGCCGCCCGACATCTGCCGCTTGGCCAGCTCGTGTTGCGGGTGCGAGGCCAAGAACGGGTACCGGGTCCAGCGGACCGCCGGGTGGTCTTCTAGGAACTCGGCTATCCGCAGCGCAGACGCCGTGCTGTAGTCGACGCGTACGGCCAGCGTCTCGAGCCCCTTGAGCAGGGTCCAGGCGTTGAAGGCGCTCATCGCGGGCCCGGTGTGGCGCATCAGTGTTTGCACCGGTCCGTCGATGTATTGCTTGTCGCCCAGAATCGCCCCGCCCAGCACGCGGCCCTGGCCGTCGATGTGCTTGGTCGCGGAGTAGACGACGACGTCGGCACCCAGCGGCATGCCGCGCTGCAGCAGCGGGGTCGCGAAGACGTTGTCCAGCACCACCTTTGCGCCCGCAGCGTGGGCCAGTTCGCAGACGGCGGCGATGTCGACGAGTGACTGCATCGGATTGGATGGCGTCTCGAAGAACACCGCCTGGGTGGGCACCGACAGTGCTTGCTCCCACTGGTCGAGGTCGTCGCCGTCGACGAACACCGTCTGCACACCCCAGCGCGGCAGGATCTCGTTGCACACCACGAAACACGAACCGAAAAGGCTGCGCGCCGCCACGAGCCGATCGCCCGCCCGCAGCAGCGCGCCCAGTGCGGTGAAAACCGCCGCCATGCCAGTGGCCGTGGCGAAGGCGGCCGGTGCGCCTTCGATCAGCCTGAGCCGCTCCTCGAACATCGAAATGGTCGGGTTGCCGTACCGCGAGTAGACGTAGCGGTCGATCTCGCCGGTGAATGCCTTCTCGGCCGCGGCGGCCGAGTCGTAGACGTAACCCGACGTCAGGTACATCGCCTCGGCGGTTTCCTCGAAGCCCGATCGCAGCAGCCCGCCGCGCACGCCGATGGTGGCCGGACTGACCCCGTCCGGCAACGCGGCGGGGATCCGCACGGACGGCGTCCCGGCCGGGTTCATGACTGCGTCCACGGCAGGCCGGCTGCGCGCCATCCGGTGACGCCACGATGGTTGTTCTCGTCGAGGTGGCCTTCGAACCCGTCCGAGACGTTGTACGACGGGGCGATGCCGGCTGCCGTGGCGGCCTCGGCGGCACCGACTGAGCGGTTGCCGGAGCGGCACAGGAACACGACGGGACGCTGACCGGGAGTGACGCCCGCGGCAATCAGGTCCTCGACGAATCTCTCGTTGCGACTGCCGTCGAATGCGTTCCATTCCACGAAGACGACTTCGCGGCCGAGTACGGACACATCCGGCACGCCGACGAACCTCCACTCGGCCTGTGTCCGGCAATCAACCAACACTCCCTCGGCATCGCCGGCCAACAGCTCCCAGGCCTCTTTCGAGGTGATGTCTCCCGCATAATTCACGTCCGCGAGTTTTACACACCGGGGCGGGCCGGGCATCAATGACGCCGCGCGGGCAGCCCAGATGAGGGGCCCGCTACCGGCACACCGTTACTGCGGCCCGGGTGAACACACCCGCCAGACTCCGTCCTCGCGCGCGAATGTCATCGCGGTGTCGATCGTGGCGTCCCGGGAACGGCCGAACGAGTAGGTCACGCTGGCGGTTGCGCTGTCGCCTCCTACGGACACGCCCGCAACGTTGTCGACGTAGCGTGCGCCCTTGGCGGCCGACGAATCTCGTTGCCGGGCGAGGACGTCGGCCTCCGCGCCGGACAGCGCAGAGCATGTGTTGGCGCGGTAGCCCGGGTAGTCGAGACGCTGCAACGCATCGTTTTGCGCCAGCACAGCCCGCACCACCGCCTCCCGCTCGTTGTCGGCGCCGCGGCGCGAAATCGTCACCGCACCGATTCCGATCACGACGAGCACAACGATCGCCAGCGCCCCCAGAAACGGCAGCGGGGAGACAGAGGTGCCGATGTCATCGGCCGCCACTACCGGCACCCCCGCGCGCCCACCGGGTCATTTCGGGTCAGGCCAGGACATCCCGGGTCATGCCAGGTCATGCCAACAGTTCCAGGTCGACGTAGCACCAGCGCCACGTCTCACCCGGCTCGACCGAACGCATCACCGGGTGCCCGGTCGCGCGGAAGTGTGCGGTGGCGTGTTTCTTCGGGCTGGAGTCGCAGCACCCCACATGCCCGCACGACAGGCACATGCGCAGGTGCGCCCAGACGTATTCGCCGTCTTCGGCGCATTCCTGACAATCCTTCGTCAGCGGTTGCGGTTCGGACTCGCGGGCAGCCGCCGCCAGATGCTCGCAGCCCTGCGAGCGGGACGGTGAACTGTCCACCACGCGTTTCGGTCGTCTCACCGTGCACGACCACTCGCGGAATACTGCATGCAGCGCAGGGACATGCTGTCCAAGAATAGGCGCCTGCCCGTAAGCGGAGGTTCACCACGTGTCTGCCGAGATATTGGCCTTGGTCGCCGCCGCGGTTCTGCTGTCCGCGCTGGCGCGGCGCTACGAACTGTCGTCCCCGCTCGCGCTGGTGGTCGCGGGGCTGGCGATAGGCCTCATCCCCGCGGCGCCCGCCATCGCCTTGGATCCCGACGTGGTGCTTTTCGTGATACTCCCCCCGCTGCTGTGGTCGGCGGGCCTGGAGAGCTCCTATGTGGACATGCGCAGGTCCATGGGCCCGATCGGCCTGCTGGCGGTCGGGCTGCCGCTGGCGACGACGCTCGCCGTCGGCTATGTCGCGTACCGCACCGTGCCCGAGTTGACCCTGCCGGCCGCCTTCGTGCTCGGCGCCATCGTCGCGCCGCCCGACGCGGTGTCGGCGACGGCGATCGGGCGAAAGCTCGGATTGCCCCGCCGGATGATGACGCTGCTGGGTGGCGAGAGCCTGCTCAACGACGCGACGGCGCTCACCGCCTACAAGGTGGCACTTGCCGCCGCGGTGGGTGTCGCCCAGAGCATGGGCCACGCGGCCGCGGTATTCGGCTGGGCGGTTGTCGGCGGGGTCGCGGTCGGCGCGGCGATCGGCTGGGCGATCGGGTGGATTCGGGACTGGCTCGACGACGATCTGTCGGAAAGCGCGATCGGGCTAGTGGCGCCCTTCGTCATCTATCTACTCGCCGAGCAGGTGCATGGGTCGGGTGTGCTCGCGGTGGTGGTGGCCGCCTTGATCTCCGGCAGGCGTTCGACAGAGGCCGGCTATGCCACCCGCTTGCAGGACTACGCGGTGTGGCGCAGCGTGCAGGTTCTGCTGGAGTCGACGGCGTTTTTGTTGATCGGTCTGCAACTGCCCGAAGTGATCCGCGAGCTGCGGGGAGTACCGGGGTACGTCGTGGCGGTGTCGTCTGCCGCGGTGTTCTTGACCGTGCTGGCGGTCCGGATCGTCTGGGTCTTCGTCGCGGCCCAGCTGCTACCGGCCCCGCGCCGTCGAGACGGCACGACCGCCGGCAAGCCGACCGCCGCACAGCGGTTCGTCGTGGCGTGGGCCGGGATGCGGGGCGTGGTCTCGCTGGCTGCGGCGTTCGGAGTGCCCCTGACGACCTTGTCGGGGGAACCGTTTCCGGGCCGGCCGTACATCGTGTTCCTGACGTTCGTCGTGGTGGTCGGAACCCTGCTGTTGCATGGACTGACGCTGCCCGCCCTCATCCGGCGCCTGGGGATGCTCGACAGCGAGGCGCAGTCCGACGCGCTGGCAATCGTCGCCGCGCGGACCAAAGCCGCCGACGCGGCCGAGCGAAAGCTCGACGACAAGCTGGAACTCGTGCGCCGGTCCGGCAAACCGGTCGACGTCTACGAACGTGCGGCCGTCGTGCTGCGCAGAGCCAACGAGCATCGCCGCAATTCCGCCTGGGAAGAGCAGCTCGGCCGCGGCGCAGACGAACTCGGCGCCAGCCCCAGTGCCGCCGCCCGCAAGCTGAGGCTGGCCATGCTCGGCGCCGAACGCAAGGCGATGATCACCGAGCGCGATGCCGGCAACATCGACGACGAGGTACTGCGCATTCTGCTGCACGACCTCGACCTGGAAGAGGCGGCGTATACCCGCCAATAGCAGTCCCCGTTACCTCGCCTCGGTCTTGGCCTCGGGGCGCGGACCTCTGTCCGGACGTTGGGTGATACAAACGTTTAGGTCACAGAACTTTCCCGCTATGTTTTCCCGGTGGGTTGGTCTCGCCTCGCCGACGTCGTCACGTCCCCGCGATCCTGGCTGGTCGCCCTCGTCGCGATTCTCGCCTCCGGGGCACTGATCGCGCTTTTCGGCGGCGACGAGTCGAGTTCGCGGTCCCCGGTGTCGCTGCCCGCGTCGGCGGAATCGGCGCGGGCAGCCGAGCTGGCACGGCAATTCCCCGGAGGCGACCGCGCACCGGCGATCCTCGTCGTCACCCGCGACGACGGCGCTGCGCTGACCCCCGCGGACCGCGATGCCGCCGAGGCGGCGCGGGCGCGGATCTCAGGCACACCCCTGACGATGTCGGCCGACGGGGCGGCCGCCGTGGCGGCCACGCACGTGGACACCGAACTGTCCGGGTTCGCGCTCAACGACGCTGTGCGGTCATTGCGCGGCGCTGCCACCGAAGGACTGCCCGGGGATCTGCGCGCCCAGATCACCGGCGGACCGGCTTTCGGCGCCGACATCGCAAACGCATTTTCCGGCGCGAACATCACGCTGCTGGTGGTGACCTCGTCCGTGGTGGCGTTGCTGCTGATCCTGACCTATCGATCGCCGGTCCTGTGGGTGGTGCCGTTGCTGGTCGTCGCGTTCGCGGACCGAGTCGGATCGGTTGCCGGTGCGGCGCTCGCCTCGGCGTTCGGGCTGACCACCGACGGCTCGACGGGCGGGATCACCAGCGTGCTCGTGTTCGGCGCGGGAACCAACTACGCGCTGCTGCTCATTTCCCGCTACCGCGAGGAACTTCGACGCGAGCCCGACCACCGCGCGGCGTTGCGCACCGCGGTTCGCACCGCCGCGCCGGCGATCCTGGCCAGCAACGCCACCGTCGTCCTGGCCCTGCTGACGCTGTTGTTCGGATCGGCCCCGAGCACCCGCAGTCTGGGTGTACAGGCGGCGTCGGGCCTGGCGGTGGCGGCGCTGTTCTCGTTGTTCGTCCTTCCGCCATTGCTGGCGTTGTGCGGTGTGCGGCTGTTCTGGCCTTTCATTCCCCGCGCCGGCGGGCCGGACACGCTGTCCACCGGCCTCTGGCATCGCGTCGCAGACGCAGTTGCGCGCCGTCCGGTGTGGGTCGCGGCGACGTCGATCCTGGTGCTGTCGCTACTGGCGACGGGACTTACGGGCACCCGCACCGGGCTGTCGCAAACGGAGCAGTTCCGGGTCAAGTCCGAATCCGTCACCGGATACGAAATCGTCGCGGCGCACTTCCCCGGCGGGCTGACCGACCCGATCCGGGTCATCGGCCACACCGACCGGGCCGCGCACCTGCAGTCGGCCATCACGGGCGCGCCGCGGGTGGTGTCGGCCGCCGAGACTGGTCGCACCGAAACGGGCCTGACCCAGTGGTCCGTCGTCTCAGATTCCGCCCCGGCCAGCGAGTCCTCATTTCAAACCGTTGCGGCCCTTCGTGATTCGGTGCATGCTGCCGATCCGGAAGCGGTGGTGGGCGGCGCCGACGCCCAGGCGCTGGACACCCGCGATGCCGCGATCCGCGACCGGCAGGTACTGATACCGGCCATTCTCGTCGTGGTCCTCGCCGTGCTGCTGGTCTTACTGCGCGCCGTGGTGGCGCCGCTCGTCCTGGTTGCGGTGACGGTGCTGTCGGCGCTGACGGCGCTGGGCATAGGCGGCTGGGTGAGCGTGCATGTGTTCGGCTTTCCGGCGCTGGACAACAGCACCCCGCTGTACGCGTTCTTGTTCCTGGTGGCCCTCGGGGTGGACTACTCCATCTTCCTGGTGACCCGGGCGGCCGAAGAGGCCCGCACCCACGGCACGCGGGCGGGCGTCGTGCGGGCGGTGTCTGCCACCGGTGCCGTGATCACCAGCGCGGGCGTCGTGCTGGCGGCGGTTTTCTGTGTCCTGGGCGTGTTGCCGCTCATCGTGCTCACCCAGCTTGGTGTGATCGTCGGCCTCGGCATCCTGCTCGACACCTTCCTGGTGCGGACGGTGATCATTCCGGCGCTGTTCACCATCCTGGGCCCCAGGGTGTGGTGGCCCGCCGACATCGAGCCGCGGGCGCAGCCGGTGGCCGGCTGACCTCCGGCAGGGGCGGCGCCCACCTCAGGCCATCCACCACATCGTCTGAACTCGACCGGCAGTGTCGCAGGCGAACACGTCGAGCTGGTTGGGGTTTCGGCTCACCGCCGCCACCGCGGCACCCTCCGAGAAACGCCCGCCCAGATCGCGCCAGCCGTGATCGGACCAGTCTTCGCCGTGGCCGCGACGGTTTGTCTGCAGATGCCCGGCGCTGTCCACGACGAAGACGTCGAGCTGTCCGGCCCTTCGGCTTAGCGCGGCCACCGCGGCACCCGGCGGGAAACCCCCGCCCAGGTCACGCCACGCGTGATCGGACCAGTCGTCGTCACCAGTCCACCACGTGGTTCGTACATGCCCGTTGGTGTCGCACACGAACACATCGAGCCGGCCGGGGTTGGGACTCACGGCCGCCGGCCGCGGCGCCGGCGGGAAGCTTCCACCCAGGTCACGCCAGCCGTGGGCGGCCCAGTCGTCCCCGGGATTCCACCAGTTGGTGAGCAGATGCCCGTTTGCCGCGCAACCGAAAATGTCCAACTGGTCCGACTTGCGGCTCACCACCTCCACCCGCGCCGCCGGCGGGAAATTTCCACCCAGATCACGCCACCCATGACCGGCCCAATCGTCACCGGGATTCCACCAATTCGTCTGAACATGCCCATTGGCGTCACAAGCGAAAATATCCAACTGATTGGCGTTGCGGCTCACCGCCGCCACGTTCGCTCCCGGCGGGAAATGCCCGCCCAGGTCGCGCCACCGATGATTGCCCCAGTCGTCACCGGGATTCCACCAACTCGTCTGAACGCGCCCATTGGCGTCACAAGCGAAAATATCCAACTGATTGGCGTTGCGGCTCACCGCCGCCACGTTCGCTCCCGGCGGGAAATGCCCGCCCAGGTCGCGCCACCGATGATTGCCCCAGTCGTCACCGGGATTCCACCAACTCGTCTGAACGCGCCCATTGGCGTCACAAGCGAAAATATCCAACTGATTGGCGTTACGGCTCACCGCCGCCACCCGTGCCGCCGCGGTAAAACCCCCACCCAGTTCGCGCCATCTCTGGGGAAGCAAGGAGCCGGCTGCCGCCTCCACAAGCTGCAATTGCTTGCGCACCGTGGCGATTTCAGCTACGACATCGGGTACGCCAAAGTCCACCAACAACGCTTGCATTTGATCGATCATCGGGCCCAGCACAGTCTGCTGAGCATGGCTGCCGAGTATGCCGTCGCCATAGACCCTGATCTGGTCGATCACTTGCATACGCCGTGTCACATCGTCGTTGACGAGCTTCGCGATCAAGCCGGTAGTGGCGACGTTGAAAGGAGTGCCGGGCTGCAGAATCTGGTCGAGCCCCCAGGGGATGATCTTGAACCTGATATCGCCCGCGCCGGGCGCTTCGACCGCCAACACATCGTTGTAGAGGTAGGTGTTGTTCGTGTTCTTCGAGTAGCCATCCCAATGTTTGAGAAGGAATTCCATGGCGAACAGCTTGATGAACTCGTCCAGATCCAATAGCTGACTCGCACCGGCCAGGCCGTTCGCGGCGATGAAGTCAACGGCGAACTTCAGGTCGGCTTTGTTCTGGAACCGGGAAAGCGACTCGATTCCGATGTACGACAGGCGATCGATGACGAAGTCGTCGTGATGCTCGATTTCGTACAGATTGCCCTCCATATTGCCGTCGAAGTTGCGTTCGATATAACGCTTCATCACCGGTTCTGCGCTGACATAGATTCCTGGACCATTGACGCGGGGTACGCCCAGTCCGATGAGCTTCCCGTTCACGAAAACTTTGGCATAGTTGCAGCGGGAATGGGGCAGACCCGCCATACCGAGCAATTTGTAGCCCAGCGTCTGACGGATATAAGAGCGATCCTGGATCGAGTTGTTGAGGGTCAGATATCTGGAACCGAAAAGTGCCTGAGCCGCGCCGGCGGCGTCCTTGCTGTATTTTCCGAAATCGATATGGAGGCACGGCTTGTCACTGTCGATCGAGCCGCAGAACGATTTCTTCTTCACCCCCACCTGGGTGAACGTCGTGCGCGCTGGAAACCTCGTTCCGGATATTTCTACCGAGACCGCTTGGTGCCAGGTGTAGCGACCGCCGCCGGTGAATTCGAAGTTGCACACGCCGCCGGCCGGCTGCTGGGTTCTGACTGCATTCCAGTCGACCTGCGGCATCGTGATCTTGACCGTCAGCACATTGTCAATCGCATAGAGCGCATCGAGTGCCTGTTGCTCGGCGACGCTCACCGTAAGCCGTCCTGGCGACGGAGGTGCAGGCCGACTACGCCCCCGCGCTGCAGGATAAGGATGCTGACCAGCAATACCCAGATGGGGAACGCCAGCACGAGCCACGTGCTCACATCGCTTGCGACGAGAATCGTCGCCGCGATGAGATAGGTGAGCCCGACCACCCAGCGCGGCATCAGAGCCGTCTTCAGCCAGATGGTGGCGAGCGAGATCATGAACACCGCTGCCATTCGCAAGCCGTACGTCGTGCTGACCGCCTCCAGCATCGCCCGCCCGAACTCGTCCACCAACGCGTGCTCGGCGGGACTGGCTATTACCGAGTCGCTTGCCGCCAGCGACACACCGATCGCCGTCGTCGTGAACATCATCGCGATGAACAAGAGTCCGCTTCCGAGCAGCGCTGTCGAAAAGAACTGATCCTCGAGCTGGCCGATGCCGTCGCGGATCACCCCGATGAACCACAGAAACGCGATACCGGCGAACGGCATGAGCACCGATGCAACCCGCAACCGGTTGGTGGCGCCACCGACCCACTGTGAGCCCGGCTGGGCTCCTTCGGGCAAAGGAGATCGCATCAACACCAGTGCGACGCCGAAAAGCAGGGCGAACAAGACCCCGGCCAGTGCGGCGGCCCGTGGAGTGGTCAGGCGACGCGAGGCAGGCATTCGCCCATTGAACCGCCTGCGCGACGATCCGGTCTCGAATCCGCGCCTATCTACTGCCTATCGACTGCCTACCGGCGGCCAGTCAGCGACCCGCCGCCAGGACGTCACGCCGGACGATGGTCTGGTCCCGGCCCGGGCCGACTCCGATGCACGAGATATGGGCCCCGGCGAGTTCTTCCAGTCTGAGCACGTAGTCGCGCGCCTTCGACGGCAGGTCGGCGAACTCGCGTGCGCCCGAGAGGTCCTCCCACCAGCCCGGCATTTCGGTGAAGATCGGCTCGGCACGAGCGATGTCGGCCTGCGTCATCGGCATCTCGTCGGTCCGCTTGCCCGCGACGGTGTAGCCGACGCAGATTGGCACCGTCGGCAGAGACGACAAGACGTCCAGTTTGGTCAGGAAGTAATCGGTGATGCCGTTGACGCGGGTGGCATAGCGCGCGATGACCGCGTCGAACCATCCGCACCGGCGTCGCCGACCCGTCGTCACCCCGATCTCGCCGCCAGTCTTGGCCAGGTATTCGCCGTTCTCATCGAACAGTTCGGTGGGGAACGGGCCCGATCCCACCCGGGTGGTGTAGGCCTTCAGAATTCCGAGCACCGTGGTGATGCGGGTCGGGCCGATGCCCGACCCGACCGCCGCCCCTCCAGCCGTCGGATTCGACGACGTCACATACGGATATGTGCCGTGGTCGACGTCGAGAAGGGTGCCTTGCGAACCCTCCAGCAGCACGGTCTCACCCCGGTCGAGCGCACTGTTGAGCAGCAAACGCGTGTCGGCGATGCGGTGCCGGAATCCCTGTGCCTCGGTGAGCAGCGTCGACACCACCTCGGCGGGGTCGAGCGCCCTGCGGTTGTAGATCTTCACCAGCACCTGGTTCTTGAACGCCAGCGCGGCTTCGACCTTCTGGGCGAGCAGGTCCTCGCTGAGCACATCGGCGGCCCGGATGCCCATCCGCGCGATCTTGTCCTGGTAGCACGGTCCAATACCACGGCCGGTGGTGCCGATCTTCTTCTGGCCCATATACCGCTCGGTCACTTTGTCGATGGCCACGTGGTAAGGCATCAACAGGTGGGCGTCGGCGGAGATCAACAGCCGCGACGTGTCGACGCCACGGTCCTGCAGACCTTGCAACTCGCCCAGCAACACACCCGGATCGACGACCACGCCGTTACCGATCACATTGGTGACGCCGGGGGTGAGAATTCCCGAAGGGATCAGATGCAATGCGAAATTCTCGCCCGTCGGTAACACAACCGTGTGCCCGGCGTTGTTGCCGCCCTGATAGCGCACCACCCACTGGGCACGGCCGCCGAGCAAATCGGTGGCCTTCCCCTTGCCCTCATCGCCCCACTGGGCGCCGATCAGGACGATTGCCGGCATGGCAGTTCTCCCGCTTATTGTGACTAAGCCGGTGAGACACCCTATCGGACCGGACGCCGAATCGAATGCCAGGAGCCGCAGTGGCCGATCCCGACTCATCCTCGGACACGCGCGGTGACCTCGTCGTTTTGCGCTTCGGCCAGCGCCGCATACCACGGTCGCTGCGTAATCTTCGGGTTCGCGACGTCGGCAGCGGCCCGGAAGTCGATGCGGAGATCGATGCGGCGATTCAGCGTGACGGACTTCTGCCACGCCGGGTGATCGTCGCGGGAGCCACGGCGGACCTGGCGACGGTGCTGACCCGGTTGCTGCGAAACGGACGACTCGACGTCGAAGTCGCCCACCTGGATGGGCGTCTCGGCGACGCCCGGCGCGCCCGCCGCGGCGACGCCCGGCGGGTGCCGCTGATCCGGGACGAAACCGGCCAGGTGATCGTCGGCGCCGCATACTGGTTGCCGCCGCACGGCACACCCGCAGTGCACGGCGAGTGCGTCGTGGACGACACCGTCCTCTTCGACGGCGAGGTGGCCGCGGTATGCATGGAGCCGACATCGTCGCTGCCGGGCCTTCGCGCCCGGGTGCACGCGGGACCCTGGCGAGGCAGCGGCTGGATCACCGGGCGCGCCGCCCAATTGGGTAGCACCGGCGCACAGGTGGTGCGCGACGGTGTCACGGCACCGCGGGAGGTGCGGCGCTCGACGTTCTACCGGCACACCGAGGGCTGGCTGAAGGTGCGCTGACGGATGCTCGGGGTCCTCCGGATGCCTGAATCGGATATCCGGTGCTCACGCATCGTTTAACGGTAGCTTTCGTGGCGTGAGCTATCGCCCTGTCAACCAGTCGGTGCGTCCCAGCCCCGTCTTCTTGGCCCTGGTCGCGCTGACGGCGCTTGGCGGCGTGGTGGCGTGGCAGGCCGGTGCCGCGACCAACGAGGCACTGGCCTATCTCGGGACGTTCATCCTGGTGATTGCCGGCTGGGTCGTGTCGCTGTGTCTGCACGAGTTCGGTCACGCGTTCACCGCGTGGCGTTTCGGCGACCACGAAACCGCCGTACGCGGCTACCTGACTCTCAACCCGATGAAGTACTCCAACCCTATGTTCTCGATCGTGCTGCCGCTGCTGTTCATCGCCATGGGCGGAATCGGGCTGCCCGGCGGGGCGGTATGGCTGCGCACGCAGGGTATGACCAAATCGCAACGCACCATCGTCAGCCTGGCCGGGCCGTTCGCCAATCTGGTGCTGGCTGTGCTGCTGCTGTTCGCCACCCGGCTCTTCTACGACGTCGGCCACACCGTGTTTTGGTCCGGCATCGCATTCCTGGGACTGCTGCAGGTGATGGCGGTAGTGCTCAACCTCATCCCGATTCCGCCGCTCGATGGTTACGGCGCCCTGGAGCCGCATCTGAGCCCGAATCTGCAGCGTGCGCTGACCCCGCTCAAGCAGTACGGATTCTTCGTCTTGCTGCTCATCCTCATCGCCCCGCCCCTCAACGGCTGGTTCTTCGCGCTGGTGTTCAAGCTCTACGCCGCCTTGGGCGGCATCGGAATATTGGCGTCGATCGGGTTCAGCCTGACGCTCTTCTGGCACAACTGAGCTTGCAATATATGCAGCTTCACGCATAGATTGCCTCTATGGGCGCCGGGCACGACCATCACCATGCCGCAGACACGCGGGTCAGCCGGATGGTCACCGCCGCCGCGATCCTGACGGCTTTCTTCCTCGTTGAACTGACGACGGCGCTGTGGATCAACTCAATCGCCCTGCTCGCCGACGCGGGTCACATGCTGACCGACCTGGTGGCGATGTTCATGGGCTTGACAGCCGTCCTGTTAGCGCGACACGGTCCCGCGTCGCCGTCGCGAACGTACGGCTGGCACCGCGCCGAAGTGTTCACCGCGGTGGCGAACGCGGCACTGCTCGTCGGCGTGGCGATCTTCATCCTGTACGAGGCGTTTCACCGCCTGGGCAACGCGCCGGATGTGCCCGGCCTTCCGATGATCGTCGTCGCACTCGCCGGTCTGCTGGCCAACCTCGTGGTGGTGATGCTGCTTCGGGCAGACTCGGGGCGCAGCCTCGCGGTCAAGGGCGCCTACATGGAGGTCGTCGCCGACACCGTCGGCAGCGTCGGGGTCCTGATCGCCGGCATCGTGAAAGTCACCACGGGCTGGCCCTACGCGGACGTGGTCGTCGCCGTCGCGGTGGCACTGTGGGTACTGCCCCGGGCGATCGCCCTGGCCCGCCAGGCGCTGCGAATCCTGTCCGAGTCGTCGCCCCGTCACATCGACGTCGAGGAGTTACGCGCCGCGCTGGCCGCGGTGGACGGCGTCACCGACGTCCACGACCTGCACGTCTGGACCCTGGTCCCGGGCAAGGACATGGCAACCGCCCACCTGACGAGCACCGGTGACACCACTCGGGTGCTCGGGGCGGCCCGCGCGGTGCTGGCCGCCCGGGGCCTGCCACATGCAACGGTCCAGATCGAATCGTCCGAGGGCGGCGGAGCGTGTCAGCTGGGCGCCGGCTGCTGACTCAGCCGAGCCCGAGTTCGGCACCCGCGGACGGGTCGCAATCGTCGAGCAGATCCAGACAGCGCTGGTACTCGTCGGTCTCGCCGATGGCGTCGGCAGCCCGCGCCAGTGCCGCGACACAACGCAGGAACCCCCGATTCGGCTCGTGCGCGAACGGCACCGGGCCGAACCCTTTCCAACCGTTACGGCGCAGCTGATCCAGACCGCGGTGATAGCCCGTCCGGGCGTAGGCATAGGCGGTGATCGCCTGCTCGTCTGCAAGTGCCCGCTCCGCCAGGGCTGCCCACGCCACCGACGCCGACGGGTGCGCCGCGGCGACAAGCGCCGGCTGCTGACCGGCCAACAGCTCGGTTTCGGCGGCCTCGTCGCCGGGAAGAAGCACCGGATCCGGTCCCAGGAAGTCTCCCATCCGTGTCATGGCGACCATTGTGCCGTGCCGTCGAATCGAGCCGACGGCGCCGGCGGTCTAGTCTCGATGGACAACCGACACGGGAGGACTCCACCACCGATGCCGAACCCCGACGAGCCGCCGCGCCCGGCCTCTCCGTCCCCGGCCGACCACGATGGCCCGGCCGCCGAACAGTTCAGCGACGCCAGCACCGAGGTGCTAAGCGCCTCCGAAGCCGGTCAGGAAGTGCCATCGGCGACTCCCGGCGAGCGCCGTTTCACCGCTCCGTCTGCATTCGATGCCCGGCTGACACAGATCATCGACCCGGTGTCCTCCGACCCGGCAACCGAGCTTATCCAGCTCGACGACGGCGCCTCAGCGGACAGTGCAAACACGGCACCGTCTCGGGTGGCTGTCCCCCAGTCAATTCCGCCGCGCGACAACGCACCTGCGGCAAGGCACCGCGGCCGCTGGGGCTGGGTGCTCGCGGTCGTCCTGGTGATCGCCGCCATCGCGGCGGTGGCGATCCTTGCGACGATGCTGGTCAAGCGCGCCGACGCCAAGGCCAAGGCCGCACGGCTGCAACAGGTGCGCGACACCATCCAGAATTTCGACGGCGCGATCCAGCGCGGAGACCTTGCCACCCTGCGCGGCATCACCTGCGGCGAAACCGCGGAGAGCTACAACAAATACGACAACCAGACGTGGGCGGATACCCATACCCGGGTCGCGGCGGCGGGGCAGTATCCCGTGGTGGCGAGCATCGACGAAGTCGTCGTCAACGGAAACCACGCGGAGGCCAACGTGACCTCGTTCATGGCCTCCGACCCGGCCACCCTGTCCACTCGCAGCTTCGACCTGCAATTCCGCGATGAACAGTGGAAGATCTGCCAGGCCCCCGGCGGCTGAGCCGAGGCAGACACTCAGACTCCCCGCGGCGGGTCCGTTGCGCCCGCACCGGCCCAACCGCGGCTTCACTCCCCCGCCCCGCGGCGGGTCCGTTGCGCCCGCACCGGCCCAACCGCGGCTTCACTCCCCCGCCCCGCGGCGGGTCCGTTCAGCCCGCGGAG
>CAZEHT010000015.1:0-45063 GCA_964511995.1 uncultured Mycobacterium sp.
CCTCCGCGCTGACCGGGGCGACTCCGGTTCAGTTTCGAGCCGCCGGCCTGACACACCTGACAGCGGTTTCGGGTGCCAATGTCACGATCGTCTGCGGGGCGGTGCTCTTCGTCGCGGGCGTGGTCGGGCCCCGGTTCGCCGTTGCGCTGGCGGCGGCGGCGCTCGCCGCGTTCGTCGTTGTGGTGCAACCGACGGCCAGCGTGTTGCGTGCCGCCGTCATGGGGGGCATCGCGTTGTTGGCCATCGTGACCACGCGACGCAGGCAAGCCGTTCCCGCCCTGGCAGCCACGGTGATCCTGCTGATGATCGTGGCTCCGCAGCTCGCCGTCGATCTTGGTTTCGCCCTGTCGGTGCTGGCGACGGCCGCACTGGTGGTGTTTGCGCCGGTGTTGTCGCGAGGGCTCGCGCGCCATGGCTGGCCCAAGCCGGCTGCCGACGCGTTTGGTGTCGCCGCGGCGGCTCAGTTGGTGACAGCGCCGCTGATCGCCGGCATCTCGGGCAGCGTGAGCCTGGTCGCGATCGCCGCCAACGTGCTCGTCGCCCCGGTGATCGTCCCGATCACGGTGCTGGGAACCTCCGCTGCGGTGCTGTCGGCCACCTGGCCCGGTCTGGCCCAGTTCGTCATCCGGTTCACCGGACCAGAGTTGTGGTGGCTGCTGACGGTGGCGCGGCATTGCGCCCGGGTGCCCGGAGCGACGGTTCCGGTTCCGTCCGGCGTCGCGGGAGTGGTCGTGGTCGTCTTGGTGGTCGTGGTGATGGCTGCAGTCGTGCTGCTGTGGCGGTGGCACGCCGCAGCAGCCGCTGTCGCCGGGGCGCTGGTGCTCGCCTGGTCCATGGCCGACTGGATCGTGCGGAGTCACTACGGCGCCGCCACGGGCGTCGGCGGCTCGTGAAAGCATCAGAAGATGAGCGGAGCGCTGCACCTGGTCCTCGGCGACGAGGAGCTACTTATCGAACGAGCCGTCAATGCGGTGTTGGTCGGTGCCCGCGCCGACGCCGGCACCGATGGCGTTCCGGTCGACCGGCTGCGGGCGGGGGAGATCAACACCGGTGAGCTTGCCGAGCTGCTGAGTCCTTCTCTGTTCGCCGATGAGCGGGTGGTGGTGCTCGAATCCGCTGCCGAAGCCGGCAAGGATGCGGTGGCCCTGATCGAAGGTGCTGCCGGCGACCTGCCCGACGGCACGGTGCTGGTGGTGGTGCATTCCGGCAGCGGCAGGGCCAAGTCGCTCGTCGATCGGTTACGCGCGGCCGGCGCACAGGTGCATTTGTGCGCCAAACTGACCAAGCCCGGCGAGCGCGCCGGCTTCGTCCGGGCGGAGTTTCGCGCGCACAAGGTCAAGGTCGACGACGACACCGTGGCGGCCCTGCTCGACGCGGTGGGCTCCGACCTTCGTGAGCTTGCTTCGGCGTGCTCGCAGCTGGTCGCCGACACCGATGGGCACGTCGACCTACCCGCGGTGCGCCGCTATCACAGTGGCAAAGCCGAGGTGAAAGGCTTCGACATCGCTGACAAGGCGGTCAGCGGCGACGTCGAGGGGGCGGCGGAGTCTCTGCGCTGGGCCATGCTCGGCGGTGAACCGCGGGTGGTGCTGGCCGATGCGCTCGCCGAGGCGGTGCATACGATCGCGCGGGTGGGGCCGTTGTCGGGGGATCCTTACCGGTTGGCGGCCGAGCTGAAAATGCCGCCATGGCGGGTGCGGAAGGCGCAGAAGCACTCTCGCCGGTGGTCGCGGGATTCGGTCGCCGCCGCGATACGTTTGGTGGCGGCCTTAAACGCCGATGTCAAAGGCGCAGCGGCCGATGCCGACTACGCCCTGGAAACTGCCGTGCGCCGCGTCGCCGAACTGGCCTGCCGCAGCCGCTGATGAACCGCGGTTGAACCGTGAGAGCCGACTCAGAGTTTGTTGAACGCCACAGCAAGCGCGGATTTCTTGTTGGCCGCCTGATTCTTGTGGATGACGCCCTTGCTGGCGGCCTTGTCCAACTTGCGGCCCGCCGACACCAGCAACTCGCCTGCCTTGGCCTTGTCGCCTGCCTCGACCGCTTCCCGGAACCCGCGGACAGCCGTCCGAAGCGAAGACTTCACCGACTGATTGCGCAGACGGGCGCGCTCGTTGGTGCGGTTGCGCTTCTCCTGCGACTTGATGTTGGCCACGCGTATAGTTCCTTATGTCTTCCAGCTTGGGTCATTCGCCCGACGGCGGGCAACGAGGGTCCAGCCTAGCAGTCGCGGGTGCGATCCCCCAAAGCAGGGAGATCGGCAGCATTTTGCTTGCTGTCCTGTCCTGCCGAAATGGACAAGTTGGTGCAGCATGTGATGCGTGAGTCTGCGAACTTTGCCTAGCGACACCGCACGCGGATCGCGGAGCTCGAAGGTTACGCCCACCTACGAGCAGATCTTCGACGGATACAACAAGCAGGGCGGGTACGCCGCCGCCTTCGACGAGATGTTCGACGGGGCGGGCAACGTCCGGGGCCCGTACAAGGGCATCTATGCCGAGTTGGCGCCGTCGAACGCCTCCGACCTCGAGGCGCGTTCTGATGCGCTGGGGCGGGCATTCATCGACCAGGGCATCACCTTCTCACTATCGGGGCAAGAGGAACGCCCGTTTCCCCTCGACCTGGTGCCCCGGGTGATCTCCGCGGCCGAATGGTCTCGCCTCGAGAAGGGCATCACCCAGCGGGTCAAGGCCCTTGAGAAGTACCTCGACGACATCTACGGCGAACAGGAGATCCTGCGGGACGGCGTCCTTCCGCGTCGCCTGGTCACCTCGTGCGAGCACTTCCACCGGGAGGCCGTCGGCATCGTGCCGCCCAACGGTGTGCGCATCCACGTCGCGGGCATCGACCTGATCCGCGACAGACAGGGCACATTCCGAGTGCTCGAGGACAACCTGCGATCGCCGTCGGGTGTGTCCTATGTGATGGAGAACCGGCGCACCATGGCGCGCGTTTTCCCGAACCTGTTCGCGACGCACCGCGTGCGAGCCGTGGGCGACTACTCGTCCCACCTCCTGCGCGCACTTCGCAACGCCGCCGCCACCAACGAAGCGGACCCAACCGTCGTGGTGCTGACCCCCGGCGTCTACAACTCGGCGTACTTCGAACACTCCCTGCTGGCCCGCCAGATGGGAGTGGAACTCGTCGAGGGCCGCGACCTATTCTGCCGCGACAACACGGTGTACATGCGCACCACGGAGGGCGAACGTCAGGTAGACGTGATCTACCGCCGTATCGATGACGCGTTCCTGGATCCGATGCAGTTCCGCCCGGACTCGGTGCTGGGAGTGGCGGGCTTGCTCAACGCCGCACGCGCCGGCAACGTGGTGATCTCCAGTGCGGTGGGCAACGGGGTCGGCGACGACAAGCTCATCTACACCTACGTGCCGACCATCATCGAGTACTACCTAGGCGAGAAGCCGTTGCTGGCCAACGTGGACACGCTGCGGTGCTGGCTCGACGACGAACGCGAAGAGGTGCTCGATCGCATCGCCGAATTGGTGATCAAGCCGGTCGAAGGGTCCGGCGGTTACGGCATTGTCTTCGGTCCCAACGCCGGCCCGCGGGAACTGGCCGTCATCGCCAAGAAGATCCGAACCGACCCGCGCAGCTGGATCGCCCAACCCGTCATGCAGCTTTCGACCGTGCCGACGAAGATCGACGGCTGCCTGGCCCCCCGTCACGTTGACTTGCGTCCGTTTGCCGTCAATGACGGTGATCACGTGTGGGTGCTGCCCGGCGGGTTGACCCGGGTCGCGTTGCCCGAAGGATCCCTGGTGGTGAACTCCAGCCAGGGCGGCGGGTCGAAGGACACCTGGGTGCTGGCGTCGCGGGCATCGATGGGCGATCGGGAGTTGGGAGCCGGCCAGGTGGTGCGATCGCTGCCGAACGCCGGGCAGAAGACGCCGTGGGCACCGGAGAGGCCCGCCAAGAACGCCAAGTCGGTAAAGGACGCCAAGTCCACGGACGGATCCCAGCAACAGCAACAGCAACAGCAACAGCAGCAGCAGCAGCAACAGCAACAGCAGGTGGTGATGGACTGATGCTTGCCCGCAATGCGGAATCGCTGTACTGGATCGGCCGCTACGTCGAGCGCGCCGACGACACTGCGCGCATTCTCGACGTCGTCGTGCACCAGTTGCTGGAGGACTCCAGTGTCGATCCCGACCACACCTCCCGGGTACTGCTGCGCGTCCTGGGAATCGAACAACCGGCGGAGCCGCTCGATGTGTGGTCGCTGACCGATCTGGTCGCGTTCAGCCGGGAAACCTCGGGCGGGTGCTCGATCGTCGACGCCATTTCGGCGGCGCGTGAAAACGCTCGTGGGGCGCGCGAGGTCACGTCCACCGAAATGTGGGAGTGCCTCAACACCACCTATAACGCCCTACCCGAAAGGGAAAGGGCCGCACGCAGTCTCGGTCCGCACGAGTTCCTCGGGTATGTCGAGGGGCGCGCCGCGATGTTCGCCGGGTTGGCAGACTCGACCCTGTCCCGTGACGACGGCTACCGCTTCATGGTGCTCGGGCGTGCGCTCGAACGGGTGGATATGACGGTGCGCATGCTGTTCTCCCGGGTGGGCGACAGTGCCTCATCGCCAGCTTGGGTGACCGTGTTGCGGTCGGCCGGGGCCCACCACACGTACCTGCGCACCTATCGCGGTGTGCTCGACGCCGCCCGCGTCGTCGAATTCATGTTGCTGGACCGGCTGTTCCCACGGTCGGTGTTCTATTCGCTGCGCCTGGCCGAACACAACCTCGACGAATTGTTGAACCGCCCCCACAACCGCGTCGGCGCCACCGCCGAGGCGCAGCGTCTCCTCGGTCGGGCACGCAGTGAACTGGAGTTCCTGCGACCCGGTGTGATGCTCGACTCCCTGGAGGTCCGCCTGGCAAGCTTGCAACGGACATGCTTCGACGTAGGAGAAGCGTTGGCGCTGCAGTACTTTCACTCCGCCCCTTGGGTCGCGTGGACCGATGCCGGGCGCAACGGGTCGCTGGCGATCGAAGAAGGTGAGATCTGATGTGGCGCATGCGGGTGGTCCATTCGACCGGCTACGCCTACAAGTCGGCGGTGACGGCGTCTTTCAACGAGGTGCGGCTGACTCCGCGCTCGGATTCACGGCAAAACGTGATCCTCAATCGCGTCGAGACCGTACCCGCGACGCGCCAGTACCGCTACGTGGATTACTGGGGGACCGCGGTGACGTCGTTCGACCTGCACGCACCGCACACCGAACTGGAGGTGACCGCGTCCTCAGTGGTGGAAACCGACAAAGCTGAGCTGCCCGATGGCCAGGTCGGCTGGGATGCCCTGGGTTCGGAGTCGGTGATCGACCGCTTCGACGAGGTGCTCAGCGCAACCCGGTACACCCCGCAAAGCCAACGCATCGAGCGCGTGGGTCGCAGAATCGCCAAGTACAACGAGCCCAGGCAGGCGGTCATCGAAGCGTCTCGCTGGGTTCAGGCCGAGCTCAGCTATGTGGCGGGTACTACCGGGGTGCACTCGTCGGGCCTCGACGCGCTTCGGGAGGGCAAGGGGGTATGCCAGGATTTCGCCCATCTGACGCTCATCTTGTTGCGCGGCATGGGAATTCCCGCCCGGTACGTGTCCGGCTATCTGCATCCGAATCGCGACGCCCAACTCGGTGACACCGTCGACGGCCAGAGCCATGCTTGGATCCAGGCGTGGACGGGCGACTGGTGGAATTACGACCCGACCAACGCCACCGAGATCAACGAGCAATACATCGGCGTCGGCGTCGGCCGAGACTATTCCGATGTGGCACCCCTGAAGGGCATCTACTCCGGGGAGGGCTCGACGGATCTCGACGTGGTCGTGGAAATCACCAGGCTGGCATGAAATGGCATGAAACGTGGCTGAACCGCACCAGCCCAACGCCGCCCCGCTCCGCTTTGATCCCGGGCCAAACCTATTGCGACCCATTGTCCCATTGGGCACATGGCGGTCCGTTCCGATTCGGTTGTGAAACGACACGACTGCGGACCGCCGCCCGGTGAATTCTGATCGACGGCAATGACCAAATCGGGGGAGAGCGCCTGAGCTTGCGGGTATGGTCTGCCGCAAACACGTCGCAATACGAAATGTCACCCTGGTGGGGAGAGGCCCGATATGTCGGAAAAGAAATTCTCGTTCGAGATCAACCGGTCCAGCACCGCGCCGGCCGCGACGTTGTTCCGGATGTGGACAGACGGTGCCAATTGGAAGGACTGGGGCCGGCCGATCATCGCTCACTCCAGCTGGGCGCAGGAGGGCGATCCGCCGCCGGCCGGGGTGGGCGCCATCCGGAAGGTCGGAATGTGGCCGATGCTGATGCTGGAGAAGACCGTTGAGTATGTGCCGAACAGCCGGCATTCCTACACGGTGGTGGGGCCGAAGTCCCCGGCCAAGGACTACCTGGCGCAAGTGACGTTCACCCCTAACGCATCGGGCGGCACCGACGTTCGCTGGCAATCCACGTTTACCGAGGGAGTACCGGGAACGGGCCGGTTCATGCGCGCCTTCCTGCTCGGCTCGTTGACTATCCTCTCGAAACTGCTGGTCAAGGGCGCCGAGCGCGAGCACGCTTCCGGTTCTAGCAGCTGACCCGGACACTCCGAAGTCCGGCTGGTCCTTCCCCTGCGCCACGAATCGACCTAGCCTGGATTGTGACAAACGTCACGTAACGGAGGTGTTGATGCGTATCGCCCAGGTGCTTCGCAACAAAGGTGCGCACGTCGCGACGATCGCTCCCGATGCTTCGATCACCGAGCTGCTCGATGGGCTCGCCGATCAGAACATCGGCGCGATGGTGGTGCTAGGCGAGTCCAGGGAGGTCCTGGGCATCGTCTCTGAACGTGACATCGTGCGCAAGCTGCATGAACACGGGCCCGAGGCGTTGCGGATGTCGGTGTCGGCGATCATGACGGCGATCGTTGCGACTTGCGATCTCGATTCGTCGGTAGACGACCTGTCCGAACTGATGACCGAAAACCGGGTTCGCCACATTCCCGTCCTTGAGCAGGACCGCCTTGCCGGCATCGTGTCCATCGGGGACGTCGTCAAGATCCGGATGGAGGAGCTCAAGACCGAGCGTCAACTGCTGGAGGCGTACATCACGCAGGGTTGACCTATGAAAAGCTGGACGCGTGGTGAGGATCGCCGTCCAGCAGGCCCAGCGGGCCGACATCAAGGAACTCGCGCATGTGCTCGGCCGCGCCTTCTTCGACGACCCGGTGATGGCCTGGATAGTGCCCGAGGCCGGGCGACGCGCCAAAGGGCTGCCTATCTTGTTCGCCGCGCTGGCACGTCACCAGTATCTGGCCGGCGGGGGAAGCGAACTCGCCACTGAGGACCACACCGTCGCCGCCGGCGCGCTGTGGGCCCCGCCGGGACGGTGGAAAGCGTCCCGGCGCACCGATTTACGGATGATGGCCGCATTTTTTCGGGTGTTCGGGTCGGAGTCCGCGCGAGGCAGGCAGGTGGCCGACCTCATGAAGCGCCGTCATCCCACCGATCCGCACTGGTATCTGGCAGTCATCGGCAGCGACCCCACGTACCGGGGGCAGGGTTTCGGTCATGCGCTGATGAGCTCCCGGCTGGACCGCCTGGACGCCGAGCACGCGGCCGCCTACCTGGAGTCGAGCAACCCCGCCAACGTCCCGTATTACGAGCGGTTCGGCTTTGAGGTCACCGGCGAGATCGTGTTACCCGGCGGTGGACCGACGATGTGGCCGATGTGGCGGAAGCCGCGGTAGGCGGGCCGTCAGCGCCACGCGTATCGGCTGCGCAATCGCGCGGCGATGATGTCGAAACTGTCCCGCGCGAGGATGGCTCCTTCGCGGCGGATGCCCTCCTCCGGGACGTCGAGCACTCGGTCGAGACGCACCCAACTCGGCCGTCCTTCGTGGTCCCACGAGCCGGCGCCGATCCCCACCCAGTCCGGGTCGCTGGCATGGTAGTGCTCACTGGACAGCATCAGCCCGAGAAGCGTCCTGCGGTCGCGGCCCACGATGAGCACGGGCCGGTCCTTTCCGCGTGTCGGGTCATCCTCGTAGACCACCCAGGTCCACACGATCTCCCCGGGGTCCGCGCGTCCGTCGAGGTCGGGAGAATACGAGATGCGACGCGCTCGCTCGGCGGTGGGCACGATGCTGTCGGTGACGGGCCGCCCGGCCGTGAGGGCGCGTGGCGGCTCGGCTATGCCGCCCGCGATGACTTCCAGACCGATCCTCAGGCCCTGCGCCAGGCCTTGCTGAATGCCCTGTTGCAGCGCGCGCTGCATGGCCTCCGGGTTCTGTAGCTGCCGGATGAGCTTTGGGGCCTCGTTGATCAGGTTCTCGGTGATCTTCAGAACCTGCCGCAACGTCTTCCACTGCGACGCCATAGACGCCAAGCATAAGCCAGCCGGCGTCCGTCGATTGGGCCGCGACGGCGTCGCTCGATACGCTTGGCAGGCCCAGTGATCCCCGCTGAACGCGCTCGCCTCGGTTCCACCAGGAGATTCTCATCAGCAGTTTCGCCGACAAGACCTTCACCGCGCCGGCACGGATTCGGAACTTCTGCATCATCGCCCATATCGACCACGGGAAGTCGACGCTGGCCGACCGCATGCTGCAGCTGACCGGGGTCGTCGACGAGCGTTCGATGCGGGCCCAATATCTGGACCGGATGGACATCGAACGGGAACGCGGGATCACGATCAAGGCGCAGAACGTGCGGCTGCCGTGGGTGGTCGGCAACGGTGAACACGCGGGCGAGCGGTACGTCCTGCACCTGATCGACACTCCGGGCCACGTCGACTTCACCTACGAGGTGTCGCGGGCGCTGGAGGCATGTGAGGGTGCGGTGCTGCTGGTCGACGCCGCCCAGGGCATTGAGGCGCAGACACTGGCCAACCTCTACCTGGCGCTGGATCGCGACCTGACCATCATCCCGGTGCTCAACAAGATCGACCTGCCGGCCGCCGACCCCGACCGGTATGCGGGTGAGATCGCACACATCATCGGCTGCGAGCCGTCCGACGTGCTGCGGGTATCGGGCAAGACGGGGGAAGGCGTGGCCGAGCTGCTCGACGAGGTAGTGCGCCAGGTGCCGCCTCCGCGCGGTGATGCCGAGGCTCCGACCCGCGCGATGGTCTTCGATTCGGTGTACGACATCTATCGGGGTGTAGTCACCTACGTCCGCGTTGTGGACGGCAAGATCTCCCCGCGCGAACGCATCGCGATGATGTCGACCGGTGCCACCCATGAACTGCTCGAAGTGGGCATCGTCTCGCCCGATCCCAAGCCCAGCGACGGACTCGGCGTCGGCGAGGTCGGCTATCTGATCACCGGCGTGAAGGATGTGCGGCAGTCCAAGGTCGGCGATACCGTGACGACCGCACGCCACGGCGCCACCGAGGCACTCACGGGGTATCGCGAGCCCAAGCCGATGGTGTATTCGGGACTCTATCCCGTCGACGGGTCGGACTATCCGAACCTGCGCGACGCGCTGGACAAGCTGCAACTCAACGACGCCGCGCTGACCTACGAGCCGGAGACATCCGTGGCGCTGGGCTTCGGTTTCCGCTGCGGGTTTCTGGGACTGCTGCACATGGAGATCACCCGGGAGCGGCTGGAACGCGAATTCGGCCTCGACCTGATCTCGACATCGCCCAATGTCGTCTACCGCGTGGTCCTCGAAGGCGCGGCCGAAAACTCCGACCTGGTCGTGACCAATCCGTCGGACTGGCCCACCGGCAAGATCCGTACCGTCTACGAGCCGATCGTCAAGACCACCATCATCGCTCCCAGTGAGTTCATCGGCACGATCATGGAGCTGTGCCAGTCCCGGCGCGGCGAGATGGGCGGCATGGACTACCTGTCCCCGGAGCGGGTGGAGCTGCGTTACACCATGCCGTTGGGCGAGATCATCTTCGACTTCTTCGACTCGCTGAAATCGCGCACGCGCGGCTACGCCAGCCTCGACTACGAGGAGTCCGGAGAGCAGGAAGCTCAGCTGGTCAAGGTGGACATTCTGTTGCAGGGGGAGGCCGTCGACGCGTTTTCCGCCATCGTGCACAAGGATTCGGCGTTCGCCTATGGCAACAAAATGACCACGAAGCTCAAGGAGCTGATCCCGCGCCAGCAGTTCGAGGTTCCCGTCCAGGCTGCGATTGGGTCGAAAATCATTGCGCGCGAGAACATCCGGGCGATCCGCAAGGACGTCTTGAGTAAGTGCTACGGCGGTGACATCACCCGCAAGCGCAAACTCCTGGAGAAGCAGAAGGAAGGCAAGAAGCGGATGAAGACCATCGGGCGGGTCGACGTGCCGCAGGAAGCATTCGTGGCCGCCTTGTCCACCGACGCCGCCGGGGACAAAGCCAAGAAATAGCGGACGCCGGCGACGCCGGCGGGGTGTTCTCACGGGCTGACGCAGGGCACGGTCGTCGCGGATCTGGGTGTGGCATCAAGAAAAGTGGATCTACAAGGGCGTGGGACAGGCGATTCTGTTCGGAGTGATCGCTTCGAGCGCCTTGGTGCTGGGTGCGCTGACCGGTGGGAAACTCGAGTTGCCCAAGCGGGTGCTGGCGGCGAACCTCGCGTTCGCCGCCGGAGCACTCATCACCGCACTCAGCTTTGAGATGTTCGAGCAGTCCAGAAGGGCACCGGAAAGTCGATCACGGCAGCGAAAAGCTGGATGCGGATGCGGCGGCGCAAGGCGCTGCTCCATACCCGGCATCGGTCACCGGCTCCGCCGGCCTGGCTCCCTTGGCGGCCGCCACCCTGGACGGCGTCCCGGAAAACGTCGTGCTCGGCGTCGCTCTGGGGGGAAGGTAGCGGCGACGTTGCGCTGTTGGCCGCCATCTTCGCCGCCAATTTCCCCGAGGCGTTGGTGGGTAGTGCCTCGATGCGGGCTCACGGCCGCTCGCAGCGCTTCATCCTGGGCACCTGGACCGTGTGCGCGGTGCTGCTGGTCTCCGCCGTGGTTCTCGGAGCTGGACCACTGTCGCGAGCATCGGCGGAAAGCCTCTCGTTACCGCTGGCCTTCGCCGCAGGCGCCGTCCTTGCGGCATTGGCAGACGCTCATGCCGGAGGCCTATGAGCACGGCGGACCGACCGTTGCGCTGAGTACGGCAGCGGGATTCGTGCTCTCTTTCGTCCTTTCGCTGCTGTAACACTCGCCGCGTGCCGACATGCGGCCGCCCGGGGCCGGGTCAGATGTACATCGCGGGGTCGATGTAGCTCGTCGGGTCGACTCCCGGCTCACGCTGCTTTTCGGTGCGGGGTCGCACCAATGCCGGTATTCCGGTCGCGATGGATTCCGCCGGTACGTCATGGGTGACGACGGCGTTGGCGCCGATGGCGCTGTCATCGCCGATCTTGAGCGGCCCGAGGACTTTGGCTCCGGCGCCGACGGTGACCCGGTTTCCGATGGTGGGATGGCGCTTACCCCGTTGCAGGCTGCGGCCGCCGAGCGTGACGCCATGGTAGACCATCACGTCATCGCCGATCTCGGTTGTTTCCCCGATCACCACGCCCATACCGTGGTCGATGAAGAAGCGGCGGCCGATCCTTGCGCCCGGGTGGATCTCGATGCCGGTGAAAAAGCGGGTGAGCTGACTGAGCAGCCGGGCCGGCCCGCGCAGCGAGGGGATCAACCACATGCGGTGGGCGATCCGGTAAGACCAGATCGCATGGAGGCCCGAGTAGACCAGCGCGTTTTCCAGATCCCCGCGCGCGGCCGGGTCATGGGACCGCGCGTTGCGCAGGTCCTCCCGCACGACGGTGAGAACGGACAGGATGGACCGGACGGACATGAGAGATCAGTCCCGGATGTGCTCGAAAAGTGGTGTGGAGATGTAGCGTTCGCCGAAGTCCGGGACAACCACGACGATGAGTTTCCCGGCGTTGTCCGGGCGCTTTGCCAGCTCGAGTGCGGCCCAGACGTTGGCGCCGGCCGAGATGCCGCCGAGGATGCCCTCCTCGGTGCCGAGCGCCCGGGCCACCCTGACGGCGTCATCGAACTCGGCGTCGATGATCTCGTCGTAGATCGCCCGGTCGAGCACCTCGGGGATGAAGTTGGGACCGATGCCCTGGATCTTGTGCGGTCCCGGGTCGCCGCCGTTGAGGATCGGCGAATCCTTCGGCTCGACACCGATGATCTGCACCCCGGGCTTGCGTGCCTTCAGGACATGGCCGACACCGGTGAGCGTCCCGCCCGTGCCGATGCCGGCCACGAAGATGTCCACCGTACCGTCGGTGTCGGCCCAGACCTCCTCGGCGGTGGTGCTCTCGTGTATCGCCGGGTTGGCGGGGTTGGCGAACTGGTCGGCGGCGACCGCGTTGTGGGTATCGGCGATGATCTGCTTGGCCCTGGTCACCGCACCGGCCATGCCCTCGGCGCCCGGCGTCAGCACGATCTCGGCGCCGAACGCCCGCAGCATCACCCGCCGCTCGGTCGACATGGTGTCGGGCATCGTGAGTATCACCTTGTAGCCGCGGGCCGCGCCGACCATGGCCAGCGCGATGCCGGTATTGCCACTGGTGGCCTCGACGATGGTGCCGCCGGGTCGCAGTTCGCCCGAGTGCTCCGCCGCGTCGATGATCGCCACCCCGATGCGGTCTTTGACGCTGTTCGCAGGGTTGTAAAACTCGAGTTTGGCCACCACCTGCGCGCCGAGTCCCGCGGTCAACCGGTTGAGGCGCACGAGGGGCGTACGCCCTACTAGTTCGCTGACGTTCTCGTAGATCCTGCCCATGCCGACCCTTCTCGTGATGCCGGATCACCGGCACTTCGTTCCAACTGCACCGGGTGAGCCCGCTGCAGCATGCCCTGTCGTCCGTCGACGCCGCACGGGCCGGGCGCCTGCCGTGCTGTCAGATCCCGCCCTCCGCGATGCGTCGAACCGCGCGGATGAACACGTCGATCTCCTCGAAGGTGTTGTAGAACGCGAACGACGGCCGCACGGTGGTTTCCAGACCCATCCGGCGCAGAATCGGCTGGGCGCAATGGTGCCCCGCCCGCACGGCGATTCCCTCCGCGTTGAGTGCCTTGCCGACCTCCAGCGGTTCGTGTCCGGCCAGCACGAAGGACAGCACGCTGGCCTTCTCGTCGGCGGTGCCGACCAGACGCACACCGGCGATGTCTGCCAGCAAGGGAGTGGCGTAGTCCAGCAGGGAGTGCTCGTAGGCGCAGATCCGCTCCACACCCACCCGCTCGACATAGCGCAGCGCCTCGGCGAGTCCGACCGCGTCGGCGATATTGCCCGTGCCGGCCTCGAACTTGTTGGGCGGCCCCTGATACACGGCGCGCTCCAGGGTCACGTCCGCGATCATGTTGCCGCCGCCCTGCCACGGTGGGGTCTCGGCGAGAGCCTCCTCGGTGCCGTAGAGAGCACCGATGCCGGTGGGCCCGAAGATCTTATGGCCGGAGAACACGAAGAAGTCCGCGCCCAGGGCTTGCACGTCGATGGGGAGATGCGGGATCGACTGCGCACCGTCGATGAGAACCCGGGCGCCGTACCGATGGCCGAGTTCGACGATCTTTTGCGCCGGCGTCACCGTTCCCAGCGCGTTGGACACCTGGGTGGCGGCGACCAGTTTGGTGCGCGGCCCGAGCAGATCCTCGAATTCGTTGAGCAGCAGGTTGCCGGCGTCGTCCACCGGCGCCACCTTCAGTACCGCACCCGTTTTCTTCGAGATCATCAGCCACGGAACGATATTGGCGTGGTGCTCCAGATGGGTGATGACGATCTCGTCACCCGGGCCGAGATGCTTGGCGCCCCACGAGTGGGCGACCAGGTTGATCGCCTCGGTGGTGCCGCGGACGAAGATGACGTCCTCGCTGCGCGGGGCGTTGATGAACCGTCGGACGGTCTCGCGGGCGTCTTCGTAGGCGTCGGTGGCCCGCGCCGCCAGTTCGTGAGCCGCCCGGTGGATGTTGGAGTTCTCGTGGGAGTAGAAATAGCTGAGCCGGTCGATAACCGACTGCGGTTTCTGCGTGGTGGCCGCGTTGTCGAACCAGATGAGCGGTTTGCCGTTCACCGTCTCGCGCAGGATCGGGAAGTCGGCGCGCAGGGTCGTGACGTCGAATACGTCGTTGTCGGCCGCGACCGCCGCAACCGGCTCGCGCAAGAAGTAGTAGGAGTCCTCGTCGCCCGCCGGACCGCGGGGCGCGGCGAGAGTGTCCCCGGTCCACCCGAGATCGGCGACGGCCGGGGCCGATGCCGGCCAGCCCGGTGCCGACCCACGGCGAGCCACCGGGACGGTGGGAACGCTGCCGGCCAGCACACCCGGGATGGTGGGCACGATGCCCTGCGGAACCGCGAACGCCGTGAGGTCCGCCACGCCCGGCGGCAGGTACGGATCACCTGCGCCTGTGGCCGCATGCCCGATTGCCGGGCCCGAGGTGACATCGGGCGCGTTGCCCCGCGGCGCGAGCGGAACCGTCTGCGGCGGAACGGCTTCCGGCCCGGGAGAGGTCGGCGCGAAGACTGCCGGACCCACGACGCCGGGGACCGTGACGAACTCGGCTGGCCGCGTGAAGCGATCGGTTGTGCCGGCGGCGCCGCTGGCCGCTGAGGTCGCTGCCGTCACATCGGGCACCGTTCCGCGGGGCGCCACCGGCGCTGTCTGCGGGGGCGTGTCCGGCCCCGGCCGGTTGCCTGCCACCAACAACTGACTGGCCAGTGCGGCCAATTCGGCCGGGCTGATCGGCAGCTCGCTCTCGGCGGCTAGCGAACGGTACTCACTTGTACTCATGGAACTTGTCCACCGCGACGTCGTCCAGCACGGCCAGGGCGTCGTCGGTGAGCACTGCCAGCGAGGAATACAGCGTCACCAGATACGAGGCGACCGCCGAGCGGTTGATGCCGGTGAAGCGCACGGACAAGCCCGGAGCCTGCTCACCGACCAGGCCGGGCTGGAACAGGCCGACCACGCCTTGGCGTTCCTCGCCGGTGCGGACCAGGATGAACTTGGTCTTGGCGCCCTCGACCGGCACCTTGTCGCTCGGCACGATGGGGATGCCCCGCCAGGTGATGAACTGGGCGCCGAACAGGCTGACCACCACCGGGGGCACACCGCGGCGAGTCGCCTCACGGCCGAACGCCGCCACACCCAGGGGATGGGTCAAAAAGAAGCTCGGCGTCTTCCACACCTTGGTGATCAGCGAATCCAGGTCGTCGGGGGTGGGCGGCCCGGTCAGCGTCGAGATGGTCTGCTCGGGAGTGGCCTGGGCCAGCAGTCCGTACTCGGGGTTGTTGACCAGCTCGGATTCTTGGCGTTCCTTGATCGTCTCGATGGTCAGCCGCAGCTGCTGGGTGATCTGGTCGTGCGGGCTGGAGTAGAGATCGGACACCCGGGTATGGATATCGAGCAGCGTCGAGATGGCGCGCAGAGTGAGTTCGCGCGGGCTGGTCTCGTAGTCGACATAGGTTTGCGGCAGCGGCGGGTCGCCTTCGCCGGCCTCTTCGGCGTGGAGCAGGACTCGCTCTGGGTTCACCACTCGGTTGACCCGGTAGATGCCGGCCTCGACCGGGACCCAGCTCAGCAGGTGCAGCAACCACCTCGGGGTGATCGTCGAAAGCTGCGGGACCGTCTTGGTGGCGTTGGCCAGCTGACGGGCGGCCAGGTCGCCCAGTGCCTGCGATTCGTTCTGTTCCGCGGCCATCAAGTACTTCCTCCAGGTCATGTGGTGAGAGAATTATCGTCTATGAAATCGCGCTGCCCAGCATAACTTTCCGACTGAGTCTAACCGTTTACCCGCGGCGCGAAAGATGCCGTATGGTGTGTGCATGCATCGGGTCGCACAGCCGCGCTCTGTCTTTACGCGCTGCATTGTCGTGCGCTGCTGTTGTCGTTGATTCTCTGATCCCCTGATCCCCGCGCGCTTTTCCGCCGGCTGTGCGCCGGCTCGCGGGAAGCGTCGCTTCAGAGCCAGAAAGTCGACCTGCAATGACCGCTGCATGCCCACAACTGCGTTCCCCTCTGCGAACACAGCCGAGGATCACCGTCCGCCGCCGGGTCCGTCCGCGCCCCACCATCGACCTGACTCGGATGACCCGCTATCGCGGTGGCACGTATTCCCATACCGTCGACCGGATCGTGTTCAGCGACGGCAGCACCGCGCACACCGATCTGATCCGGCTCAATCCCAATGTGGACGCATACTCCCTGGACTTCACCGGGGTATCGCCGACGCACCCGTCGCACTACAGGGTCGACTCCTGGTCGGCGGTGCCGAACGCGCGCGCCCATGCCCACGAGGTGGAGATCGACTGGATCCTGCGAAATTCGTTTCCATGGCTGAGAACCGCCCAACTGAGCCGCCGGCTGCGGGCGGCCGGCTATCGGCTGGGCCCGGCCAATATCGGCGAACACGAAGCGATCGCAGCGACACAGGCGGCCATCTGGAGCCTGACCAATGGTCTCAACCTCGACAATCGGCCACTCGACGTGCCGGCACGGCTGACCCGCACCCCCGGCGCGGTGACGGCCGAGTTCGACGACGCGCGTGAATTAGCAAGCTACACAGTGCATCTCGTCGCAGATAGCGAGGCGGCGGTGAGCCTGTTCAGCTCCCCCGACGGCCACCACTGGCGCGAGGTCGCCGCATCGAGACTTGCCGTCGCCGGCAAGGGGATCTACCGCAAGCCATTGGGGGCATCGGCCACCCTGTCGAGTTCCCGGTACGGACGCAAGGATCGTGGGTACCGGTTCTACCGACTGGTGATCGACGGGCGCGCGGAGATAGCCCACGTCGCGTTCGCCCTGGCGGGTGTGGGCAAGTATGCCAATCCGGAGCCTGTCGTGCGACTCTACGAGTACCTGCTCGACGGGGCTCGTCGGGCGCGTGCGCACGCGACCGCTCCCCGGTTGGCCGCCGCGGCGGCGACCGTTTCAGCCGGTCTGGTCGGGCCATTCCGGTTGGCGGCGACCGATAGGGCTGCTCTCGATACGGGCGACGCGCAACTGGTGAACGTGGACGGTTCGGCGATGGCCGGACCCGTGCAACCCGGAACCGGGTTCTACCTGCGACCCGCACGTGGCTCGGCGTCGGCGACGATCACCGTGACGGTGCCCGGTACGGCGGACGGGTACGGCGGACGGGTGCTCGCCGGCGTCGCCCGCAACGAGGCAAACAACCGCTTCACCCCGCTGGCCTTGGCAGTGCCGGCCGAGTTGGTCGTCGATTTCGACATCGAATGGTGAGCGGCCTATGCTGCGCAGAAGTAAGCCGACGCCGCGCGCGTTCTGCTGTGGCGTGAGCCGGTAACGCACCTTACGGATCCGCGGGGTCCCCGGCGTGCGTCGGTCCACTATTGGTGGGCCACTATTGTCGGAGTGCGTGGTGATTGCTGAATGCTCCAAGAGTGGACAGACAACGTGGTGACGTGATCTCCGCTGAGAACCTGCTGATCGTGCATTGGCACGACCTCGGCCGGTACCTGGGTGTCTACGGCCACGCCGATGTGGCAAGCCCGCGGCTGGATCGGTTGGCCGCCGAGGGAATCCTGTTCACTCGCGCCCACGCGACGGCGCCGCTGTGCTCACCGTCGCGCGGATCGTTGTTCACCGGACGGTACCCGCAGTCCAACGGACTCGTGGGGCTGGCCCACCACGGCTGGGAATACCGGGCGGGGGTGCGGACCCTGGCCCACCTGCTTGGCGAATCCGGTTGGTTTACCGCGCTTTTCGGTATGCAACACGAAACCAGTTTTCCGGCCCGTCTCGGGTTCGAGGAGTTCGACGTCTCAAACTCGTATTGCGAGTACGTGGTGGAGCGGGCCACGGATCGGCTGCGGGACATCCCCGGCCGCCCGCGGCCGTTCCTACTCACCGCCGGATTCTTCGAGACCCATCGCCCCTATCCGCACGACAGATACGTGCCGGCTGACCCGGCGCGCGTCACCGTTCCCGCCTACCTGCCGGACACACCCGAAGTCCGGCAGGACCTAGCGGATTTCTACGGCTCGATCGCCGTCGCCGACGCGGCGGTCGGGGGATTGCTGGACACCCTCGACGACACCGGGCTGGACCGCGATACCTGGGTGGTTTTCATGACCGACCACGGTGCGGCTCTACCGCGGGCCAAGTCCACGCTTTACGATGCCGGCACCGGAATCGCCCTGATCATCCGCCCTCCGCGGGGACGTCAAATCCCGCCACGGGTGTACGACGAGTTGTTCAGCGGTGTGGACCTGGTTCCGACGCTCCTGGAATTCCTGGGTCTCGACGTACCCGAGCAGATTGACGGGCTGTCCCATGCGGGCAATTTGCTGCAATACCAGCAGCGCCATGGTGAGGTTCGTTCGGCCGTTTACACGACGAAGACCTACCATGATTCCTTCGACCCGATACGGGCGGTGCGGACGAAGGAATACAGCTACATAGAGAACTACGTTTCGCGGCCATTGCTGGATTTACCCTGGGATATCGAGGAAAGCCCGTCGGGGAGAGCGGTTTCACCCTGTGTCGGCGGTCCCCGCCCCGAACGCGAACTCTACGACCTCGTTGCCGACCCCGATGAGCGGAAAAACCTGTTCATCGGCGGTGGAGACGGTCGGTGGGTTGAAGCCGTTGCCAGGGAACTGGCTTTGCTGCTCAATGATTGGCGGGTCAAGACCAACGACGTCATACCGGCTGAATTCGCTGGGAGGCGGATATCGGAGCGATATACCCAGACATATGCGTGCATCAACGGATTGACTTATCCGAGCAGATCCGCGGACGCCGGTGAGCGGGGCATGAAAAGCAATTTCGAGCAATAGTTGCATTCCGGGTGAATTTAAACCCGGATATGCATCGGGAATAAATTGCCAGTACGCTCCAACGCATGCCCAATCATCCGACCGCCTACCTCGTGCTCGCGTCCCAGCGCAGCGGCAGCACGCTGCTCGTCGAGTCGTTGCGGGCAACCGGAGTGGCGGGAGAGCCGGGGGAGTTCTTCCAGTATCTGCCCGAGACCAGCATGTCTCCCCAGCCGCGTGAATGGTTCGCCGGCGTCACCGACGAGTCGATCCTGCGACTGCTCGACCCGCTTGTGGAAGGCACGCCTGACCTGGCGCCGGCGCACATCTGGCGTGACTACGTCCGCACGGTGGGCCGCACCCCCAACGGGGTGTGGGGAGGCAAGCTGATGTGGAACCAGACACCGCTGCTTTTACAGCGGGCCAAAGACCTGCCGGCGCGCTCGGGCGACGGACTGCTCGCGGCCATCCGCGACGTGGTCGGAACCGACCCGGTGTTGATCCACGTCTACCGTCCGGACGTCGTCTCGCAGGCGGTGTCCTTCTGGCGCGCGGTGCAGACCCGGGTGTGGCGCGGCCGCCCCGATCCCGTCCGGGATGCGCGGGCCGAATACCACGCCGGGGCGATCGCTCACGTGGTCACGATGCTTCGCGCCCAGGAGGAGGGCTGGCGCAATTGGTTCGTCGAGGAGAACGTAGACCCCATCGACGTTCCATACCCGGTACTGTGGCGCAACCTCACTCAGGTGGTCGGTACCGTGCTGGAGGCATTGGGCCTCGACCCTCGCCTGGCGCCGCCACCCGTTCTGGAGCGTCAGGCCGACCAGCGGTCCGACGAGTGGGTTGAACGGTACCGCGCCGATGCGGAGCGTGAGGGGTTGCCGGTATGACCGTCACGCCGGCCGATGACACGCATGTCGACGAACTCAGGGTGCTGGAGGCCGAAGCCGTCCACATCATCCGCGAAGTGGTCGCCGAACTCGAGAAGCCGGTGCTGCTCTTCTCCGCCGGCAAGGATTCGATCGTTCTGCTCCGATTGGCGGAGAAGGCGTTCCGGCCTTCTCCGTTGCCATTCCCGGTACTGCACATCGATACCGGGCACAACTTCGGTGAAGTGATCGACTTCCGCGATCGCCGAGTGACCGGGCACGGGCACACGCTGATCGTCGGCTCGGTGCAGGAGACCATCGACAGCGGCCGCGTCGCCGATCCCGGACCCGGAGGGTCGCGAAATCGTCAGCAGACTCGCACACTGCTGGATGCTCTGGAGGCCGGTGGATTCGACGCGGCATTCGGCGGGGCACGCCGCGACGAGGAACGCGCCCGCGCCAAGGAACGCATCCTCAGCTTCCGCGACGAGTTCGGCCAGTGGGATCCGCGGGCGCAGCGCCCCGAACCGTGGTCGCTCTACAACGGCCGCATCCGCAAAGGCGAGCAGGTCCGGGTTTTCCCGCTCTCCAACTGGACCGAACTGGATGTCTGGCGCTACATCGAACTGGAGAACCTGGAACTGCCATCGATTTACTATGCGCATCGCCGCGAGGTGTTCGAGCGGGACGGCATCCTGCTCGCGGTCTCCGAGCACGCCCGACCGCGCAAGGACGAGACCTCCGCCGTCGAATGGGTGCGCTACCGAACCGTCGGCGATTTGACCATCACCGGTGCGGTTCGCTCGGTGGCCACCGACATCGCCGGTGTGATCGCGGAGATCTCGGCGGCCACCGTCTCCGAGCGCGGGGAAACGCGCGCCGACGACCGGACGTCGGCGGCGGCGATGGAGGACCGCAAACGGGAGGGCTACTTCTGATGACGAGGCAGTTGCTGCGGATCACCACTGCCGGCTCGGTCGACGACGGCAAGAGTACGCTGATCGGACGGCTGCTCCACGACACCGACAGCCTGCCGCTCGACCATTTGGAGGCGGTGACCGACGAGGACGGGGTGGCCGATCTCGCGGCGCTGTCCGACGGGCTGCGGGCCGAGCGCGAGCAGGGCATCACCATCGACGTGGCGTATCGATTCTTCTCCACCGCGACCCGCAGCTATATTCTCGCCGACACCCCCGGCCACGAGCGCTATACCCGCAACATGTTCACCGGCGCCTCCAACGCGCATGTCGCGATCCTTCTGGTGGACGCCCGCGCCGGTGTGTTGCGCCAGACCCGCAGGCACGCGCGGATCGCCAAACTGCTGGGGATCAGGCACTTCGTCGCCGCGGTGAACAAGATCGACCTTGTCGACTTCGACCCGGTGCGGTTCGACCGCGTCGAAACCGAACTGCGACAGATGTCCGACCGGCTCGGTGGCGCGGAGCTCACGGTGATCCCCGTCGCGGCGAAGCACGGCGACAACGTCGTGCATTCCTCCGTCCGGACGCCCTGGTACGAAGGCCCGACTCTGCTGGAATACCTTGAGGACACTGAAATTTCGGCGCCCCAGCCCGAATCCGACCACCTGAGGCTGCCGGTGCAGTGGGTGTCGCGCCCCACCGCGGACCAGCGCCGCCGCTACACCGGACGAATGGCCGCCGGAACGCTGCGGGTGGGAGATCCGGTCATCTCGCTGCCCGCCGGCAGCCGGTCCACGGTGACCGTCCTGGACACCCTCGACGCGGATCGCGCCTCCGCCGTGGCGCCGCTTTCGGTGTCGATCGAACTCGCCGACGACATCGACGTCGGTCGCGGCGACGTGTTCGTCAGCGCCGCCGAGGGCGCCGTCCTGCCCGTTCTCGCCCGCGAACTGGATGCCACGGTCTGCTGGTTCGCCGAGAAGCCGCTGCGCGCCGGCGACCGGCTCGCCCTCAAGCAGGGCTCCCGCACGGTGCGCGCCACCGTCGGGGAACTGCACACGCGCTTGGACCCCGAGACGCTCGACGAGCTTGACGGCCCGGTCGAGTTGGCGCTCAACGACATCGGCGAGGTCACGCTTCGCACGAGCTCCATCGTGGTGGCCGACCCGTATTCGGAGAACCGCGACAACGGCGCCTTCATCCTGATCGACGAGAACACCAATGACACCGTCGGCGCCGGAACCATCAGCGACCCACGGGAGGTCCAACCCGGGGCGGGCGCCCGCAACGACATCCGTTGGCATCCGTCGTCGCTTGACCGCGACTATCGGTGGGGCCGGACGGGTCAGCGCGGCGCGACCATCTGGTTCACCGGGTTGCCGGCGTCCGGCAAGTCGACCGTCGCGGTCGCGGTGGAGCGCGCCCTCGTCGAATCCGGCCAGGTCGCCTACCTGCTCGACGGCGATAACCTGCGCCACGGACTGTCCGACGACCTGGGCTTCTCGGCGGGCGACCGAGCCGAGAACATCCGCCGGGTCGGGCACCTGACCCGCCTGCTCGCCGACGCCGGCGTGGTGGCGCTGGCGTCACTGGTGTCGCCGTTGAAATCGGACCGGGAGATCGCGCGCACCCTCAACGAGGCCGCGAAGTTGCCGTTCATCGAGGTCTACCTCGCGACATCGCTCGACGAATGCCGGCGACGGGATCCCAAAGGTCTCTATGCGCGCGCACAGGCCGGTGAATTGCGCGGGCTGACCGGCGTCGACGCTCCCTATGAACCCCCGGAGAACGCCGATCTGGTGCTGGACACCGCCGGTGTCGACGTCGACGAGCTGGTCGCGCGGGTACTCGAGGTGCTCAAGGCTCACCGGTCCTGACGGGCGGCGGCCAGTGATTCACATCGGCGCGTTGGCCGGCTGGAACATTCCCGAACCGTCGGCCTCCTCCTCGGCTCGGATCACATGGACGACGGCATTGATCAGCGCCAGGTGGGTGAAAGCCTGCGGGAAGTTGCCCAGGTGTCGTCCGGTCCGCGGTTCGATTTCCTCGGCGTAGAGCTGGAGCGGGCTGGCGAACGAGAGCAAGCGTTCACACAGGTGGCGGGCGCGATGGATCTCCCCGATCTCGACGAGCGCTGAGACCAGCCAGAACGAGCAGATGGTGAAGCTGCCCTCTTCGCCCGACAGCCCGTCGTCGGTCTCGTCGACGCGGTACCGCAGTACCAGCCCGTCCTCGGTGAGCTCGTCGGCAATCGCCAGCACCGTGGCCCGGATTCGGGGATCGTTGGACGGCAGGAACCGGGTGAGCACCGCGAGCAGCAGCGACGCATCGAGTGCGTCATCTCCGTATCGCTGGGTGAGCACTCCCCGCTTGTCCACACCGTGAGCCAGGATGTCGGCCTTGATCTCGTCGGCGATGGACCGCCACTGCTGGGCGTAGCTGCGTTCTCCCTTCAGTGCGGCCAGCTTGGAACCGCGGTCGAGCGCCACCCAGCACATGATCTTGCTCGAGGTGAAGTGTTGCGGTTCACCGCGTACCTCCCAGATCCCGCGGTCGGGCTCCTTCCAGTGCTTGATCGCCTCCTGTACCTGCTCCTTGAGGACGGGCCAGTGCGTGTCGGGAAACTGCTCGCGCGATTTGGCATGCAGGTAAACCGAATCGAGCATGGTGCCCCAGATGTCGTGCTGCATCTGGTTGTAAGCGCCGTTGCCGATCCGGACGGGCCGCGAGTTGTCGTAGCCGGAAAGGTGGTTCAGTTCCTCTTCGACGAGGCTGCGCTCGCCGCCGACGCCGTACATCACCTGCAGCGGCTGCCGTTGGCCGTTGTTGGCGCCGGACACGTCGGCGATGAATGCGAAGAAGTCGTCGGCCTCGCGGTCCAGGCCGAGCGTGTACAGACCCCACAACGCAAACGTGGAATCGCGCACCCAGGCATATCTGTAGTCCCAGTTGCGTTCGCCTTGAGGCGTTTCGGGCAGCGAGGTCGTGCTCGCCGCCAGCAGCGCGCCGGTGGGCGAGTAGGTCAGTCCTTTCAGTGTCAGCGCGCTTCTCTGCAGATACGAACGCCACGGGTGATCCGGGAAGTCGCCGATGTTGATCCACTGGCGCCAGCACTCGCTGGTCTTCCACATCTTGTCGGCCGCCTCCTCGAAGGTGTGCGGCGCGGGATGCTTGGACCAACTCAGTGCGACGAACACGTTGTCGCCCTCGGTAAGGCGGGTACGGGCCCGCGCCTGGTGGCCTTCCAGGCCGAGCCGCAGGTTCGTGGTCAGACGCAGGGTCGGATGCGCGTCGGGGTTGTGGCTCGCCCGCGCTATCGCCTCGCCGTAGGCGTGTGCGGAGTATTCCCACTTCGCCGGGATGCGGTGGTAGTCGAACGACGGTTCGCAGTTCATCACCACCTCTACCGTCCCGCTCACGCAGCGCACGGTCCGGAGCAGGATGTGCTCGGCGTCCCAGTCCATCGGAGTGCGGCGGTGCGTGTGCGAGCGGGTGTCCACGTCGTGCCACGGCCCCATCACCAGGGTCTCGCGCACGATCAGCCACCCCGTGTGGGTCTGCCATGTCGTTTCGAGGATCAGGCTGCCCGGCAGGTAACGGCGGGCGGCCGGCACCGACACCCCATACGGTCCGATCCGGAAGTGCCCGCCGCCGCGATCCAGGATCGCGCCGAACACGCTGGGGGAGTCCGGGCGCGGAACGCACAACCATTCCACCGAACCGGCCGAGGAGATGAGGCAGGTGGTTTCGCAGTCCGACAAGAAGCCATAGTCGGCAATCGGCGGGAAGGGGTTGCGCCTCGGGCCTTCCGGAAGTTGCGGCAGTGCGGTCGCGGAGACGAGCGGTGGATCGGGCGCCGGCCGTTCCCCGTCGACGATTTCTGTCGTCATGCCGACATCATGTGCCGTCGAGGTGGTTGCCGTCTAGGAAACGCGGCGTGCGTACTCAGGAGCGTGTTCGGGCAGCGGCCCGATCGCGATGGCATAGGCGATCAGGGAGCGAAGCGCCGGTGCGGCGGCGACCACTCGCACCGGAAGCGGTGTGCGCGACGGCTTGCGGCGGCCCTCGCGCGGTGCCACGGCCGCGGCCACGACGTTGCGGTGAATGACGCTCTGTGCCCGCTGAATAAGTGCGGCGGGCACCAGCCTGCGGGCCTGCACCCGCGCGAGCTTTCGGTTCGACACCCGGCCGGCCCGTAGGTCCGGGGCGAGGATACGCGCCGCGGCGACCGCGTCGGCGACGGCCAGGTTGATCCCGACTCCACCGACCGGTGACATCGCGTGTGCGGCGTCGCCGATGAGCAACAAGCCGTCGGTGTACCACTTGCGCAGCCGGTTCAGTTGCACATCAAGAAGTTTCACGTCGTCGAACGAGGTGAGGTGGTCGACTTGGCCGGCCAGCCAGGGCAACAGGGCGGTCACCGAGCGCCGCAGCGCGTCCACGCCGCCCGCGCGCATCCGGGCGTCGGTGCCCTTGGCGATGAGATAGGCGATCTGGTAGTAGTCGCCGCGGTCGATCACCGCCGCACCGACTCCGTCGGCGAACACGCCGTTGAGGCCACTCGGATCGTCGGGCCGTCGGGGCAGCCGGAACCACCACACGTCCATCGGCGCCCCGAAGTTGCGGGGCACCAATCCGGCGGCTGACCGCAATGTCGACGACCGGCCGTCGCACGCCACCGTGAGCACCGCCCGCATCTGTCGCTCGACGCCGTCGTCACCGCGATATCTGACTCCTGCCACCCGGTCGGCGTCGTACACCGGTCCCAACACCTCGCAGCTGCGCAACAGGGTGAAGGTCGGCTCGGCCTGGGCCGCGTCGGCAAGCAACTCCAGGAAGTCCCACTGGGGGACGAGCGCGATGTGCTTGTGAGGGCCGGGCACCCGGTGCAGGTCGAGTGTCACCGGTGTGCCCTGTATCCGCATCGTCACGCTTTCGATCAGGCGCTGCGGCACCTTCGCGAATACCTCGCCCAGGCCGAGTTCGTCGAGAAGCGCAAGCGTGCTGGCGTGCACGGTGTCCCCGCGGAAATCCCGCAGGAAGTCCGCGTGCTTCTCCATCACGGTGACGGCAACCCCGGCGCGTGCCAGCAGCAGCCCGAGCATCATGCCGGCGGGACCTCCTCCCGCGATCAGGCAGGTGGTGGCATCGTTGGTCGTGGGCACGCAGTGATCGTAGGTCTGGCCGACCGTATGGTGGACGTCAATGATCGCGTTTCTGAACTGGTGGGACGGCGTCGAACTGTGGCTGTCGGGCCTGCCGTTCGTCTTGCAGACGATCATCGTGATGCCGGTCGTGCTGCTCATCGCCTACGGCCTGGCGGTGCTGCTGGACGGGCTGCTGGGGAGGGGCATCGAAGTGCTGCAGCGCCTGCGGCACGCCGAACGGGGGCGGCGGTGAACGGGATGCCGCGCTCACGCGTGACGGCGGTGCTGGTTGTGCTGGTGATGCTCGTCATCGTGATGTGGCTGCTCACCCGCTGAGCGGCGGCATCCGGCCGGGATTCTGTTAGGCTTCCCGCCATGCAACCGGCGTCCGGCAATAAGAGCGGCCACATCCTGGCCCTCATCGCCGTAGGTTTGTCCGCGATTGCTGACGTTTGTTGTTGTCGCTGACTTCCCGCCCGTCGATGGTCTGGGTTCGGTGACCGGCGTGTCCGCCTGACAGCTGCCCTTCTCATAGTGAGCCGACGGGAAATGCGTTCCTCGAACAACCTGTCGAAACTCATGTGAAAGGCAATCCATGATCCAACCGCAGTCGGCTCGCTCAATATCCTTCTGGCGCAATACCGCCGCCCTCGCCGCGACTGTGTCACTTCTCGCCGCGTGCGGCGGAGGCTCGAGCGACGTCGCCGGTGACCGCGGCGGCGAGAAGGCCGACACCACCTTGACCCTGGTCGCTTACGCGGTCCCGGAGCCCGGGTGGAGCAAGATCATCCCGGCGTTCTCTGCCACACCCGAAGGCAAGGGAGTTGCCGTCACCACCTCCTACGGAGCCTCGGGAGACCAGTCGCGCGCGGTCGTCGACGGCAAGCCCGCGGACCTGGTCAACTTCTCCGTCGAACCCGACATCACCCGGCTGGTGAAGGCCAACAAGGTCGGCCAGGACTGGAACGCCGACGCCACCAAGGGCGTCCCGTTCGGCTCGGTCGTCTCGCTGGTGGTTCGTCAGGGCAATCCGAAGAACATCAAGGACTGGGACGACCTCCTGCAGCCGGGGCTGGAAGTGGTCACCCCCAGTCCGCTCAGTTCCGGCTCGGCGAAGTGGAACCTGCTGGCGCCCTACTCCGCCAAGAGCAACGGCGGCCAGGATCCGCAGGCAGGCCTGGACTTCGTCTCCAAGCTCGTCAGCGAGCACGTCAAGACTCGTCCCGGATCGGGCCGGGAGGCCACCGACGTGTTCCTGCAGGGCACCGGCGACGTGCTGATCAGCTACGAGAACGAAGCCATCAACACCGAGCGGCACGGCAAGCCCATCGAACACGTCAACCCGCCGCAGACGTTCAAGATCGAAAACCCCGTCGCCGTGGTGAGCGCGACCGCCCACCAGGAAAAGGCGGTCGCGTTGAAGAACTTCCTGTACACCCCGGAAGGTCAGAGGCTGTGGGCCGAAGCCGGTTTCCGGCCGGTCGACCCCGCGGTCGCGGCCGAGTTCGCCGACGACTTCCCCGCGCCGGAGAAGCTGTGGACGATCGACGACCTCGGCGGCTGGAGCACGGTCGACCCGGCGCTGTTCGACAAGGACAACGGTACGATCACCAAGATCTATAAGCAGGCCACTGGATGACGATCACATCCGGAGCGGCTCCGGGCCAGGCGAGCACGCCGAGCCCTTCCGGTCCCGCCGGCATCGGCGGGACCGGAAGGCGCTGGCGTCTCCGGCGCGGCGACGGCAGTACGTCGTTGCGCGTCGGCGCGGCGACGCTGTGGCTGTCGCTGATCGTGCTGCTGCCGTTGGCGGCGATCCTGTGGCAGTCCGCCAAGGGTGGATGGGGTGCGTTCTGGGCGGCGGTGACGTCGCATGCCGCGCTGGAGTCGTTGCGGGTCACGCTGAGCATCTCCGTCGGCGTGACGCTTATCAACGTGGTGTTCGGACTGCTGGTGGCGTGGGTGCTGAGCCGCGACGAATTCACCGGCAAGCGGTTGGTCGACGCCGTTATCGACCTGCCGTTCGCGTTGCCGACGATCGTGGCCAGCCTGGTGATGCTGGCGCTCTACGGACCCAACAGCCCGGTGGGGCTGCAGCTGCAGCACACCAAATGGGGCGTCGGCGTCGCGCTGCTCTTCGTGACGCTTCCGTTCGTGGTGCGGTCCGTCCAGCCGGTGCTGCTGGAGATCGACCAGGAATCCGAGCAGGCCGCGGCGTCATTGGGAGCCAACAACCTGATCATCTTCACCAGGGTGGTGTTGCCGGCGTTGCTGCCCTCGCTACTGTCCGGCGCCGGGCTGGCGTTCTCCCGCGCCATCGGCGAATTCGGTTCGGTCGTGCTGATCGGCGGTGCGGTACCGGGCGAAACCGAGGTGGCCTCACAGTGGATCCGCACCCTGATCGAGAACGACGACCCAACCGGGGCCGCGGCGATTTCGATTGTGCTGCTCGTGATCTCGTTTGTCATCCTGTTCATCCTGCGGGCAGTCGGGTCGCGCGCGGCCAAGCGTGAGGAATTGGCGCAATGACGCTCTCACCCTGGGTGCGCAGCCTGCTGCGGCTGACAGCGCTGGCATATGTCGGGGTGCTCGTCGTCGTGCCCGTCTCGCTGATCCTGTGGCGGACCTTCGAGCCGGGTCTCGGTACGTTCGTCGACTCGATCACGACACCGGCGGCGGTGTCGGCGCTGCAACTTTCCCTCGCGGTGGTGGCGATCGTGGTGCCGCTCAACGTGATCTTCGGCGTGCCCACCGCGCTGGTGCTCGCGCGGAACAAGTTCCGCGGAAAGAGCATCCTGCAGGCCATCATCGACTTGCCGTTCGCGGTGTCACCCGTGGTGGTCGGTGTCGCGCTCATCCTGCTGTGGGGCTCGGCGGGTCTGTTCGGATTCGTGGAGAACGACCTCGGTTTGAAGATCATCTTCAGCTTCCCGGGCATCGTGCTGGCAAGCATCTTCGTGACCGTGCCGTTCGTGATCCGCGAAGTCGAGCCGGTGCTGCACGAACTCGGAACCGACCAGGAGGAAGCCGCGTCGACCCTGGGAGCGCAGTGGTGGCAGACCTTCTGGCAGATCACCTTGCCGTCGATCCGCTGGGGCCTGACCTACGGCATCGTGCTGACCATCGCCCGCACGCTCGGCGAGTACGGCGCGGTCATCATGGTGTCGTCCAACCTGCCCGGTAAGTCGCAGACGCTGACGTTGCTGGTGTCCGATCGCTACCAGCGGGCCAACGAGTACGGCGCGTATTCGGTGGCCACTGTGCTGATGGCGGTCGCGGTGCTGGTGCTGGTCGTACAAGTGATTCTCGATGCGCGCCGCGCGAATGCCGAATAGCAGTCTTAACAACGAAAGACGGAAAGACGGGTTGTCATGACGTACGCGATCACGGTGCGGGGCGCCAACAAACACTACGGCGAGTTCGCTGCCCTGGACAACATCGACTTCGTCGTTCCCTCCGGATCCTTGACGGCGTTGCTGGGACCCAGCGGCTCCGGTAAGTCGACCCTGCTGCGGGCCATCGCCGGCCTCGATGAGCCCGACACCGGAACGATCACCATCAACGGCCGTGACGTCACCCACGTGCCACCGCAGAAGCGCGGCATCGGGTTCGTCTTCCAGCATTACGCCGCGTTCAGACACCTGACTGTGCGCGACAACGTGGGGTTCGGCCTGAAGATCCGCAAGAAGCCCAAGGCCGAGATCAGCGAACGCGTCGACAACCTCCTGGAGGTCGTCGGACTCGCGGGCTTCCAGAACCGCTATCCCAACCAGTTGTCGGGTGGCCAGCGGCAGCGGATGGCGTTGGCGCGTGCGTTGGCGGTGGACCCCGAAGTGCTGCTGCTCGACGAGCCGTTCGGGGCGCTGGACGCCAAGGTCCGCGAGGATCTGCGGACCTGGCTGCGCCGGCTACATGACGAGGTGCATGTGACGACGGTGCTCGTCACCCACGACCAGGCGGAGGCCCTCGACGTCGCCGACCGGATCGCGGTGCTCAACAAAGGCCGCATCGAACAGGTCGGTTCCCCGACCGAGGTGTACGACCAGCCCGCCAACGCCTTCGTGATGTCCTTCCTGGGGACGGTGTCGTCGCTGAACGGAGTCCTGGTGCGCCCGCACGACATCCGCGTCGGGCGCAACGCGGAGATGTCCATTGCCGCCGGCGACGGGACCGCGGAAACCACCGGGGTCACCAAGGCAACCATCGATCGGGTGGTCTACCTCGGATTCGAGGTGCGCGTCGAGTTGACCAGCGCTACGACGGGCGCGCCGTTCACCGCGCAGATCACTCGAGGCGACGCCGAGGCCCTGGGGATCGAAGCGGGAGACACGGTGTACGTCCGAGCCACCCGGGTGCCGCCGATCGCGGGCGAGGTGCAGGTGTCGCCCGCTGGTTCGCTGACCGCTGCAAACCACTGAGCTGCCGGCAGTCCGGCACTGCCACACCCGAGTAGTCGATTACCCGTGTGGGCGAGGCGGCGCGCCCGGCCCAATCTCGCGGCAATATGCTTCGGCGAGGTATCGGTGACAAAGATGACCAAGAAACGATCAGTGGTGTGCTGCGACGGTACGTGGGACTCCCCGGGCCAAGAATCGCCGACAAACGTCACCAACGTCACCAACGTCGCCTTGGGGCCGGGGCCGTCGGCCGACTCGGCAACGCACTCGGTGGATTCGATGTGTCGTTGACGTAGCTTTGAGGGAGCGCCCGCGGCTGACGTGCTGATCCCAATGGCCTGGTTAGGTCGTGAAGCCATCGAACGAGGTCTAGCCTTCCAGGCAAAGCGCAAGGGAAGGCGGCCATGAAGATCAACGGTGCTGAAGCGGTGGTGACCGGCGCTGCCGGTGGCCTCGGTGGCGCGATCGCACGTGCGCTGCACGCCCGCGGAGCCCGTCTCATCCTCACCGATCGGCGGGAAGAAGCCCTGACGTCTCTGGCGTCGCAGTTGAGCGGTGCCGAGATCGTCGTCTGCGATCTGGCCGACCGCGGGCAGCTGTCCAGGCTCTGTGACCGCTTGGCCGACACCGACATCCTGGTCGCCAATGCGGCACTCCCGGCGACCGGCAGGCTTGACGACTTCACCCCCGAGGCGCTGGACAGGGCCCTGGATGTGAACCTGCGATCACCGATGCTGATGACCCAGCGGCTGCTGCCCGGCATGCTGCGCCGCCGCCGCGGCCACTTCGTCTACATCTCATCGATGGCCGGCAAGATTCCCTCCGTCCGACTGCCGATCTATTCGGCCACGAAGGCCGGTCTGCGTGGGTTTTCGGCGTCGCTTCGCCAGGATCTGCACGGAACGGGGGTGGGTTCGTCGGTGGTCTTTCCGGGATCGGTCACCGACGCCGGCATGCTCATCGAAGCACAGATCGCGGTCAACCCGGGTTCGAGAGGGATCTCCTCCGACGCGGTCGCGCGTGCGGTGATCAACGCCATCGAGCATGACCGTGCCGAAGTCGATGCCGCCGATCTTGTGGTGCGCGTCGTGGCCAGGCTTGGTGGCCTGGCGCCCGGGCTTCTGGCGCGACTTACACGGACGAAGCAGAACATCGACTGGTCGGATCGGGTCAGCCAGGCCCAGCGGCACCTGCGCTGAATTCTGGGTCGGTGCCTGACGCGGCAAGGATTGCCGGGAAATGGCCACCGATCACGACTGCCGTCGTGGCTGCGGTGTTGTGCATCACGGTTGGACCTGAAACGCTCGGGCGGTGTTCGGTTCCGGTGGGGCGATGTCAACAAACAACAGGCCTGAGTGAAATTCTATTGTGCCTGAGCAGGGCTTGTTAACTTTGCGCCGATGAGTCATTGCCAGCGAAAGGTATTGCTGCTGATCGCGTTCGTCGCGGTCTTAGTGACTTCTTGCGGATCGTCGTCGAACAACGGCGACAATCCTGTCCGGGCGACCGGTGTCCTGAGGGTCGGTACCGAGGGGGTCTTTTCGCCGTTCAGCTATCACGACCCCGCTACCAATCAGCTCGTCGGCTACGATGTCGAGGTCGCCCGCGCGGTCGCGGACAAGCTCGGTGCCCGGGCGGAATTCGTGGAGACGCCGTGGGATTCCATGTTCGCCGCATTGGAGGCAAACCGGTTCGACGTCGTTGCCAACCAGGTCACCATCACGCCCGAGCGCCAAGCGAAGTACGACATCTCCGAGCCGTACTCCATAGGTCAAGGGGTGATCATCACCCGCACCGACAATGACTCCATCAACTCACTGGCAGACATCAGGGGCAAGGTTGCCGGCGCCGCTGCGACGAGCAACTGGTCGCAGATCGCGCGCGACAACGGGGCACTGGTGGAGACCGTCGAGGGCTTCACACAAGGCATCACGCTGCTCGAGCAAGGCCGAATCGACTTCATCATTCAAGACAGCGTGCCGTTCTACGCCTTCCTGGCGGAGACCGGAAACACCTCGGTCAAGATCGCCGCCACCACCGGCGAGGAGACGGAGTCGGCGTTCGCCGCGCCCAAGGGCAGCGGCCTGGTGCCCGACATCGACAAAGCTCTGGATGAACTGCGCAGCGACGGAACCCTGTTGGCGATATCGCAGAAGTACCTGAAAACCGACGCGTCGGGATCGGACAGTGATGCCCCCGCCCCCGGCAGCCGTTCAGCGTGGCAGTTGATCCTCGACAATCTGTGGCCGCTGGCCAAGGCCGCGATCACCAAGACCATTCCGCTGACGATCTTCAGCTTCGTGATCGGCCTCGTCCTGGCACTCGCCGTAGCGCTGGCGCGGTTGTCCTCAAACATCGTGCTCACCAACGTCGCCCGGTTCTACATCTCGATCATTCGCGGCACACCGTTGCTGGTGCAGCTGTTCATCGTGTTCTACGCCCTGCCCGGACTGGGTATCAAGATCGACCCCTTCCCCGCGGCTGTGATCGCGTTCAGCCTCAACGTGGCCGGCTACGCCGCCGAGATCATCCGCTCGGCTATTCAAAGCGTCCCGAAGGGACAGTGGGAAGCGGCTGAGACCATCGGGCTGAACTATGCCGGCGCTTTGCGCCGGATCATCCTGCCCCAGGCCACCCGTGTCGCGGTCCCGCCGCTGTCGAATACATTGATATCCTTGGTGAAAGACACGTCGCTGGCCTCAACGATCCTGGTCACCGAGCTGCTGCGGACGGCCCAGGTCGCCGCGGCGCCCACCTTCGAGTTCTTCGCGCTCTACGGTGCTGCGGCCGTCTACTACTGGGTGATCTGCTTGGTGCTTTCCTTCACGCAAAGCCGACTCGAACGCCGTTTGGAAAGGCATGTGGCGGTATGACTGAGGAGAAGCCTCAAGGCTCCGAGTACCGGGTCGTCGCAAACGGGATCGCGAAGGCTTTCGGCAAGAACAAGGTTCTCAACGGTGTTTCTTTCACGGTGCGGCAAGGAACGGCCACAGCGATCATCGGACCGTCCGGATCGGGCAAGACGACGATGCTGCGAACTCTCAACGCCCTCGATATCCCCGACGCGGGAGTGATCCGCGTCGGGGACATCGAACTCGATTTCTCCGCCAAGATCGCCAAACAACGGTTGCGGGACTACCAGGCCCAGAGCGGGTTCGTATTCCAGTCGCACAACCTGTTCCCGCACAAAACCGTGCTGGAAAACATCACCGAGGGTCCGCTGTTCGTGCAGAAGCGTCCCCGCGATCAAGTGGAAGCCGAGGCACTCGAACTGCTCGACCAGGTCGGGTTGGCCGACAAGCGCGACCAATACCCACACCAACTCTCCGGCGGCCAGCAGCAGCGTGTCGGCATTGCGCGCGCGTTGGCGCTCAAACCCAAGGTGGTGCTGTTCGACGAGCCCACCTCGGCGCTGGATCCGGAATTGGTCGGCGGGGTGCTCTCGGTGATCAAGGACCTGGCCGTCGAGGGCTGGACCTTGGTGATCGTCACCCACGAAATCCAATTCGCGAGGCAGGTTTCCGATCAGGTGTTGTTCACCGACCAGGGGGTGATCCTCGAGCAGGGCCCGCCCGCGGAGGTCATCGGCGACCCCAAGGAGGAACGCACACGTCAGTTCCTCGACCGGATTCTCAACCCGCTGTAGCGATTTCACGGACCGCCACGCGGCGGCGAAGTGGATCAGGCGGCCAGGTGCCCGGATGTGGCATCATCGTATCGATCCAGCAGCGTGGCGGCGACCAGGTTGTGCGCGCCGAGCGGCTCGGACATCGAAATATCTTGCGCGAGAGCAAATTCGGTAATCCGGTCGGTGATACGGCCGTGCGCCAGGAACCACGGGGCAATCACCAGCCGCCGGGCTCCCGCGGCCCGCAGGCGAAGCAGCGCATCGGTCATCGTCGGGTGGGGTCCGGTCGCGAACGCGATGCGTGCTGCGGCCCAGCGCGTACCGGCCCGCAACGCCGTTGCCACACAAGCGGTCTGGGCATTGGCGGCGGCATCCGACGAGCCGACGGCCACCACCATGACGCCGACGTCGGGGTCGTCGCCCGACACCCCGGCATCGGTCAACCGTTGCCGCAGCACGTGCAGCAGGGCGGGGTCTTCGCCGAGGACCGCGGCCTGCCGGGCGCGCACACCGCAGGCCGCGATGACGGCGGGGATGTCGACGCGCGCGTGGTAGGCATCGGCGAGCAGCATCGGCGCCACCACAGGAGCCTGCGCCGACACCAGCACGTCGCGCAGGTTGGGTTCGGATCGCTCCAGGAACGCGGTGCGCACGTCCAGTTCCGGGCGCAGCCGACGGATCCGGCCCGCCACGGCGTGCGCAACGGCCGCGGCCCGGGGGTCGCAGCTCCCGTGCGCGGTCAGGATCAGGCTGGGGCCCGGAATCATCACGGCCTCACGAGCTGTGCAACCCGCATTCGGTCTTCGCCTGGCCCTGCCAGCGGCCGCTGCGCGGATCGGTGCCCGGGTCGGGTTTGACGGTGCACGGCCGACAGCCGATCGACAGATAGCCCTCGTCGACCAACGGGTTCACCAGGATTCCGTTGGCGGTGATGTAATCCTGCATCTGCTGGTCCGACCAGGCCGCCAGCGGGTTGACCTTGACCAGCCCGAACGCTTCATCGAAAGAGATCAGCGGTGCGTGGGCCCGGGTGGGTGCCTCGACACGCCGAATGCCGGTGACCCAGGCGGAGTATCCGCGCAGGACCTTCGAGAGTGGCTCGACCTTGCGCATCCGGCAGCACGCGTTGGTGTCGCGGGCGAAGAGGTCCTTGCCGAACAGTTCGTCCTGCTGCGCGACGGTGTTGTCCGGCGTGACGTTGACCACGTGCACGTCGTAGACCGTCTCGACGGCGTCGCGGGTGCCGATCGTTTCGGCGAAGTGGTAGCCGGTGTCCAGGAACAGGACATCGACGCCCGGGCGCACCTTGGCGGCCATTTCGACCAGCACAGCGTCCTGCATGTTCGATGCCACCACGTAATGACCGGCGAAGTGCTCGTCCGTCCAGCGCAGCAGTTCCTCCGTGCAGGCGTTCGCCAGCTCGACGGCGCCCTGTTTGGCCAGCTCGCGCAGATCGGCTTCGGTCATCAACGTGCCCCTCATCGCAGATCGGCTTCGGTCATCAACGTGTGCCCCTCATCGCAGATCGGCTTCGTCGGCCCGGACGGCCCACTGCGCGAAACGCTCTGAGCCCTCACGTTGTTTCACGAAGTTGCGTACAACCCGCTCGATGTAGTCGCCGAGTTCTGTCGCCAGGACCTTGTGCTGGCGCAGCTTGCGGCCGAACCCGCTGTCGAGGCCCAGGCTGCCTCCGAGGTGGACCTGAAACCCCTCGACAGGCCCGTCGCCGTCGTCGACCATTTGGCCCTTGAACCCGATATCGGCGATCTGGATCCGAGCGCACGAATTCGGGCAGCCGTTGAGGTTGACCGTCACCGGCACGTCGAGCGCGGCGTTGATGTCTTCGAGGCGCTTTTCCAAGTCGGGGACCAGCGTCTGCGCCCGCACCCGGGTCTCGGCGAACGACAGCTTGCAGTATTCGATACCGGTGCACGCCATCAGGTTCTTGCGCCAGTGCGACGGGCGGGACGGGAGGCCGAGCGCATCCAGTTCAGCGGTGAGATTGGCCAATTCCTCGTCGGGAACGTCGAGAATGATCAGCTTCTGGTAAGGGGTGAATCGGACCCGGTTGGACCCCGCGGCCTCGGCCAGATCGGCAACCCGGGTCAACGTGGTCCCCGACACGCGACCCGCGATCGGGGCGACACCGACGGCATTGCGGCCGTTCTTGAGCTTCTGCACCCCGACGTGGTCGATGGCGTGCCCCAGCTGCTCGGGCGCGGGTCCGTCTATCAGCTTGCGCTTGAGGTACTCCTGTTCGAGAACTTCCCTGAATTTTTCGATACCCCAATCCTTGACCAGGAACTTCAGCCGGGCCTTCGCGCGCAGGCGGCGGTATCCGTAGTCGCGGAAGATCGACGTGACGCCCTCCCAGACATCGGGCACCTCCTCCAGCGGCACCCATACACCCAGCCGCTGGGCCAGCATCGGGTTGGTCGAGAGGCCGCCGCCGACCCACACATCCAGACCCGGCCCGTGCTCGGGATGCACGACGCCGATAAACGCGATGTCGTTGATCTCGTGCGCCACGTCCTGCAGGCCCGAGATGGCCGTCTTGTACTTGCGGGGCAGGTTGGAGAACTCGGGGTTGCCCACATAGCGCCGGACGATTTCGTCGACAGCCCAGGTGGGGTCGAGCACCTCGTCGAGTGACTCGCCGGCAAGCGGTGAGCCCAGCACCACGCGCGGGCAGTCACCGCAGGCTTCAGTGGTCTGCAAGCCGACCTCGTCGAGCCGGCGCCAGATCTCGGGGACGTCCTCGATGCGAATCCAGTGATACTGAACATTCTCGCGGTCGGAGATATCGGCGGTGTCGCGCGCGAACTCGACCGAGATCTCGCCCAGCGTGCGCAGCGCCGCCGTGGTCAGTGCGCCGCCGTCGCAGCGCACCCGCATCATGAAGTACTTGGCTTCGAGGATGTCGGCGTTGTCGTCGCCCGTCCAGGTGCCGTCGTAGCCCTGCTCGCGCTGGGTGTAGAGGCCCATCCAGCGCATCCGCCCGCGCAGGTCGTTCTTGTCAATGCTGTCGAACCCCTGCACGGAATAGATGTCGTTGATGCGGGCACGGACGTTGAGCGCGTCGTCGTCCCTCTTGAACTGCTCGTTTGCATTGAGCGGCTCGCGGTATCCGAGCGCCCACTGGCCCTCGCCGCGAGGGCGTTTGGCCGGCTTGGCCGGGGCGGAAGCCTGGGATTGGGTGGTGGTCATAGTGCTCCTCGTGCGGAGCCGGCGACCGGACGCGCTCATCGACCGGCAGGCTGGTCCGGTAGCGCAGATCCGGGGGCCAGCTGAAGGTGGGGCGGGCTAGGTCTCCGAAATCGAAACGCGGGTCAACGCAGACAGCAAGCGCTGCATACGCGCTTGAAATCGACGTGCCGACGCGCAACCAGGAAATCGGCGGGGCCCACGGCGATCATGCGGGTCATTCTGCCACGGACGAGCGGTGCGCCCAACCTCACTAAATTTCCGCGCATCGTGAGTGAAAGGCGTTCCCGTCCTCTGGGACACTCGAGGTCGTGATGCCCGAACCCGTGACGTCTCGCGACAGGCCGTTCGGCATCTACGTCCACGTGCCGTTCTGTGCCGCCCGGTGCGGTTACTGCGACTTCAACACCTACACGCCTACAGAGTCGGGTGGAGCCGACCCCGACTCGTGGCTGCGGGCGCTCCGCACGGAGTTGGCGATCGCATCGCGGCGCCTGCCCGGTCCACTGGTGGACACCGTGTTCGTCGGAGGCGGCACGCCGTCGCTGCTGGGCAGCAACGGGCTGACCGCGGTGCTCGATGCGGTGCGCGACACTTTCACGCTGGCCGACGACGCCGAGGTCACCACCGAGGCGAACCCGGAGTCGACGTCGCCGGAGTTCTTCGAGCGCATCCGGGGCGGCGGGTACACCCGCGTCTCGCTGGGCATGCAGTCGGTGTCTCCTACGGTGCTGCGGGTCCTCGACCGCGTGCACTCGCCCGGGCGGGCGCTCGACGCTGCCCGTGAAGCGCGGGCGGCCGGGTTCGCGAATGTCAGTCTCGACCTCATCTACGGGACACCGGGGGAGTCCGACGACGATCTGCGTCGGTCCGTCGACGCTGCCGTGGCCACCGGTATCGACCACTTGTCCGCCTATGCGCTGGTGGTCGAGGATGGCACCGCACTGGCCCGCAGGGTTCGGCGTGGCGAGGTGGCGACCGTGGACGACGACGTCGTGGCTCATCGCTACGAGTTGCTCGACGGCTGGCTGGCGGCGGCCGGATTCGGCTGGTACGAGGTGTCCAACTGGAGCCGCCAGGGCGGGGAGTGCCGGCACAACCTCGGTTACTGGAACGGCGGGCAGTGGTGGGGCGCCGGTCCCGGCGCACACGGATTCATCGGGTCGACGCGGTGGTGGAACGTCAAGCACCCCGATGCGTATGCCGCGGCGCTGTCCGAAGGGACGCTGCCGGTGGGCGGGTACGAGGTGCTCGACGCCGGCGAACGCCACACCGAGGAGGTTCTGCTCGGTGTCCGGCTACGGGAAGGGTTGCCGATGGCCTGTCTGACGGCGTCCGAGCGCGCTCGCGCGCACGGTGTCGTCGCCGACGGCCTGGCCTCTATCGCCGATGATCGGCTGGCACTCACCGGACGAGGCAGGCTGCTGGCCGACGCGGTGGTACGGGCTTTGCTGGCCGACTGATCCAGAAACCGATCCGGATCAGCTCACCGAAGGCAGCACGTCCATGTCTAACACCCTGGCGTGCAATATGGTGCGGTTTCTAAGCGCGGCGCGCACTGCGCGGTGCAGCCCGTCCTCGAGGTACACCGTGCCACGCCACTTTACGGCGTGCGGGAACAGATCGCCGTAGAACGTCGAGTCCTCCGAGAGCAGCCGATCCAGCGCCAGCACCGTGGTGGTGGTCACGAGCTCGTCCAGACGGATCTGGCGGGGCGGAATGCGCGACCAGTCGCGATAGGACAGCCCGTGTTCGGGATAAGGCTTGCCATCGCGGACACCTTTGAAGATCACAACGCCGCCGCCCCCGGTGATGTCCCCCCGTTGGACGCGGTCATGCGCAAAGGCTAGCCCCTGGTGTCGCGCTTCACAGCGCAGGGGTGAATCCGGCTTGGCGACTCGCACACAACCTTTGCCGTCGACAACTCGCCGAGCGGCTCGGTCCCCGTAAACTGGAACATCACCAGTCGTGCGGGGCCGATCAGCGGAGGTGCTACGTGAGCAGTGCCGACGACCGTCGCTTCGAGGTGTTGCGCGCCATCGTCGCCGACTTCGTGGCCACCAAGGAACCCATCGGCTCCAAGACCTTGGTCGAACGGCACAACCTCGGTGTATCGAGCGCCACCGTCCGCAACGATATGGCCGTCCTGGAGGCCGAGGGATACATCGCCCAACCCCACACCAGCTCCGGGCGGGTCCCGACGGAGAAGGGTTACCGGGAATTCGTCGACCGCCTCGATCACGTCAAGCCGTTGTCCGGCTCGGAGCGGCGGGCGATTCTGAGCTTCCTGGAATCCGGCGTCGACCTTGACGATGTGCTGCGCCGCGCGGTCCGTCTGCTCGCGCAGCTCACCAGGCAGGTGGCCGTCGTCCAGTACCCCACGCTGTCGGCGTCGACGGTGCGTCATCTGGAGGTGGTCGCGCTCAACCCAGTGCGGCTGCTGCTGGTGGTGATCACCGACTCCGGCCGGGTGGACCAGCGCATCGTGGAGCTCGGGGCACCGCTCGACGACCTGCAGTTCAGCCGGCTGCGGGAGCTGCTCGGGCAGGCTTTGGACGGCAAGCGGCTCGTGGCGGCATCGGTGGCGGTGGCCGACCTGGCCGGACAGTTCGATTCCGGTTCCGGGTCGCCGAGTGGTCTGATGGATGCCGTCCGGCGCTCGGCCATGGTGCTGCTGGAGACGTTGGTCGAGCACCGGGAGGAGCGGCTGCTGATGGGCGGCGCCGCGAACCTCACCCGTAACACCGCGGACTTCGGCGACTCCCTGCGGTCAGTGCTGGAGGCGTTGGAGGAGCAGGTGGTGGTGCTCAGGTTGCTCGCCGCCCAGCAGGAGGTGGGCAAGGTCACGGTGCGGATCGGCCACGAAACCGAACTTGCCTCGGGCGCCGAGCAGATGGCCGGGACGTCGGTGGTGTCCACGACGTACGGCAGAATGGACGCCGTCTACGGCGGCATGGGTGTGCTCGGTCCGACCCGGATGGACTATCCGGGAACGATGGCCAGCGTTGCCGCGGTAGCTCTATACATCGGTGAAGTCTTGGGCGCCCGCTAGCGGCGGACGCCGAGGTTAGAGAGTTGGGGAACTCACGTGGCACGCGATTACTATGGTCTGCTCGGCGTGGCCAAGGGCGCCAGCGATTCCGAGATCAAGCGCGCCTACCGCAAACTGGCCCGTGAGCTGCATCCCGATGTCAATCCCGACGACGCGGCTCAGGCGAGATTCAAAGAGATTTCGGCCGCTTATGAGGTGCTGTCCGACCCGGAGAAACGGCGGATCGTCGACCTCGGCGGCGATCCCCTGGAGAACGGCGCCGGCATGGCCGGCGGTTTCGGCGGTTTCGGCGGTTTCGGCGACGTGTTCGAAGCGTTCTTCGGCGGCGGCACCACGTCACGCGGTCCCACCGGCCGCGTCCGGCCGGGCTCGGATTCCCTGCTGCGGATGCGGCTGGACCTGACCGAATGTGCCACCGGCGTGACCAAGCAGGTCACCGTCGACACCGCCGTCCTGTGCGACAGATGTCAGGGCAAGGGCACCCATGGCGACTCGGGGCCGGTGTCGTGCGACACCTGCGGTGGCCGCGGCGAAGTGTCCAGTGTGCAACGGTCGCTGCTGGGCCAGGTCATGACGTCGCGGCCCTGCCCGACCTGTCGGGGGGTGGGAGAGATCATCCCCGACCCGTGCCACCGCTGCGGAGGCGACGGACGGGTGCGGTCGCGCCGGGAGATCAGCGTGAAGATTCCCGCCGGCGTCGCTGACGGCATGCGGGTACGGTTGGCGGCTCAGGGCGAGGTGGGCCCGGGCGGCGGCCCCGCGGGCGACCTCTACGTCGAGGTGCACGAGCAGTCTCACGACATTTTCGTGCGCGACGGTGACGACCTGCATTGCACCGTGGAGCTACCGATGGTGGACGCCGCGCTGGGTACCGCGGTGACCGTGGACGCCATCCTCGACGGGCCCACCGAGCTCGCCATCCCGGCGGGCACGCAGCCCGGCGCCGTTGTCACACTGCGCGGTCACGGCATGCCGCACCTGCGTTCGGGTGTGCGCGGCAACCTACACGCGCACATCGACGTTGTGGTCCCGGCCAAACTCGACCACCACGATGCCGATCTGCTGCGCGAGCTCAAGAAGCACCGCAGTCGCGACGTCGCCCTGGTGCGCTCCACCCATGCGACCGCCGCAAATTCCGCCAACGGTGGAATCTTCAGCCGACTGCGTGAGACGTTCACCGGCCACTGACCTGCCCAAGCGCAACTCGAAAGTCGCAATTCGAAAATTCCGGTTCGAAAGTCGCAGTCGAAAGTCAATGTCCGATCCGCTGTTCTACGTCGAAGCGGTGCCCGACGTCGGTGGACTGAGCGTGGTCGGGGGTGATGAGGGTTTTCATGCGGCCACGGTGCGCCGCATCCGCGCCGGTGAGCGCATCGTCCTCGGCGACGGCGCCGGCGAGATGGCAGACTGCGTTGTCGAGCTGACCGGCAAGCGGGAACTGTCGGCCCGGGCGCTCGCCCGGCGGACGATCCGCCCGCCCCGCCCGTCCGTCACGGTGGTGCAGGCAATTCCCAAGGCGGACAGATCTGAGCTGGCCATCGAATTGGCCACCGAGGCGGGCGCCGATCGCTTCGTCGCCTGGCACGCCGCGCGCTGTGTCGCCCGCTGGGACGGCCCCCGAGCCGACAACGGCCTGCGCCGCTGGCGGGCGGTGGCCCGGTCGGCGGCGCGCCAGTCGCGCAGAGCGTTCATACCCGGAGTTGAGGGGGTGATCACCACCGGCGCACTTCTCGATCGGGTGCCCGGTGAGCTGGTGCTCGCGCTGCACGAATCCGCCAGGGTTCCGCTGGCCGACATCGAGCTGGCCGCCGCCGAATCGGTCACCGTCGTCGTCGGGCCCGAGGGAGGCATCGCCGACGTGGAGATCGACGCGTTGACCCGCGCCGGCGGCCATGCGGTACGGCTGGGTCCGACGATTTTGCGGACATCGACCGCCGCGGCCGTGGCGCTCGGAGCGCTCGGGGTGCTCACCTCCCGCTGGGATGCCTGACCAGGTAGGCGGCGTCATCGGTTGGGCCGGATCCCCGGGTCGGCGCTAGACTTGACGTGCAGAAACGCGCGCAGATGTCCCCCGACGGCAGAAAGCAGGCACTGAGCCCCACGTGACGACCCGCGAGACGAACGCCGATCCCGTAGGCAATGCGGTGAAAAGCAGCTGCAGGATCGATGTGCCGCCGGATTACGTTGTGGGCCTGCTCGGCGCCGGAGACGAGAATCTGCGTGCACTGGAACGCAGCGTCGCCGCCGACGTTCATGTCCGGGGAAATTCCATAACCTTGTCGGGTTCTCCTGCCGAAGTCGCTCTTGCCGAGCGAGCGATCACCGAACTGACCGCGATCGTGGCGGGGGGTCAGGACCTGACTCCCGACGCGGTGCGCCATACCGTGGCGATTCTCACCGGGGCCCACGGTGAGTCGCCCGCCGAGGTTCTCACACTGGACATCCTGAGCCGCCGCGGCAAGACCATCCGGCCCAAGACGCTCAACCAGAAGCGCTATGTCGACGCGATCGACGCCAACACCGTCGTGTTCGGCATCGGGCCGGCCGGCACCGGGAAGACCTATCTGGCAATGGCCAAGGCGGTCAACGCTTTACAGACCAAACAGGTCAACCGGATCATCCTGACCCGGCCCGCGGTGGAGGCCGGCGAACGTCTGGGCTTCCTGCCGGGCACCCTCAGCGAGAAGATCGACCCGTACCTGCGTCCCCTCTACGACGCGCTGCACGACATGATGGATCCCGAGGCGATTCCGAAGCTGATGAGCGCCGGCGTGATCGAGGTGGCGCCCTTGGCGTACATGCGGGGCCGCACGCTCAACGATGCGTTCATCATCCTCGACGAAGCCCAGAACACGACGCCCGAACAGATGAAGATGTTCCTCACCCGGCTGGGTTTCGGCTCGAAAATCGTTGTCACCGGCGATATCACGCAAGTCGATCTGCCCGGCGGCACGCGTTCGGGCCTGCGCGCAGCGGTGGACATCCTCGACGGCATCGACGACATCCACGTCTCTGAACTCACCAGCGCCGACGTCGTGCGGCACCGCCTGGTATCCGAGATCGTCGACGCCTACGAGCGGGCGGGGGCGCGCGAGCACGAGTCGGCGCTGCGCCGCGTGCCCAGGCGCAGTGGAAAATGAGTTCGGCATGAGCATCGAGGTATCCAACGAGTCCGGGCTGGACGTCTCCGAGGAGGAGTTGATCAGTGTCGCCCGTTTCGTCATCGGCCGGATGAAGGTCAACCCCGGTGCCGAACTGTCGATGGTGCTGCTCGACACCACGGCGATGGCGGACCTGCACATGCGGTGGATGGATCTGCCCGGGCCGACCGACGTGATGAGCTTCCCGATGGACGAGCTTGAACCGGGCGGCCGGCCCGACGCCGCCGACCCGGGCCCGGCGATGCTCGGCGATATCGTGTTGTGCCCGGAGTTCGCCGCCGAACAGGCGGCCGCGGCAGGCCACGACCTCGCGCACGAGCTCGCACTTCTGACGGTGCACGGAGTCCTGCACCTGCTGGGCTACGACCACGCCGAACCCGACGAGGAAAAAGAGATGTTCTCCTTGCAGAGGCAACTGCTCGAGGACTGGTATGTGGATCAGGCCGAGCTCTACCGCCGGAGGCAGCAGGCCGCCCGGGACCGCCATCTGCTCGACAAGTCGCGTTACTTCGACGAACCGTGAGCGGCGTTCCGGCGCTGCTCGGGGTGATCGCATTGGTCGCATTGGGTGGGTTGTTCGCAGCACTCGACGCCGCGATAAACACCGTGTCCATTGCGCGCGTCGATGAAATGGTGCGTGAGGAGCGTCCGGGCGCGGTCCGGCTCGCCCGGGTGATCGCCGAGAGGGCCCGCTACATCAACCTCGTCGTCTTGCTGCGTATCGTCTGCGAGACGTCGGCCACGGTGCTGCTGGCCTCCTGTCTGACGGCTCAGCTCGGCCTGCGGCCGGGGCTGGCGGCAACCGCCGCGATCATGGTCGTCACGAGCTTTGTGGTGATCGGGGTGGGTCCGCGCACTCTCGGCCGGCAAAAAGCGTACCCGATCGCCCTGGTCGCCGCACTGCCGCTGTATACGCTCTCGGTGCTTCTCATGCCGGTCACCCGGGTGTTGGTCCTGCTCGGGAATGCGCTGACCCCCGGTCGCGGGTTCCGCAACGGCCCCTTCGCCTCGGAGATCGAATTACGCGAAGTGGTAGACATGGCCCAGCAGCGCGGGGTGGTGGCCGCCGACGAACGCCGGATGATTCAGTCGGTGTTCGAGCTCGGCGATACCCCCGCGCGGGAGGTCATGGTGCCGCGCACCGAGATGGTCTGGATCGAAAGCGACAAGAACGCCGGCCAGGCGACGACATTAGCCGTGCGCAGCGGACACTCTCGGATCCCCGTCATCGGGGAGAATGTGGACGACGTCGTCGGCGTCGTCTATCTGAAAGACCTGGTCCGCCAGGCCCACGGTTCGAGCACCGGAGGCCTGGATGTTGCGGTGTCGCAATTGATGCGCCCCGCGGTGTTCGTGCCCGACTCCAAGCCGCTCGATCACCTGCTGCGGGAGATGCAGCGTGACCGCAACCACATGGTTCTTCTCGTCGACGAGTACGGCGCGATCGCGGGCCTGGTCAGCATCGAAGACGTGCTGGAGGAGATCGTGGGCGAGATCGCCGACGAGTACGACGCCGACGAGATCGCACCCATAGAAGATTTGGGAGACAAGTGTTTCCGTCTGTCGGCCCGGTTACCCATCGAAGATTTGGGCGAGCTCTACGACATAGACTTCGGCGACGACCTCGACGTCGACACCGTCGGCGGCCTGGTTGCCCTCGAACTCGGGCGCGTGCCCCTGCCCGGCGCCGAGGTGGTGTCGCACGGCCTGCGATTGTGCGCCGAGGGCGGTCACGACGCTCGCGGCCGGGTGCGCATCGGCACTGTGCTGGTCGGCCGGTCCGAGCCGGTTCGGGTGACGGGCGCGAAGAAGGTCAAGGACCGCGAGAAGGTCAAGCTCCCGGAGAAGGGGGACCGCGATGCCTGAACTCGACGCCGAAGACACCAACGTGCGCGAGCTTTCGCCCGGTGCGGCCATCATCGTGACCGACCGCTCCGGGATTGCGCGGTGAGCGA
>CAZEHT010000015.1:45163-47366 GCA_964511995.1 uncultured Mycobacterium sp.
TCGCCCGGTGCGGCCATCATCGTGACCGACCGCTCCGGGATTGCGCGGTGAGCGAATTTCGGTCCGGTTTCGTCTGCTTGGTAGGCCGGCCGAACACCGGGAAATCGACGCTGACCAACGCGCTGGTAGGCGCCAAGGTCGCCATCACCTCCAACCGGCCGCAAACCACCCGGCACACCATTCGCGGCATCGTCCACCGCGACGAATACCAGATCATTCTCGTCGACACGCCCGGCCTGCACCGGCCCCGCACGCTGCTGGGCAAGCGGCTCAACGACCTGGTCCGCGACACCTACAACGAAGTCGACGTCATCGGGATGTGCATTCCGGCCGACGAGGCGATCGGGCCGGGGGATCGCTGGATCTATCAGCAGATCCGCCAGACCGCTCCGAGGACGACCCTCGTCGTCGTCGTCACAAAGGTCGACAAGGTCCTCCGCGGGCACGTCGCCGCCCAGCTGGCCGCGGTCGGGGCCGAGTTCGGCGAACACGCCGCCGAGATCGTGCCGGTGTCGGCGGCCACCGGCGAACAGCTCGACGTCCTGGTCGACATGTTGGCCGCCCAGCTGCCGGCCGGTCCCGCGTTCTACCCCGACGGGGAACTCACCGACGAACCCGAAGAATTGCTGATGGCCGAGTTCATTCGCGAGGCCGCGCTCGACGGCGCGCGCGATGAGCTACCGCACTCGCTGGCGGTGGTCATCGAAGACGTGGAGGACCGCCCGGGCCGTCCGGAGGGTGATGAGCTTATCGACGTGCACGCGGTGATCTACGTCGAGCGCGAAAGCCAGAAGGGGATCGTCATCGGCAAGGGCGGCACCAGGCTCAGGGAGGTCGGCACCGCCGCGCGCACGCAGATCGAGAAGCTGCTGGCAACCAAGGTGTATCTGGAGCTGCGGGTCAAGGTGGCCAGGAATTGGCAACGGGATCCCAAACAGCTTGACCGACTGGGCTTTTAGTCGGTGGGCGACCCGGGCCGTGCACTATCCCACCACGGGTCGGGTAGTACCGCCGACCAGTCGCTAACGGCCTCCAGTTCGGCGGCCAGCGACACCAGTACCGGCTCGCTGTTCGCCGGGCCCATCAACTGCACCCCGATAGGCAGCCCGTCGGCGGTGAACCCGGCCGGCATGTTGATCGACGGCCACCCCAGCACATTCCACGGCCAGGTCACCGGGCAGGCCGCGATGATCGCCCGATCGGTGGCCATGCTGCCCAGGTTGTCGAATCGGTCGACGGCCGGTGGCGGCTGGGCGGTGGTGGGCGCCAGCACGACGTCGACGGCCGTGAAGATCGATGCGACCCGCTGCCTCGCCGCCTTCTCGTCGGAGCGTGCCCTTCGCAGCGCGCTCTGCGACAGGAGCCGGCCCATCTGGATGTTTGCGCGCGTGCGCGGGTCAAGGACGACATCGGTGCCCACCCGCTCTGCCCACTCGACCAGTCCCGCCGTCGAGCGGGCCAGGAAGCTCCACGACATCCGCAGCCCGTAGTCCGGGTTCCCGTCGACGACCGTATGTCCCAGATCCGCCAGCCGACCAGCCACCGCGTCGAGTGCGGAGTGGATCTGCGGGTGCAGCCGGGCCCGAAATCCCGTGTAGGGAAACCGTCTCGACACCGCGATCCGCAATGGACCCGGAGCTGTGCCCACCGAGGCGGACAGCGCCACGGGGGGCGGCTTGTGCAAGTCGCCCTCGACGTTGCCGGTGACCGCGTCGAGCAGCAGGGCTGCATCGCCAACGGTACGTGCCAGCACGCCGTAGACCGTGATGCCGTTGAATGTCTCAGGCAGGGGCCAGGTCGAGATCCGGCCGCGCTGGGGCTTGATGCCGACCAGGTTGGTCCACGCCGCCGGGATGCGTACGCTGCCGGCGCCGTCGGATCCGATGGCCCCGGGCACCAGACCCGCCGCGACCGCTGCCGCGCTGCCACCGGACGAACCTCCCGGAGTGTGGTTGCGGCTCCACGGGTTGCGGGTGTGACCGAAGCCGGGTCCGCTGGTGAACGGCCACTGGCCGAACTCGCACGTATTGGTCTTGCCGACGATCACCGCGCCCGCTGCCCGCAGTCTGCGCACCACCTCAGCGTCGGCGGTGGCCGGCGGCACCTGGCCGCTCGTGCCGAATGCGGTTGGCACACCGGCGATGTCGACGTCATCCTTGACTGCCAGCGGCACTCCCAGCAACGGCGCCCGCTCGCCCGCCGC
>CAZEHT010000016.1:0-46332 GCA_964511995.1 uncultured Mycobacterium sp.
CACGCCGGGCGGCAAGAGGTCACCGATCAGCGAGATCAAATACAGGATCGATGCCGGGGTCTGCTCGGCGGGCTTGAGCACAACGGCGTTGCCGGCGGCCAGAGCGGGTGCGAGCTTCCAGGTGGCCATCAGAATCGGGAAGTTCCACGGGATGATCTGCCCGACCACGCCGAGCGGCTCGTGGAAATGGTAGGCCACGGTGTCGCCGTCGATCTCGCTGAGCGATCCTTCCTGGGCGCGTATCGCTGCGGCGAAGTACCGGAAGTGGTCGACGGCCAGGGGAATGTCAGCGTTGAGCGTTTCCCGCACAGGCTTGCCGTTGTCCCATGATTCGGCGACGGCGATCGACTCGAGGTTCTCCTCGATGCGGTCGGCGACCCTGTTGAGGATGACGGCCCGCTCGGCGGCGGACGTCTTGCCCCAGCTGGAAGCGGCGGCGTGCGCCGCGTCGAGAGCCTTTTCGACATCGGATTCGTCGGAACGCGCCACCTCGCAGAACACCTCGCCGGTGGCCGGTGTCGGATTCTCGAAGTACCGGCCGGCGTTGGGAGCCACCCATTCGCCGCCGATGTAGTTGCCGTACCGGCGCTGAAACGACATGACCGAGCCCTCGGTGCCGGGCCTTGCATAAACAGTCATCGCGATGAACCTCTCCTGCCAATCGGGTGCGACTTCAATTCGAACGTCTCTTCAATGCGTGTCTTAAAGCGACTTTGAGTGTCTTCACTGTGTCCCTGATCACAGGGTAGGCGGGCGGGGGTTGCAACATGGTTGCACCCTCCAGGCGGGGCGGCGGCATCGGCATGACGGCCGGTCAGCCCGGTCGCGTGCAGTGCTCCGAGCTCCTGATCTGTATCTCGCGACCCAACGCCAACGCGGTGCCCGGGGCATTTGGTGCCGGCGCTGTGTTCGCTCCAGTCCGCGCCCGGCGCGAAATTCATCTGCTCGACCCGCCGCCGGGCTCTGGGGCGGCCGCGGGTCGCGCCCCGTCCAGATCGGGGTCGACGCCTTTGGCGGGGCTTCGCCGCCAGCTTTCGGCGACCACCGGACGCACCGTGGCGAGGTCCAGATCGGCGGCCGCGTCGTCGCCGGAGACGAACAATTCGTGTTCATGACGCAGTGGGCGAGCAGACCCGCGGCCGGGCCTATTCTCGGCTGTCTTCGCCATGTCCATCGGCGATCACGCTCCCTGGGCCCGACCCTGTGTCACCGGTCGGCCGTGGGCGCCACGATAACCCCAAATCCGCGGAAAGGGCAGCCGTCTGCGCGGCCCGGTGCCGGGCTCTCCCTCCCGGCCCGGGCCGCGCAGAAGTCTGGTCGCCGACCGGTCACCACCATGCGTGCGCGGCACGCCGGTCGGTTTCGGCGATGTCGCCGGCACCGTCGCGCACGGCATTGCCCAGGCGCTGCAGGATGTCGTTGAGCGCCGTCACCGCCCGATGCCAGCGTTCCTGCTCGATGCGGTAGGCCCCCGCCGCATCCCGCGTCCAGATCTCCTGCAGGGGGGCGATTCGGGTGCGCAACTCGTCCAGCGCCGCGTTGAGCCGCGTCGACGTCGTCTGTATTTCCTGGAGAACCGCGGAATCGATAGCGGCAAAATCGTACGAGAGCACAGGGTCCATCGTCATGCGCTCCGCACATCGGCACCCACGGTGCCGATCCGCTGTTCATGTGCCAACGCCGCGTCGTGCAGCACGCGCTCGTTGGCGCGCACGGTCGCCGCGATCGCGTCGAGCGCATGGCACAGTTGCGCCGATTCGGCGTTCCATCTGTCGACGACTTCCCGGAACCGGACCGCGGCGGGCCCGCTCCACACCGAGGCCGGTACGGCCCCGAGCCGCCCGATGAACGCTTGCAGCATGGCGCGGATCTCGGCGGACCTGGCCTCGGTGACCATGGCGACATCGCGCATGAGCGCGAAGTCGGTGGTCAGTCGGTCCTGCGGTGCGGTCATCTGGCTTCCTCTCGTCGCTGGCGGCCGGTTCGGGCGCTGTCACCTAATTCGACTGTCGCCGTGTTCATTCGGTTCCCCTTCACGTCAACGGATCTCATGCGCTGACTCGATGGCACTGGCACACGCCCGGGCGACCGCACGGTCGCGCCCGGGGGCGTTTTGGCACCCGATGGCGACCCGCACGCCGCCCACGACGACGACGTGCCAAACGATGTCGTGACCGGGTCGGACCTCGCGGTAGGTGACGGCCGGGCGTCCCGCTCGCCGGTCGTCGGGGTTGAAGTCGACGAACACCCCGGGCGGCTGGGCGTCGGCGGCGATCCGCAGATCGGCGGCCGTGGCCGCCAGATCCTGCGTGGGCACGGGCGATTGAGTGATGTGCAGGACCGCCTCGGAGTCTGCCGGGGACACCACCTGCACCCGGGCCGATCCGGGCCCGCCGGTGACGCGGTGCACGCTCCAGTCCGCCGGTACGCGGACCGCCACCCGGCCCTCGACGAGGATCGTCTCGCCGGTGGCCGCCGGCCCTGGAGTCGACGCACCCCGCACGGCCAGTCCCGCCGTCGCGGCCACCGCGAGCAAGGCCGCCAGTCCTGCCGGGACACGCACACCGGCACGCGCACCACGCCGTCGCGCCGGTTCCTCCGGCTCGACGCGGAGACTCGTTGGCGCCCGGCGGGACGCCGCCGCGTACAGATGGCCGTCGTCGAGGTGGCGCACCGTCGCCCCGGCAGCGCGCAGCCGATCGGCGACCAGCGATCCGAACTCCACCGCTCCCGGCACGCCCGTCGGCGCGTCGATGTGTACCACCGCTCCGAGTTCGACCCGGGCGACGACGGCATCGGCGACGCGGTCCGTGCCAGACAATCGCGATTCGGCCTGGATGGCGCCGCTGCGATCGCCGACGACGACGAGGTCCGGTGCTATCTCGACGAACGCCGCACCGCGATGCAACAGCCCTGACCGCGGGAACGCGAGGACCCGGGGAGTCGTCCGCAGTGCGGCCGCTGCCACGCTGTCCACCCAGGTCGGTGCCCACCAGGACGGATGGACCAGTATCGCGGTGTCTGCGCCGGCGAGGACACGGTCAAACACCCGCTTCCACACCGCCTCGGTGCGCACCGGCTGGTCATCGACCAGCGTCAGCGGTTCACCGGGGGCCTCCAGGGCCGCATCGACGAGACCGCCGATTGAGTCGGGGGCATCGGTCTTCTCTGAAGAGTTGGGTCCCAGCAGGCGCACCGCCGCCGGGCCCACTTCACAAACGACGGGCATCGGGCTGGATCCACGCCACCTGGATGGTTCGTTCACCCGCACGCGTGACGAGGAACCCGCGCCCCGCCGGTAACGGCCGAGGCCGGGCCAACCCCAGCACCGGCGCCTCGTCGGGTCGACCGCTCATCTGCAATCCGGCGGCACCGGCTTCCCGCACAGCCGCCGGAAGAGGTTCGTAGAGCGCCCGTGCCGCGTTGGCGGCATGCCGGGCGAGCACCAGGTGCAGCCCGATGTCGCGGGCATACGGCATCACCTCGACCAGCGGCGCTACCGCCGACGAGACGAGGTCGTAGTCGTCGACGAGCACATAAACATCCTCCGCAACATTCGCGCCGCGCCGGATCCGATCGCGCAGCGCCTCAACCAGCTCGGGCAGTCGCCGGATTCCGCCGCCATCCCCGTCGCCGTCTGAGGCCTTCCGTCGCGGATCCACCAGCAGCACGTGCGCCGTCGGTGCGGTCCGCCCGATCTCATGTCTCAGCAACCGCAACACCGAGCTCTTTCCGCAGCCAGGCTCGCCGAAGATCAGCAGATGCTGTTGGGACGCATCCGTGAAGTCCACCATGACCGGCATGAGATCCTCGCCGGTACCCAGCACGCAGTGTGCACTGACAGGTCCGCCGTCAGGTCCACTGCCACGTCTACGGTCGCGCAGATCGCCCGAAAACACCTCAGAAAGCACCTCAGCGTAGTCGATCCGCTCGGGCAGCACCCGGACCGCAGGGGCCCGCCAGTTGTCGGGAAACTCGCGGAAACCGTTGCCGGGCAAGGCGATCACCATTGGCGACCCTTCCGGGCAGAGCCCGTGCCCGGGCCGGCCCCGGGGCACCTGACGGGCCCGGGCACGATCGAGCTCGGAGTCGGCCGGCTCCCCGAGCCGCAGTTCCAGCCGGGTCCCGATCTGATCGCGCAGCGCCGGCCGGATATCGGCCCACCGCGATGCGCTCAACACCAGATGCACCCCGCACGACAAACCCCGGGTGGCGATCTCGGCGACCGCCTCGTCCAGCCCGTCGTCGCTCGGTCCGACGGCGCTCGGTCTGACGGAACTCCATCCGTCGATGACCAAGAACACGTCGCCGTACGGGTCAGCGACGGCCGCCGATACCGATGCTTGGCGTGTTTCGCGGCGGTGCAGCACCGCGCGGATCTCGGCGACCATGCGGCGTGCGAGGTCGTTGTCCGAGCGCCCGGCCACCGCCCCCACGTGGGGAAGTGTTTCCAGCCCGCCGAGCCCGCCGCCGAAGTCCAGGCAATAGAACTGGACTCGCCGCGGTTCGTGGGTGGCGGCCAGCGCTGTCACCAGGGTCCGCAGTGCGGTGGTCTTACCGGTCTGCGGCGCACCCACGACGGCGACATGACCCGCCGGGCCGGCCAAATCCAGCGCCAACGGACACCGACGGTGCTCGAACGTCCGGTCCACGACGCCGATGGGCACCCGCAGCTCACCCCAGTCATGCTCGCCCACAAGTGTTTCCAAGCGCGGCGAATCGGCAAGGGGCGTCAACCACACCTGATGGGCATGGCTGCCGGCGCCCGTGAGGCAGCCGACGAGATATTGCAGCAGCGTGCGAGCCGGATCCGCGCGGTCGGCTGCAGCCGGCCGCTCGCTGACGACGCCTCCCGCCGAAACGGCGGTGAACAGCCTCGGGGCCCTGTCCACCGCAGCGAGATCGCGTCGGGCGCGGGCCGGTTCAAGCCGGCCGGACACGAAGCTCGCCTGAAACCGAACCGGTTGCGCGTCGGCGACCTTCAGGTAAGCCGCGCCCGGGGCGCCCGGCAGGTGGTAGGCATCGGGGCCGCCGATGGCCGTGCGGGACTCGTTGGCCGACAACGTCTTCAAGCAGATCCGGTACGACAGGTGCGAATCCAGGCCGCGAAGCCTGCCCTCGTCGAGGCGCTGGCTGGCCAGCAGCAGGTGCATACCGAGCGAGCGGCCCAGTCTGCCGATCGCGATGAACACGTCGACGAACTCCGGGTGGCGGCTCAGGAGTTCGGAGAATTCGTCGACCACGATGAACAGCGCCGGCAGCGGCGCCAGCGATCGACCGGCGAACCTCGCCCGGCCGTATTCGGCGATGCTCGCTAGATTGCCCGCCGCACGCAGGATCCGCTGCCGCCGGTCGACCTCACCGGTCAGCGCCTCGGCCATGCGGTCGACGTGGTAGGACTCGTCGGCAAGGTTGGTGATCAGCGCCGCGGTGTGCCGCGTGTTCGCCAGATCCAGGAACGTGGCGCCGCCCTTGAAGTCCACCAGAATCAGGTTCAGTGCGTCGGGCGAGTGGCGCGCAATCATGCCCAGCACGATCGTCCGCAGCAATTCCGACTTGCCCGATCCGGTCGCGCCGAGGCACAGGCCGTGCGGCCCCATGCCGCCCGCGGCGGCCTCGCGGATATCGAGGTCGATGGGCGCGCCGTGCTCGGCGATTCCGATCGGAACGGACAGCGGATCACCGAATCCCCTCTCCCACAACCGTTGAAGGTCGATCCGTGACAGGTTGGCGATCCCGACCCGGTCCAGCCAGTCCGCCGAACCGCCGGTACGGCCAGCGCGTGGCCGGTGACCGGCGATGCGGCGGGCGACGGCCAGCGCCTGCACCACTGTCATCCGGTCGGGCCGGTCGAGGATGGTCGCGCCGGCCGCATCGACAACCCGGATGACCTCACCGGCAGTGGCATCGGAGGGGCCAACACGCAGCACCGTGATGTGCGGGCCAGGCGGCTGCCCGGCGGCGTCGGCGTCGGCATCGGCGTCGACGACCACAACCATCCGGCGGTCATCGCGGGACCGCGAGTCTTCCGACAAGGCGGGATGCAGATGGTGCGGCAGCCACTTGAGCCATTCCCAGTCCGCGCGCTCCCCTTCCCCGACTACCGCGGCGATACCCAGGTCGGCGGGGTTGTGCAGCACCGCGAGCTGACAGATCATCGCGCGCACCAGCGCACGCGCCCGGCCTGCGTCACCGAGCACGGTCACCGTCGACGCGGCGGTCAGCTCGACCGTCACGGGAGCATCGACCACCCTCGCGTGGGCGTGCAGGAGGCGAGCCAGCGCGGCCGCCGTCACGGGATCGCGTTCCTCGAACCCCGCCTGGTCGGCTCCGACCAGGCGGGTGCTCGGCGCGACAGTGCCGAGCCCGACCCGGACCACACAGAATCCGGGCGCGCCACGCGTGCGCGCCCACATACTTCGGTCGCCGACCACCGCCCACAACGCTTCGGGCATAGGATGCTGGGATGTCAGCCAATCCCGCAGTGCGCCGGCATCTTCGGTGAGACGCGAAGACAACGCTGCCAGGTAATCCAGATAGCGTCGACGGTCGGCGTCCAGGTCTGCCGACCGCTGCCCGACCCCGCCGCCGACGATGGCCCCCACCGCCGACACCGCCATGATGACCGGAAAGAGCAGCAACATCGGATTTCGCAATCCCGACTGGCCGGAAACGAGCACCGCTGCCGCGCCCAGCGATGTCAGCAGAGTGACTGCCGGCATCAGGCGCGCGACCGACCCCGCGGTGCGCCGGGGCAGAGCAGGCGGACGGTCGACGACGACCTCGACGAGCGCGGGAGGCGCATACTCCGCACCACAGGCCGGGTTCGCCACCGGCATGACCCCCTTCTCGGTATCCCGTGCGCGCAGCGTCCACACTCCGGGCACCGTAGGCAGCGGTCGGAAGTGCCGCAATTCAGTTTGTGGATGAGCGGACTCGGCCGGCCCGGGCGCGCGGTTATGGTCGCGACCCATGGAATACGACGAGGGCGACGAGGGACCCGCAACCCGCCGGGTGGCGATCCACACCGCCGACGGTCAGGTCGACGTGGCGCTGCCCGCCACCGTGCCCGTCGGACTTCTGCTGCCCCCGCTGTGCGACCTCGTGGACGCCACACTGGGCCGCGAGCCGGGGTCGGCGCCTCTTCCGCGGTACCTGTCCCCCATCGGCCGACCTCCGCTGGATGGTTCGAAGACGTTGCCCGAGAACGGGATAGACGAGGGCGACCTACTGTTGCTGGTCACGGCGCCCGCGCGGAACACCACCCCGCCGCCGGTCGACACCGCGACGTGCGTCGCCACGGTGATCGCGGCGTCGACTCGCCCGTGGACTCCGGGCAGATCGCGCGCGACGGCGATGCTCGCCGCGGTCGCTCTCTCCGGACTGGCCGGGTTCCTGGCCGTCCCCGGACCGCCCGGCGCGTGGCACCTGCTGCTGGCGGCCAGCGGCGCCGGCGCCACCGCGGCCGTCGCGGGGCGCGTGGCGGTCGTTTGCCGGACGGTTTTCGCGGCGCTGGCGGTCGGCTGTGCCCTGGTCGCTGTGTCGGCGTTGTGCGGCAGCGCGTTCGGTGACGATCCCCGGGCCGCCGGGCTCGTTCTGGCGACGGGATCGATCGGTGTGCTGGTCAGCGCCGGCCGACTGACGTTGATGCTCAGTGGGCTGTCCGCGATGGCCATTCGCGACCTCGACCCCGCGGAAAGCTCTCCCCCTGAGGTTTCCGCCACCGTCGTATCGACGTTTCACGCGCTCGCACTTGCCAGCGCGTCGACGGCGGCACTCGGGGTAGTCCTGGCGGCGGTCGCCCGTCCGCGGCCGTCCGGACTTGCGCTGATCACAGTGGTCGGCGCCGCGTTGCTTCTCCGTGGCCGAAACCAGCGCGGGTCGCCGCTACAACCCGCGTTGGTTTGCGCCGGGATGGCCTGTGCTGCCGTGGTTCTCGTCGCAGCCCGAGAGCTTCACCCGGCATCGGCCACGGTGTTGAGCCTACTGACATGCGCGATCGGGGCTGCAGCGCTGTGGTGCGGACGCCAAGCGCCGCAGCGGATCCGGTCTCCAATGATGGTGCGCTTGGCAGCCGGCGCCGAATACGCGGTTCTGGCATCGATCATCCCGCTGGCGTGTTTGGCGCTGGGATTCTTCGATACGGTGCGGGCGGTCAGTTCACGGTGACTTCACAATGCAACACAATGAAGAGGTGCCTCCGCGGCCTTGTCAACCTGGCGGTCGTGATGACCGCGTTCCCCGGGCTGTGCGGGCCCCCCGCCGCCTATGCCGTCGCCCCGCCGTCCGTCGACGCGACTCAATTGCCGCCACCGGCGCCGCCCGCACCGCCGACACCGACCCGACAGCGGTCCTCCTGCGCGGCCGTACCGGTGAGCCGGGCACGAGCCGCTGAAGCAGATCCCCTTCGCATGCTGGACCTGCCGTCGGCACGGCGGATGTCGCGCGGTGCGAGTCAGCGTGTGGCCATCATCGACACCGGGGTCACCCGCCACGCGCGACTTCACCGGGTCGAGGCGGGCGGCGACTACGTCTCCGACGGGGACGGCACCCAGGACTGCGATGGGCACGGTACCGTCGTCGCCGGAATCATCGGGGCTGCAACGGACCCCGACGACCCTGGCGGGTTCACGGGCATCGCTCCCGAGGCCACGCTGCTGACCATCCGCCAGTCGACGATGAAGTTCGGTCCGCGAGACGATCCAGCCGCCACCGGCTACGGCGACGTGGACACGATGGCCGCGGCGGTGCGCACGGCCGCCGATCTCGGCGCCACGGTGATCAACATCTCGTCAGTCGCGTGCTCCACAAGAACCGTCGATGACGCCGCACTCGGCGCCGCACTGGCTTACGCGGTCGACGTCAAGGATGCCGTGGTGGTCGTCGCGGCGGGTAACACCGGAGGCCCCGGCCAGTGTCCCAGGCAATCCACGGGCACCGAAATGACCTGGGAAAGCGCCACTGTCGTGGTCAGTCCGGCCTGGTACGACGACTACGTGCTGACCGTCGGATCGGTGGGCCAAGACGGAACCCCTTCGTCGTTCAGCATGGCGGGACCGTGGGTGGACGTTGCCGCACCTGGCGAGGATCTGGTGTCGCTCAACCCTTCGGGCAGCGGACTCGCCGACGTGGTGCCGACGCTCGGCGGTAACACGCCCATATCGGGCACCAGCTATGCGGCCCCGGTCGTGAGCGGATTGGCAGCGTTGGTCCGTTCGCGGTTTCCGGACTGGTCCGCCCGGCGGGTCATGCAGTGGATAGAGTCCACCGCGCGGGGGCGCGGTCGCTGGGATCCCGTGATAGGCAACGGTGTCGTCGACCCGGTTGCGGCGCTGCGCTCCGCCGCCGAACCTGTTTCTCCACCAACAGAATCGGTGCCACGACCATCGCCCGGACCGCGGCCCGGGCAGGCTCGTGCCACGGCGCTGATCGGCGCCGGGGGATGCGCCGTGATATTGGTGATCGCGATCGCGCTCCAGTCGTCAGCGGCCCGACTCCGCCGGCCCGCCGGTGACGACGGGGTTGCCGAGCACGGTGGACGGGACGGGCGGTTCGGCCGGCGCGGCTTGCAGTAGCGCTGACACCACGCACCCGGCGGCCGCGACCGCTGCCACCAAACCGCCGAGCGCGAACGAACGCCGGGGTCGCAGAATCGGGTCCTCGCCCGCGGCGTCGCCGTGCAGCAACGCGTGCTCCATGCGGCGCAACAAGAACCGGTACCCGCTGACCCGAAGCCGGTCGGAGACGCGCGACACCACGACCACACGCTATGCCGTGCCGATGAGTCGTGCGCGCGCCGGTGCACAGGCCGGCTCGCCCGGTCCGCTCCCGTCCGTACGAACTGCCCGGCACGAGCGGTCAGCCCGCCGTCGTGATTCCGGCAGCCTCCTCGAGTTCGACCAGCGCGACCTCGAAGAGGTCTGCGAGCTTGTCGACGTCGTTGGCGATCTGCGGGGTGGTGAGCAGGCCGAAGTCGACCGAGCCGTTGTAGCTGAAGCACGTGATGTTAAGGCCCACGTCGGCGGTGAGCAGTCCGATCGGGATCAGGCGCTCGACGACCGCGCCGTCCATATAGATGGGGAAGTCGGGGCCCGGAACATTGGAGATCACCACGTTGATCGGCGCGACCCGACTACCCAGCCGACTCGCGGTATAGGCGCGCACGGCCAGCGCCAGCAGGCCGGGCGGCGTCGTGTCGGTGAGCCCCATGATCTGATGCGCGGTCAGCGCCCTCTGCATCTCCTTGGCACCCTGCGAATTGCGGTAGATGGTCTTCATCCGCTCCACCGGATCGTCGACGTCGGTCGCGATACTGACGGTCATCGAGCCGATCTGGTTGCCGAGGTCCTGGCCTTCGGTACGTGTCGAGATCGGAACCTGGGCGACCAGTGGGCGATCGGGCAACCCCTCGCGGTCTTGCAGGTATTCGCGCAGCGCCCCGGATACGATCGCCAGCACGACGTCGTTCAGTTTGACGTCGAAGGCCCGTTTCACGTTCTTGATCCGCTCCAGCGGCAGCCTGGCCCCGGTAACTCGCCGCTGCGCCGAGATTTCGGCGTTGAAGCGGGTGATGGGCGCCTCGAAGAAACGGGGCGGCTTGTTCTTCAGACCGAACACCGCGATCTGCTGGAAGACAGTCTGCTGGGCCAGCCGCGCCACGCGGTACGGTGTCCGCACGGTGAGGTTGAAGACTCCCTCAACCACGCGACGATCCCAACCGGGCAGTTTGCCCTGAGGCGCGGAATCCTCGATCACCGCGGGCGGCCGCGGCTCAGGGGTGATGTCGAGCATGATCGCGCTCAGGCCGGCGCCGGACACCCCGTCGATCAGTGAGTGATGCATCTTGGTGACGGTGGCGACCCGGCCGTCTTGAAGGCCCTCGACAAACCACATCTCCCACAGCGGCCTGGCCCGATCGAGCGGGTAGGACACCAGCCTGCCGACGACTTCCTCGAGTTCTTTGCGTCCGCCCGGGGAGGGCAGGGCGATCCGGCGCACGTGGTAGTCGAGGTCGATCTCGGGTTCCTCCACCAGCCACGGATTGTTGAGGCCGAGCGGCGCACCGGTGACTCGGCAGCGCAAGACCGGCAGTTCCGGGAGACGGGCAGCGAGCAACTCCTTGGCCGAATCGAAGGAGAACTCCGGTGCATCGGACGGGTCGCAGATCGTCACGCCGCTGACGTGCATAGGGCTTGTCTGAGTCTCGGCGAACCAAAATGCCGAGTCGACACTGGAGAGGCGTTTCATAACGCTCAGAGTAGAGGCGACCGTCCGCCGCGCCCCAGGGAGTCCGACGATCGCGCCGCGGTCCCGGGTCGCGCGAGCCGGCGACGCGCACGGCCGTCCTACCCACTGCCGTGCGCGCGCCGTTCCCGGTAAGCGGCCACATGCACGCGGTTGCCGCAGTTTCCGGTATCGCAGAACCTGCGGGAGCGGTTGCGTGACAGATCCAGCAGCACCGCGTCGCAGTCCGGCGCAGCGCACACCTTGAGTCGCCGGAGCTCCCCGGCGCGGATGAGGTCGGCCAGGGCCATCGCCGTCTCCGCGCCCATCCGCTGGGCCAGCGGATCATGGCTCGACGCCAGGTGAAGATGCCATTCGGGCATCTCCGGATGCCGGGTCAGCCACGGCGCCGCACGGGTGTCACTCAGCAGCGCATTGACCTGGTCGACGGCGCGTTCCTCGTCGCCGGCGATGGCCCATACCCGGCCCACGCGCTGACGCAGCCGGTGCACGGCAGCCAATTCGTCGTCGTCGTAATCGCGGCGCCCCGTCCAGCCCCAGGCAGCCAGGTACTCGTCGAGCGCATTGAGGTCCCCGAGTCGCTCGCCACTGACCCGGTCGCTGTTGACCAGCGCGCACGTAGCGTGGAGGGTCACCTCGGTGTCATGAGTGAAATGCATTTGACTCATGTTCCTTTCCGCGACTATCGTCATCAGCGAAGTTCATTTTACTCATTACAAAGCGCTGTACCCAACGATCAGGAGCCCCACATGCTCACGGCGAAACCCGCCGCCGACTTCCGGTCCGGCATGGGGCTCGCACTCGCATCCGCGGTCAGCTTCGGCATGTCCGGCCCGTTCGCGAAGTCGTTGATGGACGCGGGCTGGAGCCCCACCGCGGCCGTAATCGCCCGGCTCGCCTGCGGCGCGCTGGTGCTCGCCGTGTTCGCCACGCTGGTCAGGCCGAACTGGGCTCGCGAGGTCTTGCAGCATCCCCGGACCGTCGCGGTGTACGGGGCGATTCCGATCGCCGGCGCCCAGCTGTGCTACTACAACGCCGTCGCCCATCTGTCGGTCGGTGTGGCGGTGTTGCTCGAATACACCTCACCCATCCTGGTTGCGGGCTGGGTCTGGGCTACCACCCGGCAACGTCCCAGCCGCACCACGCTGATCGGCATGGCCCTTGCCGCAGCCGGAATCGTCCTGGTGCTCAACATCTTCGGCGACCAGGACGCGACCATCAATGCGACGGGCGTGATATGGGGGCTGGCGGCCGCCGTGTGCGCGGTGTGCTACTTCATGATGAGCAGCAAGGTCGTCTCCGACGGCGCAGACAACTCGGATGCCCTGAACTCCCTCACACTGGCCACCGGCGGCTTGCTCATCGGCAGCGCCGCGGTCACCGCGATGGGCCTCACCGGCATCATGCCGCTGCGATTCACGACCGACGACACGATGGTCGCCGGCGTCATGACGCCGTGGTTCGTGCCCGTCCTTGCCCTCGGCGCGGTGAGCACGGCGATCGCCTACACCCTGGGCATCACCGCCGTGGCGGTACTACGGCCGAGCTTTGCCTCGCTCGCCGGTCTGTCCGAAGTGCTGTTCGCCGTCATGTGGGCATGGCTGCTGATCGGCGAAGCGATCGAACCGGTCCAGGCGATCGGCGGCGCCGTGGTGCTGCTTGGCTTGGCGCTGGCCCGTCAAGGCGATCGGGGCGTCCCGGCGCCCGCGGCCGTGCCGTGCCTCGCGCGCGGCTGAACCGGCGTCCCCCTGGCCAGACACTTCGCATAGCTTCTGTAACATTCTGGCGTGGATTCCCGATCGCCTGTTGTGCACCGATTTCTGCTGACCATCGCCGCGGTTCTGGCATTTGCTTCCTTCGGCATCAACACGGTCGCCGCGCCGGCGGCGCGTGCCGACGGCTGCCCCGACATCGAAGTCGTGTTCGCGCGGGGCACGTCGGAAGGACCCGGGATCGGCCGGGTGGGCCAGGCCTTCGTCGACGCGCTGAGGGGTCGTGTCGGCGGGCGATCGGTGGGCACCTACGCCGTGAACTACCCGGCCAGCTATGACTTCCTGGCCGCGGCCGACGGCGCCAACGACGCCAGCGGCCACATCCAGTGGATGATCGCCAACTGCCCGCAGACCAGGCTCGTGCTCGGGGGCTATTCGCAAGGTGCGGCAGTCATCGATGTGATCAGCGCGGTGCCGTTCCCCGCGGTCGGGTTCAACGCGCCACTGCCGCCGAATGCCGTCGACCACGTCGCCGCGATTGCCGTGTTCGGCAATCCCACGGCCAGGGCGGGCCTGCCACTGACCGTCAGTCCCGTCTGGGGTTTCCGGGCGATCGACTTGTGCGCGGCGGGCGATCCGATCTGCTCACCCGGTGACAGTGTTTCCGCACACCGCAGTTATGCGTTCAACGGACAGGCCGTTCATGCGGCCGACTTCGCCGCCGGCCTGCTGTAGCCGCCGTGCGGAACTCGAATGCGATTCGTCCCGGCCCCGAAGGTATGTGAGTATTAGCCCATGACCAGGGTCCTGGCTTTCCCAAGAAACCTCGCCGTCGTCGTCGCGGCCGTATCGGCGACGGCGCTGCCGCTGGTCACGCCCGCTACACTGCCGGCGGCAGCGGCAGATCCGTGCCCCGACGTCGAGGTCGTGTTCGCCCGGGGCACGAGCGAACCGCCGGGGGTGGGGCGTGTCGGCAGGGCTCTGATCAACGCGCTGACACCGCAACTGGGCGGCCGTTCGGTGGGTGTCTACGCCGTCAACTACCCCGCTACCTATGACTTCCTGGCCGCCGCGGACGGCGCCGCGGACGCCAAGGCGCACATCCAGGCGATGGCGCAGAACTGCCCGTACACCTCGATCGTGCTGGGCGGGTATTCGCAGGGCGCCGCCGTGGTCGACATGCTGGTCGGGATCCCTCCGCTGGGAAACACGGTCGGAGACGTCGGATCCACTTCGCCGCTGCCCAACAGCCTTGCCAACAACGTCGCCGCCATCGCGGTGTTCGGCAATCCGGCGACGAAGTTCGGAAACCCCGTGACGACCGCCGGCGGCGCCTTCGCCGGCAAGGGCATCGATATGTGCGCCGACGGGGATCCGATATGTTCGCCGGGCCGCAATCCGTTCGCCCACACCGGCTACGAGCGCTCCGGAATGCCCGGCCAGGCCGCGGGCTTCGTCGCCGGCCGGTTCTAGTCGAACACGCACCGCTAGCATTGCCGGATGAGCGCCGATCGAGCAAAGAAATCCGCACTAGCGGCAATCGTTGCCTTCGCTTCGATGTCGGCGATCTCGGGGCTGGGGACGTTGGGGCCAGTGGGACCGATGTCGCCGAGCGCGTCGGCTGCCGAATGCCCGTACGCCGAGCTGGTATTCGCGCGCGGACGCCTGGAACCGGCCGGCGCGGGTCAGATCGGCACCGCGCTGGCCAACGCTCTGCGCAGCAAGACCGGCAAGGACATCCGCCTGTACGCGGTCAACTATCCGGCCGACTCCGAAATCGACATCGGTGCCAACGACATGAGCCGGCGTATCCAGAACACCATCGCCACCTGCCCGTCGACGCGCTTGGTGCTCGGTGGCTATTCCCTGGGAGCCGCGGTCACCGATGTGGTGCTGGCGGTCCCGGTGTCGGTGTTCACCTTCAAGAACCCATTGCCCGACAGCGCGCAGCAACACATCACCGCGGTAGCGCTGTTCGGCAACGGCTTCCAATGGGTCGGGCCCATCACCGCGTTCAACGCCCTCTATCGGGACCGGACCATCGAGTTGTGCCACGGCGACGACCCGATATGCAACCCCACCGACCCCAATAACTGGGAGTCGTACTGGCCCGACCACTTAGCGGCGGCCTACATCAAGGCCGGCACGGTCAATCAGGCCGCCGACTTCGTCGCGGGCCGCCTGGGGCTTCCAGCGCCGCCGCCCGGCTAGCACGAAGGCGGGCGGATCCGCAGATCCCGGGTGACCACCGCGCGGGCCGAAAGCTGGTCATCGGGCGGATAGTCCACGCCGACCAGCGTCAGGCCGCGGGCGGGTGCCGCCGCGAAGGCACTGGACCGCCGGGACTGGCCGAGGAGGCCGGCGATCCACTCCGGCGATCGCCGGTGCTCCCCCACCGCCAGCAGCGCGCCGATCAGCGAGCGAACCATGTTCCAGCAGAACGCGTCGGCACTGATATGGGCGGTCACCAGATCGCCGTCGCGGGCCCAATCCAGCCGCTGCAGGTCGCGAATCGTCGTCGCCCCGTCGCGGTGCCGGCAGAAGGCGGCGAAGTCGTGCAGGCCGATCAGCGGACCTGATGCGGCGACCATCGCGTCGACGTCGAGCGGGCGGGGCCACGCGGTGACGAACCTGGCCCTCTGGGGATCGGTGCCGTACGCGGCGGTGGACAGCCGGTAGACGTAATGGCGGCGCAGCGCCGCGAAGCGCGCATCGAATCCCTTTGGGGCACGGGCGATCTCGCGTACCCGCACATCGGCTGGCAAGAACCGTGCCAGCCGCCGCACCAGGGGAAGGAATTCGGGCTGACCGGGACGGGGCGCGCGAGGGTACGCACTGGCCAGCGCCTCGACGGGTACGTCGACATGCGCAACTTGACCGGTCGCGTGCACCCCCGTGTCAGTGCGGCCGGCCGCGCGCACCGCAACCGGAAGCCGGAACACCGTCGAGAGCGCTTCGTCGAGCACGCCGGCCACGGTGCGCTGGCCGGCCTGAGTCGCCCACCCCGCGAACTCGGTCCCGTCGTAGGAGATGTCGAGCCGGAGACGAACGTGCCCGCCACCGGCGTCGATGACGGGCAGGTTCAGGTCCCCCGGACCTCGGCTAGGCCTTGGGTTCATCCTCGGCCGGCACGGCTTGACCTTCGGCCTCGGCTACCGGCTCGGCCTGAGCTTCGGGCCGCACGTCGTCGTGCGATACAGCCGCCGAATCGGCCTGAGCCTCGGCGTGCGTGGCCGGCTCCGGCTGTTCGGCGGGCTTGGACGCCGACTTGGATGCGGCGACGCGGCGCTCCCGATCGATCACGCGGGTGGCTTCCGACGTGACCGTCTTCTCCTTCACCAGCTCGATGATCGCCATGGGGGCGTTGTCCCCCTTGCGGTTCTCGACCTTGATGATCCGCGTGTAGCCGCCGTTTCGGTCGGCGAAGTGCGGGCCGATTTCCGCGAACAGGGTGTGCACCACATCCTTGTCCCGGATCTTCTTGAGCACCTCACGCCGATTGTGCAGCGCGCCCTTCTTGGCGTGGGTGATCAACTTCTCGGCGTACGGCCGCAGCGCCCGCGCCTTTGGCTCGGTCGTGGTGATCCGGCCGTGCTCGAACAGCGACGTGGCCAGATTCGCCAGGATCGCCCTCTGGTGCGACGACGACCCGCCGAGGCGAGGGCCCTTGGTGGGCTTGGGCATTGGAGACTCCCTTGGAGACGATGAGCTTGCGGGGTTACGTCACAATTGTTCGGTCTCGGCGTAATCCTGGTCGTTGTCCAGGTCGTAGCCGGTGTCGGTGTGCCAGGTTCCGGTGGCGACGTCATAGCCGGCGACATCGGACGGGTCGAAGCTGGCAGGGCTGTCCTTGAGGGACAGGCCGAGCTGATGCAGCTTGATCTTGACCTCGTCGATCGACTTCTGGCCGAAGTTGCGGATATCCAGCAGATCGGACTCGGTGCGGGCGACGAGTTCTCCGACGGTGTGCACACCCTCGCGCTTGAGGCAGTTGTAGGAGCGCACGGTCAGGTCGAGGTCGTCGATCGGCAGCGCGAAGCTGGCGATATGGTCGGCCTCGGCCGGCGACGGGCCGATCTCGATGCCCTCGGCCTCGATGTTGAGTTCGCGGGCCAGACCGAACAGTTCGACAAGGGTCTTGCCGGCCGACGCCAGCGCGTCGCGCGGGCTGATCGAGTTCTTGGTCTCGACGTCGAGGATCAGCCTGTCGAAGTCGGTGCGCTGCTCGACGCGGGTCGCCTCCACCTTGTAGGTGACTTTGAGCACCGGCGAGTAGATTGAATCGACTGGGATACGGCCGATTTCGGCGCCCGAGGCCTTGTTCTGCACTGCCGGGACGTAGCCGCGGCCGCGCTCCACGACGAGCTCGACCTCCAGCTTGCCCTTGTCGTTGAGCGTAGCGATGCGCATTTCCGGGTTGTGCACGGTGACCCCCGCCGGCGGCACGATATCGCCCGCGGTGACCTCGCCGGGACCCTGTTTGCGCAGGTACATGGTGACCGGTTCGTCCTCCTCGGACGACACCACCAGACCCTTGAGGTTCAGGATGATGTCGGTGACGTCCTCTTTGACGCCCGGAACGGTGGTGAACTCGTGCAGCACACCGTCGATGCGAATGCTGGTCACGGCCGCGCCCGGGATGGACGACAGCAAGGTGCGCCGCAGCGAATTACCGAGCGTGTAGCCGAATCCGGGCTCCAGCGGTTCGATGACGAACTGGGAGCGGTTCTCGGCGATGACCTCTTCGCTCAATGTCGGCCGCTGAGAAATCAGCATGGTGTTTCCTTCTCCTTTCGGCACCCGCTATTTGATGCCGTGTCGGTGGTTCCGCCGCCGCCGGTCGCGGCGTCCGGAAAGTGTTACTTCGAGTAGAACTCGACGATCAGCTGCTCAGCCAGCGGAACATGGATCTGCGCGCGCTCAGGCAGCTGGTGCACGAGGATGCGCTGACGCTCGCCCACCACCTGCAGCCAGGACGGGATCGGACGGTCGCCGGCGGTCTCGCGTGCGATCTGGAACGGCACCGTGTTGAGCGACTTGTCGCGCACGTCGATGATGTCGTAGCGCGACACCCGGTAGCTGGGCACGTTGACCTTCACGCCGTTGACGGTGAAATGGCCGTGGCTGACCAGCTGGCGGGCCATCCGGCGGGTGCGCGCGATACCGGCGCGGTACACGACGTTGTCCAGCCGGCTCTCCAGGATCTGCAGCAGGTTCTCGCCCGTCTTACCGGAGTGGCGCACGGCCTCCTCGTAGTAGCGGCGGAACTGTTTCTCCAGCACGCCGTAAGTGAACCGCGCCTTCTGCTTCTCCTGCAGCTGGTTGCGGTACTCGCTCTCCTTGATCCGCGCGCGGCCGTGCTGGCCGGGCGGGTAGGGCCGCTTCTCGAACGACTGGTCACCGCCGACCAGGTCAACGCCCAGGCGACGCGACTTGCGGGTGGTGGGGCCGGTATAACGAGCCATTGCGAAATTCCTCCTGACTCTCTACTAGACCCGACGACGCTTGGGTGGACGGCAGCCGTTGTGGGGCTGGGGGGTGACATCGGAGATCGCGCCGACCTCCAGGCCGGCGGCCTGCAGCGAGCGGATCGCGGTTTCACGGCCCGAACCAGGACCCTTGACGAACACGTCGACCTTCTTCACGCCGTGCTCCTGCGCCTTGCGGGCGGCGTTCTCCGCGGCAAGCTGGGCGGCGAACGGGGTCGACTTGCGCGATCCCTTGAAGCCGACGTGGCCAGACGACGCCCACGCGATCACATTGCCCTGCGGATCGGTGATCGACACGATGGTGTTGTTGAACGTGCTCTTGATATGCGCGGCGCCGTGCGGGACGTTCTTCTTTTCCCGGCGGCGGGTCTTGACGCCCCTGCGGGAGGAGGCGGCACCTGTGGCCTTCTTTGCTGGTGGCATCGGGGTTTACCTGGCCTTCTTCTTGCCGGCGATGGTGCGCTTCGGGCCCTTTCGGGTACGCGCATTGGTCTTGGTGCGCTGGCCGCGCACGGGCAGGCCGCGACGGTGCCGCAGGCCCTGGTAGCAGCCGATCTCGATCTTGCGGCGGATGTCGGCATGGACCTCACGGCGCAGATCGCCCTCGACTTTGAGATTGGCTTCGATGTAGTCGCGCAGGTGCGTCAACTGGTCGTCGGTCAGATCTTTGGTACGCAGGTCCCGGTCGATTCCGGTGGCCTCGAGGATCTCCTGGGAGCGGCTACGGCCGACACCGTAGATGTAGGTCAGCGCGATCTCCATGCGCTTGTCGCGCGGGAGGTCGACGCCCACTAGACGTGCCACAGTGGTGTGTTTCCTTCTCTATGCGGAGGTGTTTTCCCAGTCCGTTCCCCTCACGGGGTCCGGCCTCCGTACCGGACGTGGATGAACGGCGGATCCGTTCAGTGGAGCTGGGAGGTCTGCATTCAGTTGTTTGCGATCCGATGTGGTCGGCCAGGTACTTGCGGAAACCTGACTAACCCTGTCTCTGCTTGTGGCGGGGATCGGAGCAGATCACCATGACCCGCCCGTGCCGGCGGATCACCCTGCACTTGTCGCAGATCGGCTTGACGCTCGGGTTGACCTTCACGGCTGTTCGATCTTTCTAGTGGCTGGTTGGAGGTTGTCGGGCGGATTCACTTGTAGCGGTAGACGATGCGGCCCCGGGACAAGTCGTAGGGCGAGAGTTCCACCACCACGCGGTCCTCGGGCAGGATGCGGATGTAGTGCTGCCGCATCTTGCCGCTGATGTGCGCGAGCACCTTGTGACCGTTCTCGAGCTCAATGCGGAACATCGCATTGGGCAGGGGCTCGACCACGCGGCCCTCGACCTCTATGGCACCGTCTTTCTTTGCCATAACCTTCCTGGCGATCCTTGCTTTCGTTTCGTATCGGAGTTCACGCGCCCAACTCGGCAGGGCCCTGGCTCCGACTACGTAACGTGGGCCAGTGGTTGACAATTCCGAGGCACGCGAAGAGTCGGCGCGACAGCCGCGCCACCGTTCTACGATACCCCCTCGAAGGCCAGGCTCCAAAACACCGACGTGCATCAACAGCCGGGCAACGACGCTCGCCGACGCGATTGACGCTCGTCGATCCTCCCGGCACGCGCATACTTGAAGGCGATGTCCGCGCCCGAACGGCGAACCGGCGAAGCCACGGCACGCCTGCCGATCATCCTGACCGTCGACGACGATCCCGCCGTGTCGCGCGCCGTCGCCCGCGACCTGCGCCGCCATTACGGCCAGGACTACCGGGTCATCCGCGCCGAAAGCGGGCAAGACGCTTTGGACACCCTGCGCGAGATCGCGTTGCGCGGAGACAAGGTGGCGGCTTTCGTCGCCGACTACCGGATGCCGCAGATGAGCGGCATCGAGTTCCTCGAAGAAGCCATGGATCTCTTCCCCATGGCCCGGCGCGTGCTGCTGACCGCCTACGCCGACACCCACGCCGCCATCGACGCCATCAACATCGTCGATCTCGACCACTACCTGCTCAAACCGTGGGATCCGCCGGAGGAGAAGCTCTACCCGGTCATCGACGGCCTGCTGGAAGCGTGGCACGAGGTGCGCGACCGGACCGTCCCACACACGAAGATCGTCGGGCACCCGTGGAATGCCCGCTCATCGGAGGTCCGCGAGTTTCTCGCCCGCAACCGGCTCAACTACACCTGGCTTCGTGTCGACGAACCCGACGGCGATCGACTGCTCACGGCGGCCGGCCTGGACGGGCTGACCCTTCCGGTCGTCATCACCGAGCAGGGCGAAGCTCTGGTAAGCCCGAGTGACTCCGAACTTGCCCAGAAACTGGGGCTCACGGTCACACCGGCACAGGATTTCTACGACCTGGTGGTCATCGGCGGTGGGCCCGCCGGTCTGGCGGCGGCCGTCTACGGCGCGTCCGAGGGACTCAAGACGGTGCTGATCGAACGCACCGCCACCGGCGGTCAGGCGGGGCAGAGTTCGCGGATCGAGAACTATCTGGGGTTCCCCGACGGCCTGTCGGGCTCCCAGCTCGCCGAGCGCGCGCGCCGCCAGGCCGAGAAGTTCGGCGCCGAATTGATCACCGCCGCGTCCGTCGTCGACCTCGAAATCGACGGGAAGGCCCGAACCCTGCGACTGTCCGACGGCCGATCGATCGGTGCCCGGGCGGTGATTCTCGCGACGGGAGTTGACTACCGTCAGCTGCCCGCCGCGGGATGCGAGGGTCTGACCGGCGCGGGTGTCTACTACGGCGCGACCGCGTCGGTAGCCGCCGACTGCGAAGGCGAAGATGTCTATGTCATCGGCGGCGCGAACTCCGCCGGACAAGCGGCGATGTTCTTGGCGCGGACCGCCAGGTCGGTGACCATCGTGTGCCGGCGCACGCTGGAGGACTCCATGTCCCACTACCTCATCGAGCAGATCAGGGGCAACGCCAAGATCCGCGAAATGCCGCACACCGTCGTCCACGCGGTGACAGGCGACGGCCACCTCGAAGCGATCTGCCTGGCGTCGCGGACCGGCGGCCACGACGGGGAGCGGGCCGGCGAGCCGCAGGAGTTCAGGTGCGGCCGGATGTTCATCTTCATCGGCGCCAACCCGCAGACCGAATGGCTGCCCGAGCAAATCGCCCGCGACGAACACGGATTCATCCTGTCCGGCCCCGATCTGCCCGATGGCTGCGGCTGGACACCGGAGCGGCCGCCCCACCACCTGGAAACAAGCGTGCCCGGTGTTTTCGTTGCAGGTGACGTACGGGCCGGATCGGCGAAGCGGGTGGCATCGGCAGTGGGCGAAGGGTCGATGGGCGTGATGCTGGTGCATCGCTACCTGGCGGAGGCATAGCGGAGGCATAGGAGGGCGACCATGGGCGAGCGCTGCCTGCCTGATGAACTGCGGGCCCTGTTCCTGTTCGAGGATCTGAGCGACGAGCAGCTCGACAAGCTGTGCCGACACGGTTACATCGCCCACTACGAGCCGGGACCCATCTGCGTCGAAGGCGAGCCCGCGACATGTTTCTACGTCCTCATCGACGGTGAGCTGGTGATGTCGAAGCAGTCCGGCGGCGACGACATCGTCACGACACGCACGTCGCAGCGCGGCGTCTATTGCGGGGCGTGGAGCGCCTACGTCGACGGCGTGACCCACGTATACGAATCCTCGGTTCGGGTGACCGTGCCGTCCACGTTCTTCGTTCTCGACGCCGCCGAGTTCGGGAATTTCGTGAAGTCGGAGTTCCCGATGGCGGTGCACCTGCTGGAGGGACTCAAAGTCGGCGGCCTGCGTCAGCGGAAACTGATCGACCAGCGCGAAAAGCTGCTCGCGCTGGGCACCATCACCGCCGGCCTGACCCACCAGCTCAACAACCCGGCGGCCGCCAATGCACGCGCGGTCGCCGACCTGCGCGATCGAGTCGGAAAGATGCGCCACAAGCTGTCGATGCTGGCCGATGGCCAGTTCACTCCCGAGGCGCTACGGGCGCTGGTCGCGATCCAGGAGGAGGTCGCCGAGCAGGTGGCCAAGTCATCCGGACAGGAGCTCACCGCACTGGAGATCGCCGACCGCGAGGAGCAGATCGGCGATTGGCTCGACGAACACGGAATCGGCGGGGCGTGGGACTACGCGCCGACATTCGTCGAGGCGGGCCTGGACACCGACTGGCTGGAGCGCGTCGAGGCGTCGGTCGACCAGGTCGATTGCTCGGCATCGCTGCAGAGCGCCATCGGCTGGCTGAAGTACACGATCGACGCCGAGTTGCTGATGAATCAGATCGCCGAAGCCAGTCAACGCATCTCAGCGCTGCTGGCCGGGGCCAAGCAGTATTCGCAGATGGACCGGGCGCAGTATCAGCGCGCCAATCTTCGCGATCTGCTCAAGAGCACGGTGATGATGTTCGGCGACCGGGTCGGCCCGGACAAGCCCATCGCCAAGGTCTGGGAGTACGACTCCTCGGTCCCCGAAATCATGTGCTATCCGGGCGATCTCAACCAGGTCTGGACGAACATCATCGACAACGCGATCCAGGCCATGGGTGAGCGCGGGACGTTGAGCATCCGCACCGCCCTCGACGGTGACGACATGGTGCGCGTCGAGATCGGCGACGACGGGCCGGGTATTCCAGAGGACATCGTCGACCGTATCTTCACGCCGTTCTTCACCACCAAGCCGTTCGGTCAGGGGACCGGACTGGGACTGGATCTCGCGTGGCGCATCGTGGTGGAAAAACACCACGGGAACCTGCGGGTCGAGTCCCGGCCCGGCGATACCCGCTTCATCATCGCGCTGCCGCTGCAGGCGCCCGCGCCCGACCAGGAATAAAGACGGAACAACCCGAATAACCCGGAATAGCCGGCCGCCCCGCACGTTTGAACCGTCATGACCAAACCCGACCTCGGCCGCTTCGGATCGTTCGGCCGCTCCGTGACCCCACAACAGGCCAGAGACATCGAGTCGCTGGGCTACGGCACCGTCTGGGTGGGAGGATCACCGCCCGCCGAACTCGACTGGGTGGAGCCGATCCTGGACGCCACCGAAACATTGCGGGTCGCGACGGGAATCGTCAACATCTGGACCGCGGCGGCCGGACCGGTGGCCGAGTCGTTCCATCGCATCGACGCGGCATACCCGGGCCGGTTCCTGCTCGGCATCGGCGTCGGCCACCCGGAGGCCCACACCGAGTACCGCGCACCGCTCGAGGCGCTGGCCGGCTATCTCGACGAGTTGGACACCTACGGTGTACCCAAGGACCGCCGAGTGGTGGCCGCGCTCGGGCCGCGGGTGCTGCGCCTCTCGGCACAGCGCAGCGCCGGTGCCCATCCGTACCTGACCACGCCCGAACACACCGCGCGGGCCCGCGAGATCATCGGCCCCGAGGCGTTTCTGGCCCCCGAACACAAGGTCGTGGTGAGCACCGACACCGATGCCGCTCGCGCGGTCGGCCGCAAGACGCTCGGCATCTATCTCAATCTTGCCAACTACCTCAACAGCTGGAAGCGCCTGGGCTTCACTGACGCCGACCTGACCGCGCCGGGAAGCGACGCGCTGGTCGACGCCGTCGTCGCCCACGGCACAGCCGAGCAGATCGCGGCCCGACTACTCGAGCATCTGGCCGCCGGCGCCGACCACGTCGCCGTGCAGGTGCTCACCCGGCCCGAGAAGCTGGTGCCCGCGCTGGCCGAGTTGGCCGGCCCGCTGGGCCTGGCCGCCTCGGACCACGGCAGTTCCGTATAGCCCTTTGCCGCGCCCGCTCGCCGAATCCGCGCTCTCTGGGCAAAGACGCATGATCGGGCACGGGGTAAGGTGCTGCCATGCGTTTGCTGGTGACCGGGGGGGCCGGGTTCATCGGTGCGAACTTCGTTCATGCCGCGGTGCGCGGTCATCCGGAGGACGACGTTACCGTGCTCGACGCGTTCACCTACGCCGGCAGCCGCGAATCGCTGGCGGCGGTGGCCGGCGACATCCGGTTGGTCGAGGGCGACGTCGCCGATCGGGATCTCCTCAGCAGCCTGGTGGCCGACGCCGACGCGGTCATCCACTTCGCCGCCGAGACCCACGTCGACAATGCGCTGGCAGATCCGGAGCCTTTCCTGCACACCAACGTCATCGGCACCTACACGGTGCTCGAAGCGGTTCGACGTCACGGCGTGCGCTTGCATCACATCTCCACCGACGAGGTCTATGGCGACCTCGAACTCGACGACCCGGCACGGTTCACCGAGGCGACACCGTACATGCCGTCCAGCCCGTATTCGTCGACCAAGGCGGCCTCCGACATGCTGGTGCGGGCATGGGTGCGCTCCTACGGTGTCCGGGCGACGATCTCGAACTGCTCGAACAACTTCGGGCCCTACCAGCATGTCGAGAAGTTCATCCCGCGCCAGATCACGAACATCCTGACCGGGCGCCGCCCCAAGCTGTACGGCGCCGGGGCCAATGTCCGCGACTGGATACACGTCGAAGACCACAACAGCGCGGTGCGACGGATCCTGCAGGACGGCGCCGTCGGCCGCACCTATCTGATCGGTGCGGAGAACGAGCGCTCGAATCTCGATGTGCTGCAATCGATTCTGATTGCGATGGACCGCGAACCGGATGACTTCGACCATGTCACCGACCGGGCGGGCCACGACCTGCGCTATGCCATCGACCCATCTGCACTTCGCGACGAACTCGGCTGGAAACCCGAGCACGGCGATTTCGACGCGGCACTGCGGGCCACGATCGACTGGTACCGCGACAACGCCGCGTGGTGGGAGCCGCTCAAGGAGGCGGTCGAAGACGAGTACGGGAAGCGTGGTCAGTGATGGCGTTTCGCGAACTCAAGGTGCCCGGCGCGTGGGAGATCACTCCGGTCCTGCGATCCGATCCGCGCGGAACTTTCTTCGAGTGGTTCACCGACGCGGAGTTCGAAGACTTCGCCGGTCACCGCTTCGACGTGCGGCAGGCGAACTGCTCGGTGTCGTCCGCGGGCGTGTTGCGCGGTCTGCATTTCGCCCAGCTTCCGCCCAGCCAGGCCAAATACGTGACATGCGTGCGTGGCGCGGTGTTCGACGTCGTCGTCGACATCCGTGTCGGCTCGCCCACCTACGGCCAATGGGATTCGGTGCGCCTCGACGACCGTGACCGCCGCACCATGTACCTCTCCGAAGGCCTGGCGCACGGTTTTCTCGCACTGCAGGACGCTTCGACCGTCATGTACCTGTGTTCGGCCGGCTACTCCCCCACCCGCGAACACACCCTGTCACCCGTCGATCCGGCAATCGGAATCGACTGGCCTACGACCGTTTTCGGCTCCGAACTGCTGCTATCCGAACGCGACCGCGACGCGCCCACACTCGAGGAGGTGCGTTCGGCAGGCCTGCTGCCGAGGTGGGACGAGACCCGGGCCTTCCTCGACGGTTTGCGGTAGCCGTCTCCGCCGAAGCCGGCGAGGGTGTTCGGCGGCGCTGTTAGACCGGAGGTCTTTGCCAACCCCCGCGAGGGTTACTAGGATGTCCTAGTAACCGCAGGTGTCCGCGGTAGCTTGCCGACGTTCTTGATGGGGCTGTTATGACCACACACATTCCGCATTTCGTCGACGGACGCCGAAGCGGTCTCTCGTCGACTCGCACGGCCGCTGTGATGAATCCGAACACCGGCGAGGTTCAGGCCGAGGTCATGATGGCCTCGGCGACCGACGTCGATGCCGCCGTGCGTTCGGCGGTCGAAGCCCAGAAGGAATGGGCGGCGTGGAACCCGCAGCGTCGGGCCCGCGTCATGATGGCGTTCGTCGAGCTGGTTACCGCAAACACCGACGAGTTGGCGCAGCTGCTGTCTTCCGAGCACGGCAAAACCGTGGCCGACTCGAGGGGAGACATCCAGCGCGGCATCGAGGTCATCGAATTCGCCATCGGCATCCCCCACCTGCTCAAGGGAGAGTTCACCGAGGGCGCCGGCTCGGGTATCGACGTCTACTCCATCCGTCAGCCCCTGGGCGTGGTGGCGGGCATCACTCCGTTCAACTTCCCCGCGATGATTCCGCTGTGGAAGGCCGGCCCGGCGCTGGCATGCGGAAACGCGTTCATCCTCAAACCGTCCGAACGCGACCCCTCGGTGCCCTTGCGCCTCGCCGAGCTGTTCATCGAAGCGGGTCTGCCGCCCGGGGTGTTCCAGGTGGTGCAGGGCGACAAGGAAGCCGTCGACGCGATCTTGACCCACCCCGACATCAAGGCGGTCGGATTCGTCGGCAGCTCCGATATCGCGCAGTACATATATGCAACGGCGGCCGCTCACGGCAAGCGCTCCCAGTGCTTCGGCGGCGCCAAGAACCACATGATCGTGATGCCCGACGCCGACCTGGAACAGGCCGTCGACGCGCTGGTGGGCGCCGGGTACGGCAGCGCAGGCGAGCGGTGCATGGCGATCAGCGTCGCGGTTCCCGTCGGCAAGCAGACCGCGGAGCGCCTGCGGGCGCGACTCGTCGAGCGCATCAACGACCTGCGGGTGGGCCACAGCCTGGACCCTAAGGCCGACTACGGCCCGTTGGTCACCGAGGCCGCGCTCACGCGCGTGCGCGACTACATCGCCCAGGGTGTCGAGGCCGGCGCCGAGTTGGTCGTCGACGGCCGTGAACGCGCCAGTGACGAGATGAGTTTCGACGACGTCAACCTGGGACAGGGGTATTTCATCGGACCGACGCTGTTCGACCACGTCACGACCGACATGCCGATCTACACCGATGAGATCTTCGGGCCGGTGCTGTGCATGGTGCGGGCCGCGGACTACGAGGAAGCGCTAAGGCTGCCGTCCGCGCACGAGTACGGCAACGGTGTCGCGGTGTTCACCCGTGACGGCGACACCGCCCGCGACTTCGTGTCGCGCGTTCAGGTAGGCATGGTGGGCGTGAACGTTCCGATCCCGGTTCCGGTGGCCTACCACACTTTCGGCGGATGGAAGCGGTCCGGCTTCGGCGACCTCAACCAGCACGGACCCGCGTCAATCCAGTTCTACACCAAGGTCAAGACGGTCACGCAGCGGTGGCCGTCGGGCATCCGGGATGGCGCCGAATTCGCCATCCCCACGATGACGTAGTCCGATGCCGCGCTCCGACATCGACGACGACGAACGCGTGATCGCCGAGACGGCGGCCGCATTCGCCACCAAACACATTGCGCCGCAAGCACTGGAGTGGGACGCGGCCAAGTACTTCCCCACCGACGTGCTGCGGGAGGCAGCCGGCCTCGGCATGGCGGCGATCTACTGCTCGGAGGACGTCGGCGGCAGCGGGCTGCGCCGGCTCGACGCGGTGCGCATCTTCGAGCAGCTGGCCATGGCCGACCCGACCATCTCCGCGTTCATATCCATCCACAACATGTGCGCCTGGATGTTGGACACCTACGGAACTGCCGACCAGCGCCGAAAGTGGGTCCCCGACCTCGCTTCGATGGGGGTCATCGCCAGCTATTGCCTGACCGAACCCGGCGCGGGTTCCGACGCCGCCGCACTGCGCACGCGGGCGGTCAGGGACGGCTCGAACGAGCGGCCGGGCTGGGTGCTCGACGGGGTCAAACAGTTCATCTCCGGCGCGGGTGCTTCGGACGTGTACATCGTGATGGCGCGCACCGGAGCCGAAGGACCCCGGGGAATATCGGCATTCATCGTCGAAAAGGGCACGCCCGGGCTGAGTTTCGGCCCCGAAGAGGCGAAGATGGGCTGGCACTCCCAGCCCACGGCACAGGTGATCCTCGACGGGGTGCGGGTATCGGCGGATGCGTTGCTCGGCGGTGCGGGCGGGCAGGGACGAGGCTTTGAGATCGCAATGAGCGGGCTCAACGGCGGGCGGCTGAACATCGCCGCCTGTTCGCTCGGCGGGGCGCAGGCCGCCTACGACAAGGCGCTCGCCTATGTCCGAGACCGGGAGGCGTTCGGGCGCGCCCTGATCGACGAGCCGACCATCAGGTTCACTCTGGCCGACATGGCCACGTCGCTGGAGACGTCGCGAATCCTGTTGTGGCGGGCGGCATCCGCCCTTGATGCGGACGCGCCCGACAAGGTCGAGCTGTGCGCCATGGCAAAGCGGTACGTCACCGACGCCTGTTTCGACGTTGCCGACCGGGCACTGCAACTGCACGGCGGCTACGGCTACCTGCGCGAGTACGGACTGGAGAAGATCGTCCGCGACCTGCGCGTGCACCGCATCCTGGAAGGAACCAACGAGATCATGCGCCTGGTGATCGGCCGCGCCGAAGCGGCCCGCGCCCGGGCCTCGGCAGAAAAGGGTGTTCGATGACCGATTCGACGACGCCGATCACCGTGGCCTTCCTCGGCCTGGGCAACATGGGCGGCCCGATGGCGGCGAACCTCGTGGCGGCCGGTCACGCCGTCCGCGGCTTCGACCCGGTGGCGAAGTCGAGAACCGCCGCACAGGCCAAGGGCGTCGACGTGTTCGACAACGGTCGCGCCGCGGTTGCCGAAGCACAGGTGGTCATCACCTCGCTACCGAACGGAGCGGCGGTCGAGGACTGCTACTCCGAAGTTCTGCCGGCGGCCGCCAAGGGCACCCTGTTCATCGACACCTCGACGATCTCGGTCGACGATGCGCGCGACGTGCACCGGCGAGCCGTCGGACAGGGGATGGCTCAACTCGACGCGCCTGTCTCCGGCGGAATCAAGGGTGCGACCGCGGGCACGCTGGCGTTCATGATCGGCGGCGAGGCGGCCGACGTGCAGCGGGCCACGCCGGTACTGGGTCCGATGGCGGGCAAGATCATCCACTGCGGTGCGAGCGGCGCAGGCCAGGCCGCCAAGTTGTGCAACAACATGGTGCTGGCCGTGCAGCAGATCGCCGTCGGCGAGGCCTTCATACTGGCCGAGAGCCTCGGACTCTCGGCGCAGTCGCTGTTCGACGTGATCACCGGCGCGACGGGCAACTGCTGGGCGGTGCACACGAATTGTCCCGTCCCCGGACCCGTTCCGACCTCCCCCGCCAACAACGGCTTCGCTCCGGGCTTCACCACCGCGCTGATGAACAAAGATCTCGGACTGGCCATGGCCGCGGTGGAATCGACGGGCTCGGCGGCGCCCCTGGGCAGACACGCCGCCGACATCTATGCGGAATTCGCCGCCGACAACGCCGACAAGGACTTTTCCGCCGTCATCACGATGCTGCGTAAAAGCTGAGCGCGTCCCGGCCCGGATCGGTCAGGTGGCGACGGGCGTGCCGGTCGCCGGCGATCCTGGGCCCCAGATAGATGAACATCACCGCCGCGGCCCCGCAACCGGCCACCCCGAGGGCCAGCAGGCGACGGTCGTCAACCCGCTGAGCGCACTCGCCCGCGTAGTCGCTGAGGACGAACCGCGGGCTGACCAACAGATGCTGCTGCCTGTTGAAGGAGTCCTCGCGGCGCGCGGTGGAGGGGTCGGCGTTCCACGCGCTGCCACACGCGATCGGCGCCCCGGCACGGTCGGCGACCTTCAACGCCAACGGCATGGACAGCGAGACGAGCGCGCCCAGTACGGCGGCCAGCCCGGCCAGACCGACGAACCACCGCACCAACGACGGTGCGATGCCAGAACTCGTCATCGGAGACATCCCTTGGTACGTACCTCTGGCAAATATCTATCGCGGATCGTCACGGGTGTCAAGCGCAAATCTGAATTATTCCGGCCATCGTGCCTTAACTGGGCAAGCACCCCACGATGCGAATTATCGCAAACATATCTACCCCTGGAGCGCTAGAAGTCCCCGGCGTTGTGTCGCAATGTGTCTATCGAGGCGATCAGCGCCCGCGACTCTGCGCCGGACATCCCGATGTCGGCGAACACCTCCTTGTTGAGCGTCAACGTCGCGTCCTCGACGGTGGAGCGTCCCAGATCGGTGATCGCGACGAGCGTGGTCCGTCCATCCGTGGGATGGGGCAGCCGCCGCACGAGTCCGCCTTCCTCCAGTCGGCGGACAGCATGCGTAACGCTCGTGACGTGCACCTGCAGCCGGTCTGAGGCCTTGGCGATGGGCAGCGCCCCGCTGCGGCTGAACGCCAGCAGCCGCAGCAGCTCGAACCGCGAGAAGCTCAAGTCATAAGGACGCAAAGCATTCTCGACACGTGCCAGCAATATCTGATGGGCGCGCATCACCGAGGTGACGGCGACCATTCCGTCGGCGACATCGCCCCACCCGGCCCGCTCCCAATTGGCCCGCGCCCGCTCGATGGGGTCGGGCTTACCACCGGAGCCGGGCGGGCGTAAAGGGTCGGCCACGTGCCCATTAAAGCCGCACGGACGCCCCTATCGTGCGCTTAGCGCAGCCAGCACCGCTCTCGTCGATGCCCGATCGCCAACGGTGACCCGCACCGCGCCGTCGGCGTAGTGGCGCACCCGCGGACCGGAGCCGTCGAACACCTCGCGCCACGGCCGTCCCGAGGGCGGCAGGTAGAGAAAGTTCGCGTGCCCGTCGGTGCTGTAGACGCCCGCGGCCCGAAGCCGCATGCGCAGGTATCGCCGCTCCGCGCGGATCAGGCCGATCCGGTGCTGCAACTGGGCTTCGGCACCGTAGGAGGCTGCGACGGCAACCAGACTGAAAATACCCATCCCGAACGGCAACTGCATGGTCCACAACGAGCGAGTCAGCTCGGGTGAACCGAAGCCGTAGCCGATGCGCAGACCCGCCAGCCCGTAGGCCTTGGAGAATGTTCGCAGCACCACCACATTCGGGAACCGCCGCACCAGCGCCGGCCCCTCGATGCGATGTTCCGGCGAGGCGAACTCGATGTAGGCCTCGTCGAGGAGCACGACCGTTTCCGAGGGCACCTGGAGCAGGAACCGTTCCACTGCGCCGGCGGACTCCACGGTGCCGCTCGGATTGTGCGGCCGGCACAACACCACCACCCGCGCCGACACCGCAGCATCGGCCATCGCGTCGAGGTCGTGATACCCGTAGCGATCCAGCGGCACCGTCACCGACTCCAGCCGGGCGATGTGGGCACAGATCGGGTAGCCGTCGAATGTCGGGTAGGTCATCACGATCCGGTCGCCGGGGTCGGTCGTGGCCTGCAACACCTGCACTGCCACTCCGGTGGCGCCGGCGCCGAGCACAACCTGGTCGTCGGCGACCCCGATATGCGCCGCGATGAGACCGCGCAGGCGTTCCGGCAGGAATTCGGGGTAGCGGTTGGCGACCCCGACGGACCGGACGAGCGCCGACTGGACGGAAGGCAGCGGCGGGAAGGGATTCTCGTTGAGGGACAAAGCCATTGGGTCGACGGCGGCGGGGAGAGCCGCGGCCGCCACGATATCCCTGCTCAGCCGGCCCATCAGTCGCGTCCGCCCCAGCGCACGGCGGCGGCCCCGGCGAAGTCACCGGCGTGCGCAAAGGCGGCCATGAGCACCAGGTTCCCCGGCCCTACCTGGCCGTCGCGGACGGCACGATCGAAGTTGACCGGGATGCCCGCGGCGAACAGATTGCCGCAGTCGTCGAAGGTGTCGCGGTGTCGCTCCGGCGGAAGTTCGAGGGCTTCACGCCAGTTGCGGAGAAACACCCTGTTGGGCTGATTGGTGACGAGCAGGTCGACGTCGCGGGAGTGCACGCCGATGCGATCGCACACCGCCAGCGCCACCTCGGGAACCTGGCGGTTTCCCCGGGCCAGCACTTTGGTGATCTTGGATTCGGTGAACCCGATGCAGCCTTCGCCCGGTCCCGGTTGCCACCACTTGCGAGGCGGGTCGACCGCGATGGTCATATCGTCGGCGTATTCGCCGTAGGTCCGGCATTCGACGTCCAGGATCGGCGATCGGTCGTCGACGGCCACCAGGCCCACCGCCGCCCCGTCTCCCGGTACCGCGGCCTGCGCCTTGCGCCGTACCCCCGGCTGGTCGAAGATCTGTCCGGCGGCGTTCTGCGCGACCGCGACCAAAGCGGTTCGCCCCGCCCCGGAAGACAACAGTTGGCGGGCCAGCGCCAGCCCCAGGACGAACGCCGCACACCCACCGTTGTGCAGGTCGATCACCCAGCCGGGCCGCATGCCAAGCCGGTGTGCCACACCCCCGCCGCCCCCGTAGAACGGCATATCGGGCAACTGGGTGTGGGTGATCAGCACGTCGACGCCGACGATCGCGTCATGTCCGTGCCGCTCCACCAGGCCGGTGGCGGCCCGCTCGACCATGTCGGCGGCGGTCTCCTCGGGTTGGACGTGGTGGCGGTAATGGGGGGCCCGGAACATGAGGTTGTCACGCAGATCGTCGGATTCGGCGAAACCCTCGTAGTAATCCACGCCGATCGGTTCGCCGGGCAAGTAGGTCGACACGTCGAGCAGGCTTACCGGTGTGCCAGATGTACTCGCTGCATTCACCCTGTTCACCTCATCCAACGCGGGGTGATCGGCAGGCCGTGATGGTGGCGGTATTCGGCGATGGCCTTGAGGTTGCGCAGTTCGAGCAGATGCCCGGCACCGAACATGTCCCAGAAGTCGCCGACCCACACCGGGCGGTCCGCAGGGGCGGTCTCGGGATACGGATTGCGGTCGTAGAAAGGATGGTGGCAATTCGTCCACAACACCACCGAGCCCGGCTTGTCGAGCACCAGTCGCGCGTCGACGACGCGCATCAGGTAGATCATCCAGAGGTGGTGTCCCTGGTCCCAGGCACAGTGGTAGTCCACGGTGCGGGCCTGCGGATTTGCGACGGTGCGGGTGTAGATCTCGGTCTGGGTGCCAAGCCGGTCGTAGGCGAGCCACAGCCCGGGTTCATCGGTGGTGGTGAAACCGCGCAGGCTGTAGGTCCACTCCTCGAGGCTGCGGGTGTCCGACATGTACTCGTAGAGCTCATCGGGCGGACAATCCACGTAGTCGTTGACCGTGCAGAACTTTCCGAAGACCTGGTCGTGCGGATACACCGACCGCATCATCTCCATGATGATCGGCGTGGCCTTTTCCCGCGGGCTGTTCTCGATGCGGGTCACTCCGCTGATCGGTTCAACGATATCGTCAAGCGCTGGCAGCGACATCGTGACTGACTCCTCTCTGTGGTGAAGCACTCCTTGTAAACGGCTGTGCGGCAGTGATGAACGGCGCGAACGGAGGTATCTCGTCGGCCGAGCACGTGATGCTCACGACGGACGGCCCCGGCACCGACAGCGCCCGCCGCAGCGTGGACGGTAAGTCGTCGACGATGTCGACGTCCACCGCATCCAGACCGGGGAACATGCGTGCCAGCCCCGAGCCGAGCCGACTGGGCGAGAACCGGTTGTAGCTGTAAATCCCGTCGTAGAAAAGCTGTTCGCGGGTGACGCACATCGCGTGGGCGTTGTTGTTCAGCAGGACGAACGTGACGGGCAGGCGGTATTCGACCGCGGTGTGAATCTCCATGCCGTGCATGAAGAATGCACCGTCTCCCGCGATCACGACCGTTCTGCGCTTGCGGCCGAAGGCCATTCCGACGCCGGCGCCGAAACTGTAGCCCATTCCGCCCATTCCGAGTGCCGCCAGGAACCGGCCGCCTCGCCGGGCGGGAAGATGATGAATCGCGGCCGCGCCGGTGTTGCCCGCGTCGGTCACGATGTCGGCGCCGGGCGGCAATGCACCGTCGAGGGCCGCGATGACGTCGCGATAGCGGATACCCGCGCCCCGAAAAACCGGTGGGCGCAGCTCCACCCGGACCGGGCCGCCGGGGAGGGCTTCGCGGGTGTCTGCCGGCAGTTCAGTCGCCAACTCAATCATCAACCGCGACAACATGTCCCGTAGGTCAGAGCACTGGATGTGGGTGCACGGCACGAACGGCGCCGCCGCGCCGATCGAAATGGCAGGAACGGAGGCGAGGGCCTCGTCGAGGCCCGCCCGCGCGGTCATCGCCAACCGGGTCCCAACGACCAGGCACAGCCCGGCGCCGCGAACCGCCGCGGCGACTCCCTGATGCCCCATCACACCGGTCACCCCGAGATCGGCATCGCTGCTGACGTCCTTGGCATCGGGCACGACAGCCACACGTGCTGCGAGAAGACCTCGCAGTTGCTCCAATTCGGCGCGGGCGTCGTCGCGGGCCACCTGCTCCCCGGCGATGATGACGATGGGCCCGTTCGCGTGCCGCAGCGCCCGCACGATGGGGCCGGGATCCGGCCCCAGAGCGTCCGGGAACACCGGCGCGGCATTCGCAGGCCGTTGGGCATTCACCTGAGCCTGTTGAACATCCTTGGGCAGCAACAATACCGATGGCCCACCTCGGCGCGCGGCGGCGATCGCCGCGGGCAGCGCGCCGGCGATCCGCTCCGGTGTCTCCACCCGGGTGCAGAACACCGAAACGGCCGAGAACAACGCCGCAGCATCCAGCGAGCCGTTTCGGCCGCTGGTGTCCTGAAAGCTGCCGCACCCGTCAAGAGATGTCGGCGGCTGACCGACCAGCGCCAGCACGGGGACTCCGCTGGCCAGCGATTCACCCAGTGCCGGGACAAGATTCAGGCAACCGCCGCCCGAGGTCGCCATCACCACACCGATGCGTGACGTCGCCCTGCTGTAGCCGTCCGCCATCGTTGCAGCGGAAAACTCGTGCTTGGCCAGTACCGCGTTGATGCCGTCCCGGAAATAGGCTGCGTCGTAAAGGTCTTCGATGTTGGCGCCGCCGACGCCGAAGATGTACTCGACGCCCGCCGATGCGAGGTGGTCGACGATGTGGTCGACCACTCGCTGTTGCCTGGCCATTCGATCACCCCTGCCTTGAAACTCTGACACGGATACGACGACCGGGTCGATGCGGTTCACCGCCGGCGCGGAATATCTACAAATTACGTTGCAGCAGAACGCTTCCGGTGGATGCGGAAACCACTTGCACAGCGGCGATCTCGTCGATGTACATCGACGTGCTCGCCGTCGGCAGGGCTGTGGTGCCTTCACGCGCCATCCAGGTCGCCAGCTGCATCCGGCTGCCGTCGCGGCCGACTGCCACCATCGCCAGCGTGTCGTCGTCCTCGTAAACCTCATGGGCCTCGCCGTGTTCATCCGACTCCGACGGCTCCAAGTAGGTGCACGTCATGTCGATCTTGGTGCCCCAGCTGTAACCGGTCAGGGTGAAGGTCGCGGCAAGCTCCGAGTCGGCGACAGACGACATCGTCATCGCCGCAACGGCAGTATGCGACGCCCGCGCCGGATCGACTGTGCCGGGACCGACCGCCACCAGGACGCCGACCGCCAGCACCGCGGCGGCCGCGGCGGCCACCGTCCAGGACGACCACCGGACCCGGCGCCGCTGCCAGCTCACCTTGGCCAGCAGTGCGTCGAAAACCTCGGAGCGCAGTGGAGGCGGCTCGAAGGGGGCCTCGTCGGATGCGGCCATCTCGTCGCGGTCCAGCAAGGCCAGCAGGGCCGGCATACCGCTGAGGTCGGCGACGGCGGCCCGGCACGGGTTGCAGACCTCCAGATGCGACTCGTACTCGCGGCGTTCAATGCTCGACAGCGAGCCCAGAACGTAGGCCGCATCCCACATGGAGTACGGGTCGTCGCCGACGATGCGGAACTCGCCGGAGGAGATCTTGCGGGGCTCAGTCATCGCGTCACCCCCATCTCCTGCAACGTCAACCGAAGCGCCCGCACCGCGTAGTGCAGCCGCGACTTCACCGTGCCCTCCGCGATCTGCAGATCCTGCGCGATCTGCGCGGTGGTCCATCCGAGGTAGTAGGACCGTCGGATGACCGCCCGATGCTCTTGCGACAGCTGAGCGAGCGCGTCACCCAGCAGCAACCGGTCGAGTGCCGCGTTGACCTCGTCCGGCGCGGAGTGTTCGGGCGCGCCGTCGCCGAGAACGGAATCGAGTGATCCGTTCTCCTTGCGGAACCGCGGGCTGCGGCGCTCGTCGATGATCATGTTTCGCGCGACGGTGAACAGCCATGCCCGAGCGGAACGCTCGGTGTCCTCGGTGACCTCGGGGTGCTGCCAGGCCCTCAGCAGCGTCTCCTGCACCACGTCTTCGGCGCGCGCCCGGTCTCCCGTCAGCCGCACCGCGTACCGCCACAGAGCCGCGGCGTGCTCGTCGTAGAGCACCCGCACCAACGCAGTCTCGGAATCGTCCATGACCTGCCTCCTGTCGGGACACGAGACGGGTGGTCGATTGGTTCAAGTGTGCCCCGAAATGGTGCGCGACGCTACGGCCGTCCGCGTCTAGAGCAGGGTTAAGATGCGCGGCCCGTCGTCGGTGGCGGCGACGGTGTGCTCCCAGTGCGCCGCTCGGGTGCCGTCGGCGGTGACCACGGTCCATTCGTCGTCGAGCACCCGTGTTTTCACGGTGCCCAGGGTGAGCATCGGCTCGATGGCCAACACGGACCCGGTGGCCAGCACCGGACCCCGACCTGGCCGCCCCTCGTTGGGCAGGAACGGCTCCATATGCATCTGCCTGCCGATACCGTGACCGCCGTAGCGCTCGACGATGCCGAACCGCCGCCCGTACCTGCGTTCGGCAGCCCGGGCGCCCCGTTCGATGGCGTGGGAGACATCCGACAGCCGATTGCCCGGGACCATCGCCGCGATCCCGGCCTCCATCGATTCGCGGGTCGCCGCCGACAGAGCCTCGTCGGCTTCGGCCAACGGGCCGATGCCGAATGTCACGGCCGAGTCGCCGTGCCAGCCGTCGACGATCGCGCCACAGTCGATCGACACCAGGTCACCGAGTGCGAGGAGCTCACCGCCCGACGGGATGCCGTGCACGACGCGGTCGTTGACCGACGAGCAGATCGACGCGGGGTATCCGTGATAGCCCAGGAACGAGGGTGTGGCGCCGGCATCGCGGATGACCGCCTCGGCGATCCCGTCGAGGGCCAATGTCGATACGCCCGGCCGGGCCGCGTCGTGGACCGCTCGCAGCGCCGCAGCCACCACCGCTCCAGCAGCGGCCATGGCGTCGAGTTCAGCGGCGCTGCGCGCGTCGACGGCTTTGCGGCTCCGCAACCGCGGGAGCGTGGGCATGGAGGGACCGGCCTCAGCGGCCGAGGGCCTGCAGGGCGCGCGCGAAGACTTCGTCGACCCCGCCCACTGCGTCCACGGTCCTCAGCTCGGACTGGTAGTAGTCCAGCAGAGGCGCCGTTTCGGCGCGGTACACCTCCATCCGGTTGCGGATGACCTCTTCGGTGTCGTCGGCGCGGCCACGGCCCAGCAGACGTTCCACCAACAGTTCCAGGGGCACCCGGAACTCGACCACCGCGTCGAGCGCAAGTCCGCGCTTCTTGAGCATCGCGTCGAGCGCCTCGGCCTGTTCCACCGACCGCGGGAACCCGTCGAGGATGAACCCGCCGGCGGCGTCCGGGTCGTCGAGACGCGTGTCCACCAGGGCGTTGGTCAGCGATGCCGGCACCAGGTCGCCGGCGTCCAGGTAGCGCTTGGCTTCGACGCCGAGCGCCGTGCCGGTGCGGATGTTGTGCCGGAAGAGGTCGCCGGTGGAGATCTGGGGAACGCCGAGGGCTTCCGCGAGTTGCACCGCCTGCGTCCCTTTGCCCGCTCCCGGCGGGCCCAGCAAAACGAGTCTCACTTGAGAAACCCTTCGTAGTTGCGCTGCATGAGTTGACTCTCGATCTGTTTGACCGTGTCCAGACCGACGCCGATCATGATCAACACGGCCGTGCCGCCGAACGGCAGGTTCTGCACGGAACCTCCGGTGTTACCCATCTCCAGGAAGACGTTGGGCAAGACGGCGATAACGCCGAGGTAGATCGACCCGGGAAGGGTGATCCGGCTCAGCACGTAACCCAGGTAGTCCGCAGTGGGTTTGCCGGGCCGCACGCCGGGGATGAACCCGCCGTACTTCTTCATCTGATCGGCCTGCTCTTCGAGGTTATAGGTGACCGAGACGTAGAAGTAGGTGAAGAAGACGATCAGGCCGAAGTAGACCGCGATGTACACCGGGTCCGCCGGATTGGTCAGGTAGTTGCCGAGGAACTTGTCCCACCAGCTGCTCTCCGTCGGCGAGCTGTTCATCTGGACGATCTGGGTGACCAGCAACGGCATGTAGATCAGCGACGACGCGAAGATGACGGGGATGACGCCGGCCTGGTTTACCTTCAGGGGAAGGTAGGTCGACGTGCCGCCGTACATCCTGCGGCCCACCATGCGCTTGGCGTACTGGATCGGAATGCGGCGCTGACCCTGTTCGACGAACACCACGCCGATGATGATGAGGAAAGCGGCCAGGCAGACGAACGTGAAGACCAGGCCGCCGCGGCTGTCGAGGATGGCTTTACCCTCGGCGGGGATGCGGGCGGCGATGCTGGCGAAGATGATCAGCGACATGCCGTTGCCGACGCCGCGCTCGGTGACCAGTTCACCCATCCACATCAGCAGTGTCGAACCGGCGGTGATCACCAGGACGATCAGTGCCAGCTTGAAGATGTCCTGGTCGGGGATGATGTCTAGCGTGCATCCTTGCAGCAGATTGCCGCTGGCGGCCGCCGCCACGATGCCCGCGCCCTGCAGTAACGACAGCGCGACCGCCAGGTAGCGCGTGTACTGCGTCATCTTGACCTGGCCCGCCTGGCCCTCCTTGCGGAGCTGCTCGAAACGCGGGATGACGACGCCGAGCAACTGCACGATGATGCTCGCCGTGATGTAGGGCATCACGTTGAGCGCGAACACCGACAGCTTCAGCAGCGCTCCACCGGAGAACAGGTTGATCAGGGAGTACACCTGTGACGCGTCGCCACCGCTGACCTGGTCGATGCACTGGTGGACATTGGCGTAGTTGACGCCGGGCGACGGCAGCGTCGCACCAACCCGGTACAGGATGACGATCCCGAGAGTGAAAAGAATCTTGCGCCGCAGGTCCGGTGTTCGCAGCGCCGAGATGAAAGCCGAGAGCAATCTTCCTCCTGCGCGGCCCGAGCTTGCGACCGCGGCGTGCCGGTGAGGCTGGTCGTGGCCAGCGTCTGATGGTTCCTGTGGTGACGCGGCCGTTCCCACCCCGGCGTGCCCGTGGGCTTGCCGATGGGGTCGCGCGCCGATCAGTGTACGAGACTAACAGTTGGCTCAGCGCGGCCCGGCATCCGTCGGGCTGCAGCGTTGACCGCACCCGTTGCAACGCGGACGCGTACCCTCGGTGGCAGCTCGTTATATCGCCTAATTAAGCGGAAGTGGGGCATGGCGCGCACCGACGACGACACCTGGGATCTGGCCTCCTCGGTGGGAGCGACCGCCACCATGGTCGCGGCGGCGCGGGCACTGGCCGGCCGGGAACCCGACCCGCTCGTCGTCGACCCGCACGCCGCGCCCCTGGTGCGTGCCGTCGGCATCGACTTCTTCACCAGACTCGTCGACGGAGATCTGGAGATTCCCGCCGACCAGACCGGTTCGGGGATCCGCATGATGACCGATGTCATGGCGGTTCGCACCCGATTCTTCGACGACTTCTTCACCGACGCCGGCGCCGCCAGTATCCGGCAGGCGGTGATCCTGGCGTCCGGGCTCGATTCGCGCCCGTACCGGCTGCCGTGGCCGGCGGGAACGGTGGTGTACGAGATCGACCAGCCGCAGGTACTGGCCGCCAAAACCGCCGCGATGTCGCGGATCGGCGCCACACCGTCCGCGCAGCGCCGCAGCGTGGCGATCGACCTGCGCGAGGACTGGCCGGCGGCGTTGCGCGAAGGTGGTTTCGATGCCGTCGCAACCTCGGCTTGGAGCGCTGAGGGCCTGCTGATGTATCTGCCGCCCGACGCACAGGACCGGCTGTTCGACAACATCACGGCGCTGTCGGCGCCGGGCAGCAGGCTCGCCACGGAGTATCACGGCGGAGACTTCGGAGCGGCGCTCGCCGAGCGCGCCAAAGACGTCGCCGCGGCCTGGCGCGGTGAAGGCTTCGACATCGACTTCACCGACCTTTTCTATGCCGGCGAGCGCAACCATGTGGTCGATTACCTCTCCGAGCGCGGGTGGGACGTGCACACCCGTAACCGGCGGGACGTCTTCGCCGACTACGGAAAAACCTGGCCCGCTGACGTATCCGCGGTAGGGCTCCAGGATTCGGTCGCGGTGACCGCGATTCGCCGCCGGGAGCGGTCATGACGCGAAGCGACGACGATTCGTGGGACCTGGCCTCCAGCGTGGGCGTGACGGCGACCATGGTGGCCGCGGGACGAGCGCTCGCCAGCGCCGATCCCAACAGCATCATCGACGACCCATACGCCGCTCCCCTGGTCCGGGCGGTGGGCATCGAGGTCTTCACCAAGCTGGTCGACGGTGAGCTGGACCCGACGCAAAATTCGGGCTTTTCACCGGAACCCGTCCAGGCCTGGATCGCCGGAATGACCGTGCGGACCAAGTTCTTCGACGACTACTTGGCGGCCGGCTGGCCGACCGGTGTGCGACAGGCGGTGATCCTGGCTTCGGGACTGGATTCCCGGTCGTTCCGGCTGCCGTGGCCGGAAGGCGCCGTCGTCTACGAACTCGACCAGCCCGAGGTCGTCGCGTTCAAGACCGACACGTTGATGGCCGCCGGCGCGGCGCCGACGGCCACCCGCCGCACCATCGGAATCGACTTGCGCGACGACTGGCCCACCGCGCTGCGCGCGGCGGGTTTCGCCACCGGGATGCCCACCGCATGGCTGGTGGAGGGCCTGCTCGTCTACCTGCCCGCGTCGGCCCAGGACCGGCTGTTCGACGACATCACCGCGCTCTCGGCCCCCGGCAGCACCCTGGGCACCGAGTACGTCCCCAGCATCGTGAACTTCGACGCGGCCAAGGCCCGGGAGCTGTCGGCTCCGTTCCGCGATCACGGGGTGGACGTCGACTTCGCGGATCTCGTCTACGCCGGGGAGCGCAGCCCCGTCATGGAATACCTGCGCGGAAAGGGCTGGTTGGTGACCGGTAGGTCGCGTGACGAGCTGTTCGTCGAATACGGCCTACCCGTTCCGCCATCGCCGGACGCCGATCCGCTCGGCGAGATCGTCTACGTCAGCGCCACTCTGCCGGGCTTGCAGCCGTGAACTCGACGCCGAGCAGGACAGTCCGTGGGGGGCTCTTCCTGCGCCGTGTCGATCTCGACCTCGCGGTGGGGCTAGAACCGCCAGTTACCCAGCCATAGCACGTGGGTGCCTGCCAGCGATTGCCGGGTTCCGTCGACGACCTCGGCGGCGACGTCGAGAACGGACCTGGCCAGCAGGCCCGCCAACACCTGGGGCGCCGATGCCGCGGCGGGCTGTGAGGACGGCTTGGGCCGCAGTAGGTCCCGCGCCGACGAGCCTGGGTAATGCACGAGCCTGATCTTGGCGTCCGCGTCGAGGCCGGCGGCCAGCTTCGCTCGCCGGATCGCGGTACGCAGCCCGCCCAGTTCGTCGACCAGACCCCTCTCGGCGGCATCGGCGCCGGTCCACACCCGGCCCCGGGCAATCCCGTCCACCTCGGCCGGAGTGAGTCCCCTTCCCCGGGCCACGCGCTCGACGAAATCGGTGTAGAAAAGGTCGGCCTCGGCCTCGACCTGTGCGTGCTGCTGCTCGGTGAAGGGGGCATTGGCCGACCACGCGTCGGCGTTGGCGTTGGTCCGCACAGTGTCCGAACCCACTCCCAGACGGTCCTTGAGATCCCGTGCCACCAGTTTGCCGGTGACGACACCGATCGAACCGGTGAGGGTACCGGGGTTGGCGACAATCGCATCCGCGCCCATCGACACGTAGTACCCGCCGGAGGCCGCCACCGCGCCCATCGACGCCACCACGGGCTTGCCCCGCTCCCGGGCGCGGATCACCTCACGCCAGATGGTCTCCGAACCGGTCACCGACCCGCCTGGGCTGTCGACGCGCAGCACTATCGCGGCGACGTCGTTGTCGGCGGCCGCCTCCCGAAGTGCCGCCGCGATGGTGTCCCCGCCCGAATTCGACGTTCCCACCGGCGACAGCTTGCGGCCCCCGCGGCCACTGACAATCGGACCGGCCACGGTGACGACGGCGATCTTCGGTGTGGACGTTAACCCGGGCACCGACGGCATGGACGGCACACCCGCCCGCGCGTAGCGGGACAGGTATAGGCGCGGCGGCGCGTGCTCCGCATCGGGGTCGACTTGTCCCGGTGCATCGCCTGCTCCCGGTTCTGCGGGCTCGACGTCCGCGCCGACCAGTTCCGCGATCCTGGCGTAGGCCTCGTCGCGGAATCCGATGCGGTCGACCAGACCGCCGGCGACGGCGTCGTCACGCAGAAGCGGTGCCCGGTCGGCGAGCCGGTCGACGTCTGCCACGCCGATGCCGCGGGATTCGGCCACCGCCCGCCAGACCTGGGCGCCCAGACTGCACACCAGCCGAGTGTCCGCCTCGCGGTGAGCCTCGGTGTAGCCCTGCTGGGTGAACAGGTTTGCCGCGGACTTGTATTCGCCACGAGCGACGAACTGCGCTTCCACGCCCGCTTTCTCCAGGGCGTTACGCAGAAAAAGCGGGCTGGCCGCGAACCCGATCAGTCCGACCGTGCCCGACGGCTGCATCCACACCTCGCCGAACACCGACGCCAGGTAGTAGGACAGCGTGCCCGGGTAGGTTTCGGCCCACGCGAGCGACGGCTTGACGGCGGTGAACGCCGCGATCGCCTCGCGGAGCTCCTGCACCGGACCCGGCGCGGCGGCCGCGATCTGCACCCGCGCGATCAAGCCGGAGACACGATCGTCCTCGGCGGCCCGATGGATGGCCGCCACCGTCTCGCGCAGCAGCAGGGGGCGCTGGGCCCCCGCGATGCCCGACAGCAGGACCAGCGGATCGAACCCGGCAGACTCGTGGGGAACGGCTTGCAGATCGAGCTCCAGGATGCAGCCGTCAGGCACGCCACGATGGCGGGCGGTGTCGACCTTGCGGGCGACGGCACGGAGGTCGTCGACGGCGGGGATGCCCCGCAGAAACGAGAACATGGACCCGAGACTACCCACACGCCTGGGCCGCATCGCGGGGCTGTAAACCCCTGGATTTGTCTGGCGGATCCCCCGCGGGTAGGCGGTCGGGCGGCTCCCGCGCGGGCTGCGGGGCCGACCGGCCTGGGAAGCTACCGCGACGGCATGACGAAGGCGGCGCGGCAGATCAGCGCCCGACCACCCCGCCGTGCTGCGGACAGTAGACCGCGACCGCGGCCCGCATCAGTCCGATCGCCTGCCCGCGGCTCATGCCGGTGCTCTCCAGCTTGCTCACCACTCCGCGCACCGTCGGGACCGGATTGATGTTGCTTGCCCGCCCGGATGTGAGCATGTCGCAGATCTTGTGGCCCACCGCGGGCAGATCGATATCGGGTCCCGCCGGGATGCCCAGGGCGGCCACCGCATCCGCGAACTTCTGGTCGTCGGGAGTAAGGGGGGCAGGCGTCGCATCCGCAACACCGGCACCCACACCGACGGCCACGGCCAACGCGGCGGCCAAACCCGCGATGCGGCGGTGACGAGTCATCACTACACATCCTTTGCTTGCCCGACTGGCGCATTCTATCGAGCGCTATCGAGCGGCCCGTTTCCGTGCGGGACCCGATTTGCCCGATAACGCCGAGATATGGCGAGATATCGGTTGTGCCCCCGCCGTACGGCGGGGGCACAACCGATATCGCCCGGAACTACAGTTCTGTGACAGTGCCCCCTGCGGCGGTGATCGCCTCACGGGCGCTGCCGCTGAACTTGTGCGCGGTGACGTCGACCTTCGCGGTTAGCCTGCCGTCGCCGAGAACCTTGACCAGGGAGTTCTTGCGAACCAGACCCTTGGCCACCAGCTCATCGACGCCGACGCTGCCGCCCTCGGAGAATGCTTTGCCGATGTCGCCGACGTTGACGACGGCGTACTCCGTGCGGAAGCGGTTGCGAAACCCTTTGAGCTTGGGCAGCCGCATGTGGATCGGCATCTGCCCGCCCTCGAAGGTCGCCGCGACGTTCTTGCGCGCCTTGGTGCCCTTTGTGCCACGGCCGGCGGTCTTGCCCTTGGAGCCCTCACCGCGGCCGACCCGCGTCTTGGCGGTCTTCGAGCCGGACGCCGGCTTCAGGTCGTGGAGTTTGATAACGCTCATTCGCCCTTGACCTCTTCAACATCGACGAGGTGGTGCACTGCCCTGATCAGGCCACGCGTCTGCGGATTGTCCTCGCGCACCACCGACTGGCGGATCTTTCGCAGACCCAACGTCCGCAGGCTTTCGCGCTGCTTATAGCGGGCCCCGACGGTTCCGCGCACCTGGGTGATCTTCAATTCAGCCATGGCTGGCCACTCCCTCACGTGCGGCGGCGGCAGCCAGCGCCTCGCTCTCGCGACGCGCACGCAGCATGCCGGCCGGGGCGACGTCCTCGATCGGCAGCCCACGACGGGCCGCCACCTCCTCGGGCCGCTGCAGCAGCTTGAGCGCGGCAACGGTGGCGTGCACCACGTTGATCGCATTGTCGCTGCCCAGCGACTTGGCCAAGATGTCGTGCACGCCCGCGCATTCCAGCACCGCGCGCGCGGCACCGCCTGCGATGACACCGGTACCGGGGCTGGCTGGCCGGAGCAGCACCACGCCCGCCGCCGCTTCGCCCTGGACCGGATGGGTGATGGTGGCACCGATCAGCGGAACGCGGAAGAAGTTCTTGCGCGCCTCCTCGACGCCCTTGGCGATCGCGGCCGGAACCTCCTTGGCCTTGCCGTATCCGACGCCGACCATGCCCTTGCCGTCGCCCACGATCACCAGCGCGGTGAAGCTGAACCGCCGACCGCCCTTGACGACCTTGGAGACGCGGTTGATCGTGACGACCCGCTCCAGGTGATTGCTCTTGTCGCGGTCGTCGCGGCCACCCCGCGCTCCGCGGTCGTCACGCCGGCCGCGGCGGTCTCCGCGATCGTCGCGGCCACCCCGCTCGTCGTTGCGGCTGCCGGCGGTGGGAACGCCGGCAGTATCAGCCGAAGTCTGCTCCGCCATCATGCGGTCCTTCCGTTGTTGTCAAAGCCGGTCATCACTAGAACTTCAGCCCTCTCTCACGGGCGGCGTCCGCTAGTGCCGCGATCCGGCCTCCGTAGGTGTAGCCACCGCGGTCGAAGACGACCGTGTCGATACCCGCGGCCTTGGCACGTTCCGCGATCAGCTGGCCCACCGCTACGCTGTGGGCCTTCTTGTCACCCTCGACCGACCGCACGCCTGCCTCGATCGAGGAGGCGGCGGCCAGGGTGGTACCGGTCAGATCGTTGACCAGCTGCACATGGATGTGGCGTGAGGAGCGGTTGACCACCAGACGCGGCCGCTCGGCGGTGCCGGAGACCTTCTTGCGCAACCTGGCATGCCGGCGGAGCCGGGAAGCGCGCCGGATCGCGGAGATGTTCTGGCCCACCGGCTTACGTGCGGTCGGGGTTGTCGCACCGTCAGATGTGGATGCCATGCTCACTTACCTGTCTTTCCGACCTTGCGGCGGATCTGCTCACCCTCGTACCGGATGCCCTTGCCCTTGTACGGGTCGCTGCGCCGCAACCGGCGGATGTTCGCCGAGATCTGACCGACCTGCTGCTTGTCGATTCCGGAAATGGAGAACCGGGTGGGCGTCTCCACCGCGAACGCGATGCCCTCGGGAGCGGTCACCAGCACCGGATGGCTATAGCCGAGCGCGAACTCGAGATTACCGCCCTTGGCGACCACGCGGTAGCCCACGCCGTGGATCTCCATCTTGGTGGTGTATCCCCGGGTGACGCCCGTGACGAGGTTGGCGATCAACGTGCGCGACAGCCCGTGCAGACTGCGGCTGCGCCGCTCGTCGTCGGGACGCGCCACCACGATCGCGCCTTCGTCATCGCGCGAGACCGTTAGCGGTTCGGCGACCTGGAGCGACAGCGTGCCCTTGGGACCTGTGACCGACAGGTTGCGCCCGTCGATCGTGACGTCGACACCGTCCGGGACCGGGATCGGCTGCTTACCAATACGCGACATGTCTTCTAACCCCTCACCACACGTACGCGAGGACTTCGCCGCCCACGCCCTGTCGTGCCGCCTGACGGTCGGTGAGCAGACCCGA
>CAZEHT010000017.1:0-3462 GCA_964511995.1 uncultured Mycobacterium sp.
CGGCGTCGAGGTCGTGGTCCTACAGGTCGACGTAGGTGTGCGCGGTGACGTGATGGACGCGTGTCCAAAGGTCTCTTGCAACTACGCCAACGGCTGACCGGGAAGAGCGATCCACGGTGCGCCGAACCTGCGCCAGGCAGCCATTTGACCGGCGCGACCGCTGACAGTGCGCAGGGGCGTCTCTGATGGGTGGTCGGTTACGCACTGACAACGCACGCTTCAGAGTGTGACCAGTGAGCAATGTCTGCAGTCCCTCGAAATCTGTGGTGTTGCGTGTAGCCACGGCAGCTCCGTCGCCGATGGGAATCGCGGCGATCATCAGGTCGACACGGCGCTTGCCTCCGGGGGTTCGTGCGGTGGTGGCGACAAGGTGGCACAACTCGCGGTAGATGTCCGCTTCACGTCGAGTGAACGGGAGGCCGTCGCCATAGTTCGACCGATGCTGAATGAGTTCGATGGCGGCGTCGGCAGCGATGGCCGGGTTCGGATGTGTTGTACCGTCGCTGAATTCGGCGAAGGCAAGTGCTGAGACGAGAAACTCGTGATCGCCGGGCGGTAGGACTCCCAGTTTGGGGTCTGGATCAGCAGGTTGGTATCAAGGTGAATTCTCACCGGTCGGTATCTCCTGCGCGGCCGGCGTCGTCGCGGCCGCGCTCGACCATTTCCAGCAGGGCTTCCTGGTATCCGGGCGAGGTTGGTCGGGTGTAGAGGCCGGCTCACTTGATCTGAGCCAGGGTGATACCGCGGCGGCGTTCGGCCGGTGGCGTTGAGGGGTGTTTGGCGATGACGACGCCAGTGTCTTTGCCTCGGACGGTGACGTGGAATTCCTGGCCGGCTTCGGCGGCGCTGATGATGTTAGAAGTGTTGTGGCGCAGTTCGCGGATTCCGACCGACTCGCTCATGGCCCCTATGTATCACTCATGTGTCACATAGGTGATGCGTTGGGGCCCATGAGCGAATTAGCAAGCAGGAGCCCATCGCGCCGGGGTCAGTTTTCACGTGCCGCCGGCGTCGGCGAACTCACAGAACGCTGCGTACGCTCGCGCGCCATAGACGGTGCCAGGCCCGCCGTTCATGAGAATCGCCACTCCGATCGCGTCGGCGGCCTCCTGCTTGGTGGCTCCGGCCCGCACGGCGCCGCGCGCGTGTGACGCGATGCATCCGTCGCAGCCATGGCTCACACCGATGGCCATCGCCAGCAGTTCTTTGATCTTGGGTTCGAGTGCGCCTCCCGGGCCCAATGCGGCGCGGCTCATTTCGGCGAAGCCGCGATACACGTCGGGAATCATCTGCCGCAGCGGCCGCGAGTCCGCTCCGAGATCGGCAAGTATCCGGTGGTTGTGGTCGTTGTCATCCATGGTTTGCGACGATAGCCCGAACCCGAACCCGAACCCGAAGCCTGGCCGGCGGGCAGGTTCGCACCCGGCAGGTTTGATCGCCGTGCCAACGGGCAACAGGTCTCCACATGAAGCGAATCCAAGCGGTCATGGCTTCCGGTCTGGTGGCCGCAGCGGTGATCAGTGGTTGCTCTTCGAGCGTCATCAACCCGGGCGGCGACACCAAGTGCAAGGACTTCGCCTCCGCGGAAGAAAAGACTCAGAACGAAGCGATCACCAAGATGATCACGGATCGCGGCGGGACGGAGCCGACGAACCTCGAACTCGCGGCCACCCGACTGGCCGTCTCGACGTTCTGCCAGACGGTTGGCAAGCAGGACAGCAAGATCAGCGAGGCGCCGCACCTGTAACGGGCTCAGCGGCCATCCATCTCGGCATCGGAAACGGTCAACAACGCATCGAACACGAGCGGGTCGTCCTCCAATGCCCGCTCCAGCGCCCGCAGTCTGCGTGCGACGTTGGATTCGACGTCGTTGCCGACCAGATCGACGCTGCCCACGAGGAAAAGCTGCTTGGGGCCGATGAACTCCAGTCTGAGGAAACGGACCCGGGACACATCGGGCATCGTCTCCAGACGATCCCAGACCGCTTCGTAGAAGCGTGACGATGCCGGTTCGCCGGTGAGGAACTTGCGGTTGCGGTCGATGAGCACCACCGCGACCATCGCCAGCAGCACTCCGACCAGGATCGATCCGATTGCGTCCCACGCGGCCTTGCCGGTCAGCTGGTGCAAGCCGATCCCGGCCAGCGCGATGGCAAGTCCGACGAGGGCTGCCGAGTCTTCCGCGAAAACGGCCCTGGTCGTCGGGTCGGAGGTGCGATATGCGTGTTCAAGGAGCTCACGATCGAACGTCTTGGCCTCGGCACGCAACTGCCGCACCGCCTGCGCCCACGAGACGCCTTCGAAGATCATGGCAATCCCCAGCACGATGTAGGCGATCAGGTAGTTCTCGTGGCCGGTGGGCTCGTTGAGGAGTTCGGATATGCCGTGCCAGATCGACACCGCCGCTCCGACGACGAATAGTCCGACCGCCGCAAGCAGAGACCACACATACGCTTCACGTCCGTACCCCAAGGGGTGTCGATGGTCGGCCGCGCGGGTGCTGCGCCGGTTGGCGATCATCAGGAAGACTTGGTTTCCGGTGTCCGCCCACGAATGTGCCGCTTCGGCCACGGTCGATGCCGACCCGGATATGACCGCTGCCACCGTTTTGGCAACTGCCACAACCAGGTTGGCGAAAAACGCGATGATGACGGTGCGAGTGCTCTCGGCCCCGGGCGGTGCGGCGGAGGTCCCGGTCACCGGGTCAATGTTGTCACAACAAGGTCTGAAAATGCTCGCAGAGGACTCCACCCACCCTTGTGGCGGCCTGTCCGCTAGGGTTTCGGACCATGGCAGTCAGCGATTCCCGTGAAGTGGTCATCGAGGCAACGCCCGAAGAGATTCTCGACGTCGTCGCCGACGTCACGCAGACCCCCACGTGGTCGCCCCAGTACCTGTCCGCCGAGGTGCTCGACGCCTACGAGAACGGCCGGCCGCGCAAGGTCAAGATGAGGATCAAGGCCGCCGGCGTGACCGACGAGCAGGTCGTGGAGTACTCCTGGACCGACACCAGCGCCAGCTGGACGCTGTTGTCGGCGGGTCAGCTCAAAGCCCAGGATGCCAGCTACACCCTGACGCCCGAAGGCGACAAGACCAAGGTTCGCTTCGGCATCACCATCGACCCGTCTATTCCGCTGCCGGGATTTCTGCTCAAGAAGAGCGTCAAGGGCGCCGTCGATACCGCGACCGAAGGTCTGCGCAAACAGGTGCTGAAGGTCAAGAACGGCTGACCAGCCGAGTTATCTTGTCTCGGTGACGAATTCGGGACCCCTCGGCGGCGTTAAGGTCGTCGAGCTGGGAGGTATCGGTCCCGGCCCGCATGCGGCGATGGTGCTGGCCGACCTCGGAGCCGATGTGGTGCGGGTGCGCCGGCCCGGCGGGCTGACCATGCCTGAGGAAAACGTCGACCTGTTCCACCGCGGCAAACGCATTGTCGACCTCGACGTCAAGCGTGAACCGCGG
>CAZEHT010000017.1:3562-43065 GCA_964511995.1 uncultured Mycobacterium sp.
CCTGTTCCACCGCGGCAAACGCATTGTCGACCTCGACGTCAAGCGTGAACCGCGGAAGCTTCTTGATCTGGCCGCCAAGGCCGACGTCCTGCTCGACTGCTTTCGGCCGGGGACATGCGAGCGACTGGGCATCGGTCCCGCCGATTGCGCCGCCGTAAACCCCGGGCTGATTTTCGCGCGTATCACCGGGTGGGGCCAGGACGGGCCGTTGGCGACGACCGCCGGACACGACATCAACTACTTGTCACACACCGGTGTGCTCCACGCCATCGGATACCGCGATCGCCCGCCGGTGACTCCGCTTAATCTTGTCGCGGATTTTGGAGGCGGCTCGATGCTGGTGCTGCTGGGCATTGTCGCCGCGCTCTACGAGCGCGAGAAGTCCGGCCTCGGTCAGGTGGTCGACGCGGCGATGGTCGACGGGGTCAATGTGCTCGCACAGATGGCATGGACGATGAAGGCCGCCGGCAGCCTCAAGGACGAGCGAGAGTCCTTCCTGCTCGACGGTGCCGCGCCGTTCTACCGCAGCTACCAGACGGCCGATGGGCGCTACGTGGCGGTGGGCGCGATAGAGCCCCAGTTCTTCGCCGAACTGCTTGCGGGTCTGGCGCTGGCGACCCACGAGGTCCCGGGCCAGTACGAGCGCGACCGGTACGTGGAGATGCACGCGATCTTTGCCGAGCGGTTTGCCGCCAAGACCCGCGACGAGTGGACGCGGATATTCGCCGGATCAGACGCGTGTGTGACACCGGTGCTCACCTGGACCGAGGCGGCCGACGACGAACACCTGCTGGCTCGTCGCTCACTCATCGACGTCGACGGGATACGGCAAGCGGCACCGGCCCCTCGGTTCTCCCGCACCCCGGCCGCCATCCCCGGCGGCCCCCCACAGCGCACCACGCCGATAGATGAGATCGGCTGGTGATTCGCCGGTTTTGCGCGGTGGTGGTCGTTAAATTCTGATCATGCTCGACCGTGCTTCCCGCATGCCGTTCACCGAGGTGGCGAGCTGATGGGCTTCACCACACCGAACCTTCCCAAGGTCGACCCGGAGTCCTTTCTGGCCCAACCGCTCATGCACCGGATCAAGACACTGGTTCTCAAATGGGTGGATTACGGCTACGGCGTACCGCGCATGGTTCACCTGATATACCTCGTCAAGCTCGCGGTCTTCTACGTCGTGCTGGGAGCTGCGATCGCGACCGCTACGTCGGGCCTGCCGGCGTTCTGGCAGGTCTCCCAGTGGTGGGACCAGCCGATCGTCTACCAGAAGGCGATTCTGTGGACGGTGCTACTAGAGGTGCTCGGCCTGGCCGGATCGTGGGGACCATTGGCGGGCAAGACCAAACCGATGACAGGCGGATACCGATTCTGGGCACGGCCCAACACGATTCGGCTGCCACCGTGGCGAGCGGTTCCGCTGACCAGGGGGAACCGGCGCACCTGGTTGGACATCGGGCTCTACGTCGGGCTGGTGGCGGCCCTGACGGTCGCTCTGGTCTGTCCCGGTATCCGCACCGATGCCCTGCTGAACGCCCTGCCGGACAACACCTCCGGGCTGGTCAAGCCCGGCCTGCTCGCCGTGCCTATCGTGTTGCTGGTTCTGATCGGCCTGCGCGACAAGACGATTTTTCTCGCGGCACGAGGCGAACAGTATCTGCCCGCGCTGCTCTTCTTCGCCGCGCTGCCGTTCGTCGACATGATCATCGCCTGCAAGCTGCTGATCGTCACCGTCTGGTTCTGGGCCGGGGTCTCGAAGTTCGGTCCCCATTTCTCCCACGTGATCCCGCCGATGGTAAGCAATAGCCCGACTATGCCGATCAAGTGGCTCAAGCGCGCGCATTACCGGCATTTTCCCGACGATCTGCGCCCGTCGCACCTGGCGACCTTCATGGCGCACGGTCCGGGAACCGTCGTGGAGATCATCTCGCCGCTGATCCTGCTGCTGTCGCCGTGGCCCTGGCTGACCTGCATCGCGGCAGCGATAATGGTCTGCTTCCACCTGTTCATCATTTCGACGTTCCCGCTCGCGGTTCCGCTGGAGTGGAATGCGCTGTTCGCCTACGCGGTGGTGTTCCTCTTCCTCGGCTTTCCCAACTGGGAGGGATACGCCATATGGGACATGTCGTCGCCCTGGGTGACGGCGGCATTGCTGGTCGGGTTGTGCTTCTTCCCCGTGCTCGGTAACTTGCGGCCCGATCTGGTGTCGTTCCTGCCCGCGATGCGGCAGTACGCGGGCAACTGGGCGTCGGCATTGTGGGCGTTCAAACCCGGTGCCGAGGAGAAGCTGAACCGGGTCACACGCTCGGCGGGCAACGTTGTCGCCCAGCTGATCGATTACGGCTACGAGCCGCTGGATGCCGAGCTGTTCGCGCAGCAGATCCTGGGCTGGCGGTCCATGCACAGCCAGGGCCGGGGGCTGTATTCGGTGTTGCTGAAAAACCTGCCCGACATCGACGAGCGGACGGTGCGCGAAGGCGAGATCATCTGTAACACGTTGGTGGGTTTCAACTTCGGTGACGCGCATCTGCACAACGAGGATCTGATCCGCGCGGTCCAGGATGAGGCTCGTTTCGAACCCGGCGACGTGGCGGTGGTCTGGGTGGAGTCGCAGCCCATTCACCGGCGGGTTCAGCATTACAAGGTGATCGACCCCGCGCTCGGTGTCGTCGAACGCGGCACATGGCGGGTGGCCGATGTGGTCGAAGCCCAACCGTGGCTGCCCGACGGGCCGGTGCCGCTGATCGTCACCTGGCGGCGCGGGAGTGCCGAAACGGCCGAAGGTGCTCAGGCGCTTGAGTGATACCTTCCTGTCGCTGCTGCCGGCGCCCGGCGACACCGCAACGCTCACAAACTGCGGCGGCGCATCGACTCCAGGCGGCGGATCGCCTCGTCCAGCGTGTCGTCGCGCTTGCAGAACGCGAACCGCACCAGGTGATTCCACGAAGCGAAACGGGGACCGCCCGGATCGCAGAATGCCGACATCGGAATGGCGGCCACACCGACCTCATGGGGAAGGCGCAAGCAGAACTCGGTGCTGTCGTGATAACCCAAAGGCCGCGGATCGGCACACAGGAAATAGGTGCCGCAGCTGTCGTGCACCTCGAAGCCGATTTCGGACAGTGCGTGTCCCAGCCTGTCGCGTTTGAGCTGCAGCGTATCGCGCAGCGCACGCACCCAGTCGTCCTGTGTGTCGAGCGCCAGCGCAACCGCCGGCTGAAACGGCGCCCCGCCGACATAGCTCAAGTACTGTTTGGCCGCGCGCACCCCGGCGATGAGTTCCGCTTCGCCGCAAGCCCATCCGATCTTCCAGCCGGTACAGTTGAACATCTTGGCAGCGCTGGAAATGGTGACGGTGCGCTCGGCCATACCGGGGAACGTCGCCAGTGGCAGATGGCTGCGGCCCGCGGCGTCGGTGAACACCAGGTGCTCGTACACCTCGTCGGTGATGACCAGCAGGTCGGCGTCGACGGCGATCTCCGAGATCGCCGCGAGTTCTTCGCGGCGCAGGACCGTCCCGGTCGGATTGTGCGGTGAGTTGACGATGATCGCCTTCGTCGCCGGGGTGAGCGACCGGCGCAGCGCGCCGAGGTCAAGGGCAAAGCCACTGCCATCGGCGACCAGCGGGACGGTGACACGCCGGCACCCCGCCATCGCGACGACGGGGGAGTACGAGTCGTAGAACGGTTCGATCAGTACGACGTCGGAGCCGGGCTCGACGAGTCCGAGGACGGCCGCGGCGATGGCCTCGGTTGCGCCCACGGTCACCAGCACCTCGGTGTCCGGGTCGTAGTCGGTGCCGTAACGCCGCTTGCGCTGCGCGGCGATGGCCCGGCGCAGTTCAGCGGTTCCGAGCCCTGGAGGGTATTGGTTGACGCCCTCGGCTATCGCTTTCTCGGCGGCGCGCAGCATCTCGGACGGGCCGTCTTCGTCGGGGAAACCTTGGCCGAGGTTCACCGCGCCCAGACGTGTGGCCAGCGCCGACATCTCGGCGAAAATCGTCACCGCGTACGGCTGCAGCCGGGACACCGTCATAGCCGTCGAGCGTAGGCGTCGGGCCTCCGCAGTGATCTCGCGGTGATCGTGGCGTCCGGGCGCGGCCTATGGAAGCGGTCTTCCCGCCGGTCGGGTGAGTGCCAACCTGCCCAACCAACGGGTTGGGCGAGGCTGCTACGCTGGCCGCTAGAGGACGATCCTCCGCGCAGGCTCTCCGGCTCGGAGAGTGTGCACATCAAATCTCAACAGGACCTGGAGCAACCACATGTCCGAAGAAGCCTTCATCTACGAGGCAATCCGCACGCCGCGAGGCAAGCAGAAGGGCGGCGCTCTCACCGAGGTCAAACCGGTCAACCTGGTTGTCGGCCTGATCCAGGAAATGCGGTCGCGCTACCCCGACCTGGACGAAACCATGATCAGCGATGTCATCCTCGGCGTCGTCTCGCCCGTCGGCGATCAGGGCGGAGACATCGCCCGCACCGCGGGACTGGTCGCGGGCCTGCCCGAGACGACCGGCGGCTTCCAGCTGAATCGGTTCTGCGCCTCGGGACTCGAGGCGGTCAACCTGGCCGCCCAGAAGGTCCGCTCGGGCTGGGACGACCTGGTCTACGCCGGCGGTGTGGAGTCGATGAGCCGGGTGCCGATGGGATCCGATGGTGGGGCGTGGGCGTCCGACCCGGAGACGAACTACCGGGTCGGCTTCGTGCCGCAGGGAATCGGTGCCGACCTGATCGCCACCATCGAGGGATTCTCGCGTGACGATGTCGACGCCTACGCGCTGCGCTCGCAGCAGAAGGCCGCCGCGGCGTGGTCGGGCGGCTACTTCGCCAAGTCGGTGGTGCCCGTCCGCGACCAGAACGGGCTGGTGATCCTCGACCACGACGAGCACATGCGCCCCGACACCACCATGGAGGGTTTGGCGAAGCTGAAGACCGCGTTCGACGGCATCGGCGCGATGGGCGGATTCGACGACGTGGCGCTGCAGAAGTACCACTTCGTGGAGAAGATCAATCACGTTCACACCGGCGGAAACAGCTCCGGCATCGTCGACGGCGCCGGACTGGTGCTCATCGGCAGCGAGCAGGCGGGGCAGTCGCAGGGACTGACTCCGCGGGCGCGCATCGTGGCCACCGCCACCAGCGGCGCCGATCCCGTCATCATGCTTACCGGCCCGACTCCGGCCACCCGCAAGGTGCTCAGCCGCGCCGGACTGACGGCCGACGACATCGACTTGTTCGAACTCAACGAGGCCTTCGCCTCGGTGGTGCTGAAATTCCAGAAGGATCTGAACATCCCCGACGAAAAGCTCAACGTCAACGGCGGCGCCATCGCGATGGGCCATCCGCTGGGTGCCACCGGCGCGATGATCACCGGGACGATGGTCGACGAGCTGGAACGCAGAAACGCGCGTCGCGCACTCGTCACGTTGTGCATCGGCGGCGGCATGGGCGTGGCCACCATCATCGAGCGAGTCTGAGCACGAGTCACAGGGAATAGGACCAGAGAAACTATGGCAGAGAACACGATTCAGTGGGATAAGGATGCTGACGGCATCGTCACGCTGACCCTGGACGACCCGACCGGGTCGGCCAACGTGATGAACGAGCACTACATCGAGTCGATGGCCAACACTGTGGATCGCCTTGTCGCCGAGAAGGATTCCGTCACGGGTGTGGTGATCACCAGCGCGAAGAAGACGTTCTTCGCAGGCGGCGACGTCAAGGCCATGATCCAAATCGGGCCGGAAAACGCCGGTGAGGCGTTCGACCTGGTGGAGGGTGTCAAGCGGCCGCTGCGCGCGCTGGAGACGCTGGGCAAGCCCGTCGTCGCGGCCATCAACGGCGCCGCGCTCGGTGGAGGGCTGGAAATCGCGCTGGCCTGTCACCACCGGATTGCCGCCGACGTAAAGGGAAACCAGATCGGCTTCCCCGAAGCGCAATTGGGCTTGCTGCCCGGAGCCGGTGGAGTTACCCGCTCGGTGCGGATGTTCGGCATCCAGAAGGCCTTCATGGAGGTGCTGAGCCAGGGCACCCGCTTCAAGCCCGCCAAGGCCAAGGAGATCGGCCTCATCGACGAGTTGGTGCCGACGGTGGAGGAGCTGGTGCCGAGGGCAAAGGCTTGGATAAAGGAAGAGCTCAAGGCCAACCCCGACGCCCACACCCAGCCGTGGGACAAGAAGGGCTACAAGATACCCGGCGGCACCCCAGCCACCCCGGCACTGGCGGCCATCCTGCCGTCCTTCCCGGCGCTTCTGAAAAAGCAGCTCAAGGGGTCGCCGATGCCCGCACCCCGGGCCATCCTCAGCGCCGCGGTCGAAGGCGCGCAGGTTGACTTCGACACCGCCTGTCGCATCGAAAGCCGCTACTTCACCACGCTGGTGACCGGCCAGATCGCCAAGAACATGATGCAGGCGTTCTTCCTGGATCTGCAGACGATCAACGGCGGCGGCTCGCGACCCGAAGGTATCGGCAAGACTCCGATCGCGAAGGTCGGGGTGCTGGGTGCGGGCATGATGGGTGCGGGCATCGCCTATGTCTCGGCCAAGGCCGGGTTCGACGTCGTGCTCAAGGACGTCACCCTGGAAGCCGCACAGAAGGGTAAGGGCTACTCCGAAGGGCTGGAAGCCAAGGCGCTGGCCCGGGGCCGCACTACCGAGGAGAAGAGCAAGGCGCTGCTGGACCGCATTGTGCCGACCGCCGACCCCCACGACCTCGCGGGAGTCGACTTCGTGATCGAGGCGGTGTTCGAGAGCCAGGAGCTCAAGCACAAGGTGTTCCAGGAGATCGAGGACATCGTCGAACCCAACGCGGTCCTGGGTTCGAACACGTCCACGCTGCCGATCACCGGCCTGGCCTCCGGCGTCAAGCGCCAGGAGGACTTCATCGGCATCCACTTCTTCTCTCCGGTGGACAAGATGCCGCTGGTGGAGATCATCAAGGGCGAGAAGACCTCCGACGAGGTGCTGGCCCGGGTGTTCGACTACACGCTCGCGATAGGCAAGACCCCGATCGTGGTCAACGACAGCCGCGGTTTCTTCACCTCGCGCGTCATCGGCACGTTCGTCAACGAGGCGCTGGCGATGCTCGGCGAGGGCGTCGAGCCGGCGAGCATCGAGCAGGCGGGATCGCAGGCCGGTTACCCGGCGGCGCCGTTGCAGCTGTCCGACGAGCTCAACCTGGAACTGATGCAGAAGATCGCCGTCGCGACCCGCAAGGGCATCGAGGATGCCGGTGGCACCTACGAGCCGCACCCGGCGGAAGCCGTCGTCAACAAGATGATCGAGGCCGGACGCCCGTCACGTCTGAAGGGCGCCGGTTTCTACGAGTACGTCGACGGCAAGCGGGTCGCCCTGTGGCCCGGCCTGCGGGAAACATTCAACTCCGGCAGCGTGACACCGCCCCTGCAGGACTTGATCGACCGGATGCTTTTCGCCGAGGCGCTGGAAACCCAGAAGTGCTTCGACGAGGGTGTGCTCACGTCGACCGCCGACGCCAACATCGGCTCGATCTTCGGTATCGGCTTCCCCGCGTGGACCGGTGGCGTGGCGCAGTTCGTCGTCGGATACGAGGGCACGGCAGGCAGGGGCAAGGACGCCTTCGTCGCCCGTGCCAGGGAGCTGGCCGCCAAGTACGGCGAGCGGTTCAACCCTCCGGCGTCACTGGAGAAGTGATTCTCTAGCGCGAGCAGACACAAAATCCCCCTTTTCCCCGCGGAGAAGGGGGATTTTGTGTCTGCTGGCGGGGGTTGGTTCGCGCAGTGGGTGGGGACTACAACGTCCCAAGATCGGCCGACAGCCAGTGGTCGGGTGCCAGGAAGATCGCCACCTGTTCGCCGTAGGACCCGGCGGATGCCAGATATCCCTCGAGTTTGTCGGGGCCGACGTAGCGTGCGGCCATCTCGTAGTTCTGTGCGTCGGTGACCTCCGCGACGGAGGCGACGGTGCCCTCCACGGTGACGTAGCGCACCGACGGTTCGACCCGCTCGACCATCAGGGCGAACCGGCCGGCTGCCTCGATCAGCTGGTGCTTGCGGGATCCCCGCCCGGTGATCACCCACGGCTGTCCGCCCCGCGTGTACTGGTACCAGATCGGCACGGTCAGCGGGGCCCGGTTCCGGCCGGCATTGACTGCCAGCGCCGCGATGTGGGGCTCGGCCAGAAACTGTTCGCGTTCGTCTTTGGAAAGTGCCATCTCTTCACGCTACGCAGTCACGCTGTCGTAGACGGGCACCGGCATTGAGTCGTACAGCCCGCCCCCTTTGTCGTTGAGGGCGTGCGACAGCCTTGCTGAGTCCGGTGGGAAGCAGCGAAACCAGTTGCAGGCGATGGACTAGCGCGCGCAACCGCAGGCGAGATGGCGGGTCGCCGCCGGCGCTGTGGAATGCCGATGAGCTCCTGGCCCGGCGTGACCGGCTCGGCAAACTGGTGCGCGGCCCAAACCTGACGCTGGAGGAGTCCGTGCGCGCCCCTTCGCATTCGGCGGACTGCAGGACTGCTGCCCGCAGTTTCCGGATGCACCGCACCGTCTATTGCGGACCGCCGTGGTGGACGGCGCAATGACCGTGCTGAGTTTCTGACGCATCGCTGCCGGTACGACGTGAATCGTGCATAGAGTCGAGTCCATGCGCTTCGGACTGTTCATCCCGCAAGGCTGGCGGCTGGATCTCGTCGGCATCGAACCCAGGCGTCACTGGGAGGTGATGCGCGACCTGGCCGTCTACGCCGACATAGGCCCCGCCTGGGATTCGCTGTGGGTCTACGACCACTTCCACACCGTTCCGGTGCCGACGGCCGAGGCGACGCACGAGGCGTGGTCGCTAATGTCGGCCTACGCCGCAACCACCTCGCGGATCAAGCTCGGACAGATGTGCACCGCGATGAGCTATCGCAATCCGGTCTACTTGGCCAAGGTCGCGGCGACCGCCGACATCATCTCCGGCGGGCGAATCCAAATGGGCATCGGCGGCGGCTGGTACGAACATGAGTGGCGCGCATATGGTTACGGCTTCCCGTCGGCCGGCGTGCGCCTGACCCGGCTGGACGAGGGCGTGCAGGTCATGCGCGATGCGTGGCGGGACGGCGTGGTCACGTTCAACGGCAAGCACTATCACGCCGATGGCGCGATCGTCCAACCGAAACCGTTGCAGGAAAGCGGGATTCCGCTCTGGATCGCCGGTGGGGGAGAGAAGGTGACGCTGCGTATCGCGGCGAAGTACGCGCAGTACACCAACTTCACGTCCCAACCGGACGGCTTCGCACACAAATCTCAGGTGCTGGCCGGCCATTGCCGCGAGCTCGGCACCGACTACGACGCGATCGTGCGTTCGGCGAACTTCAACGTCATCGTCGGGGACTCGGAGGCCGACGTCGCGCGGCGTGTCCAACGCGTGCGCGCCAGACAGGTGGCCAAGGCGAACGAAGCCGTCGTGGATACCATGCTGGCCATGCTCACCGCTCCCGATGCCGCGTCCGGAACCGCTGACCAGGTCGTCGAGAAGCTGCAACGGATGCGTGAACTCGGCTGCGACTACGCCATCTGCTACTTCGCCGAAGCCGCCTACGATCGCTCCGGGATCGAGCTGTTCGAACGGGAGGTAATCCCGGCGCTGAGCTAATATTTCGCACGATCCGAGGAAGGAAACCCTGCGCATGGAGAAGATTTCGCTGACGGCGCTGGCGCGCCAACATCTGAAGCTGGCGGCGGCGTCCAAGAATGGCCGCAGCGCCCACACCGTCTACGGCGGGCACGAGCATGCGCTGCGTCAGACGCTGCTCGCGTTGACTGCCGGCACCGGCTTGGACGAGCACGAAAGTCCGGGTGAGGCCACGCTGCAGGTGCTGCAGGGCAGGGTCCGGCTGACCGACTCGCAAACGGGTTGGGACGGCGCACCGGGCGACCAACTCGTCGTACCGCGCAGCAGGCATGCGCTGCAGGCCATCGAGGATTCGGTGGTGCTTCTCACCGTCGTCAAGCCGATCGGGCCGTACGCCTAGATCGCCGGACCCAACAGGTCGTCGGCGTCCTTGATGATGTAGCCGTACCCCTGCTCGGCCAGGAACCGCTGCCGGTGCGCGGCATACTCGGCGTCGAGGCTGTCGCGTGCGACCACGGAATAGAACACCGCGCCGCCGCCGTCGGCCTTGGGCCGCAGCAACCGGCCGAGCCGCTGCGCCTCCTCCTGACGCGATCCGAATGTCCCCGAAACTTGCACGGCCACAGAGGCTTCCGGCAGATCGATGGAGAAGTTCGCGACCTTGGACACCACCAGGGTGCGGACCTCTCCGCGCCGGAACGCGTCGAACAGCGCCTCGCGCTCGGCCGTTCGGGTCGAGCCCTGGATCACGGGAGCGTCCAACTGCTCGCCGAGTTCGTCGAGTTGCCCGAGGTATGCCCCGATGACCAGGGTCGGCTCCTCGGGGTGGTGTTCCAGGATGGATTTCACAACGGCGATTTTGGAGTGCGCCGTCGAGCAGAGCTTGTAGCGCTCGTCGGGTTCGGCGGTGGCGTAAAGCATGCGTTCGTTGTCGGTCATCGTCACCCGAACCTCGATGCATTCGGCCGGGGCGATCCAGCCCTGAGCCTCGATGTCCTTCCAGGGGGCGTCGTAGCGTTTCGGCCCGATGAGCGAAAACACATCGCCTTCGCGGCCGTCTTCGCGGATCAGTGTCGCCGTCAGGCCAAGCCGCCGCCGCGATTGCAGATCGGCCGTCATCCGGAACACCGGCGCCGGCAGCAGGTGAACTTCGTCGTAAATGATCAGGCCCCAGTCGTGGCTGTCGAACAACTCCAGGTGCTTGTACTCACCCTTGGTTCGGCGCGTGATGACCTGATAGGTCGCGATCGTGACGGGACGAATCTCCTTGCGCTCTCCCGAGTATTCGCCGATCTCGTCCTCGGTTAGCGACGTCCGCGCGACCAGTTCACGCTTCCACTGCCGGCCCGCGACGGTGTTCGTTACCAGGATCAGCGTCGTGGCACCGGCTTTGGCCATCGCCGCAGCGCCCACCAGGGTCTTTCCGGCGCCGCAAGGCAGCACGACCACGCCGGAGCCGCCCGCCCAGAACGACTCGGCCGCCATCTCCTGGTAATCGCGGAGGCGCCAGCCGTGCTGACGCAGGCTGATCGGATGCGATTCGCCGTCAACGTAGCCCGCCAGATCCTCAGCGGGCCAGCCGATTTTGAGCAGCATCTGCTTGACCCGGCCGCGTTCGCTGGCATGCACCGTCACGGTGGCATCGTCGATGCGGCTCCCCAGCATCGGGGCGATCTTCTTGTTGCGCAACACTTCTTCGAGGACCGCACGGTCGAAGCTGACGAGGGTCAGTCCGTGCGCGGGATGCTTGACCAGCTGCAGCCGCCCGTAGCGGGCCATGATGTCTACGATGTCGACTAGCAACGGCTGCGGGACCGCGTAGCGCGAGTAGCTCACCAGCGCGTCGACGACCTGCTCGGCGTCGTGTCCGGCAGCCCGGGCGTTCCACAGTGCCAACGGAGTGATGCGATAGGTGTGGACGTGTTCGGGTGCGCGCTCGAGTTCGGCGAACGGCGCGATCGCCGCGCGTGCATCGTTGGCCCGCTCGTGGTCCACCTCGAGCAGGATTGTCTTGTCGGACTGGACGATCAACGGTCCGTCGGTCATCCTTCCCACTATATTTGCCGCCTGGCCAGCGCGTTGAGCTGCGTTCGATCGCTCGCGCTTCGCGCCCTGTGCCGGACGCGGTTGCCAGAATGGTCGACCCATGAAAGTCGCGGCCTCACCACGATGGCGTTGACCTGCACTTTGTTAAAAGCGGTGAGCAGTGTGTAGAGGCGGCATACACTAGCTCTGAGAACGTCGGGGAGGAGCAGGGAGGTGTTTGCGGTGATCCGCAGGATTCGTCGGATGTTGACGGCAGGAGCCCCCGCTGTCCTGGTGTTCGGGTGTGTGACTTTGGCGTGGCCGGCGACCGGTCACGCGGCGGAGTGTGGTCCCGGCACCTTCTTCGACCCGGCCACCAACCTTTGCCTGGTGCCCCCCGCGCCGCTGCCACCGCCACCGCCGCCGCCCGTCTGGAACGGCGACCCGACCCCGGGCTTCTCGATCGGCATCTGCGCACCGATACCGTTCGTGTCGATCTGCACCGGCATCTGAGCTCGGGCTGAAGCGGGCCGGGGCCGGGGCCGGCGGTGACTTATACGCTGTCGGCGGCCTCGACCGATGTCACGCGGTGCACGGCGAAGTCGCGCACTCGCCCCGATGCCGGCTCGAACGCGACGAGCTGTCCGCCCCGCACGTTGATGGGAGACACCATGCGCTGGCTCGAAATTCCGGCGGCGTCGGTATATCCGATCACCACCGAAGTCTGCTGAATCGCGGCCTGCTGCAAGAGCGTCATCGCCCGTGCCGGATCGACTCGTCCCCGGCCGCCGGTGGGCAGCGCGACGACCTTGCGCAAAACGGCGACCATCGCCGCGAGGGCGTCCGAGTTCGCCCCGCCGGGCGTCGGCCGCGTCGACCGGCGGAGCTGCGGGGTGGGTACCCGCGCGCCACCTCCCCGCAGGTCGACGATCGCCCCGGACGAGTCTTCTGCGGCCGGAGCGAGTCCTGCCGACCGCAGCACCGCGAGCACGTCGGAGATGGGATTCTGGGCGACCGCAACCGTCGGTGCCAGCAGCCGGAGCTGAAGCTGCTGGGCAGCGGGAGTGGCCAACGCCTGCGCCAGCAGGGCCGGATCCTCACAGCGGACGAACGAGGACGCCATGCCGACGCGCAATTGGCCGTGTCGACGTGCTACGTCATCTATCAGATAGGTCAATCCTTGCGGCACAGGGGTTTTGGAATGTCTGGCGAAGAAGGCGTGCAAGGCGCCGGCGGAGCGGCCGGTGTCGAGCGCGTTGCGGATAGACCTCTCACTCACGCGGTAGACCATTGCCGCACCGGCTGATTCGAGGCTGGCTACCGAACTCAGTTCATCGGCCAGCTCGCGACCGAGCGGACCCGGCACCACCACCGTCAGGTCCGCCTGCACCAGGAAGTGGTCGATGGGCGCGGGCAGCACGTGGGCCATGGCGGATATGGCGGAAGCCGACCCTTGGGCGAGCAGCGCCCGGCCCGGCGACGTGATCGCACCCCGCCCGACGATCCCCAGTACGCGGGCCTCTTCGAGGAGGTCGGCAACGGGCCCGGGTTGAAGGCGCGCCGACCAGCGGGGCCGGCGCCAGATGAGCGCCCGAGACGCCGCATCGGTGTCGACGCCGGTTCCGTGCGGCAGATCGGCGAGCAGCCCGAGCAGCAGTCGCCGGTCGAGTGGAGCTGCCGTCGAATACAGTGAATCAGAAAGTGCGGCATACGGTTTCGCGTCGGGTCCACGACGCCCGATGAGCGCGGGCCGAGCCGGCAGCTCCAGCCAGCCCTCGGCCAGCAGATGCCAGCGTTGCGCGATGGGGGATTCGGCGAATCGGTCGGCTGCCACCGTTGGCGCCCAGTACGGCCCGGTACCGTCGTCGGGTTCGGGCACGGGTTCACCGTTCGCGATCAACCCTGCGGCATCGGCGAGTTCGAGGATCAGGCCCAGTCGGCGATCGTCGACACCGGTCACCTTGGTCAGCCGCTTCATATCGCGGACTCCCAGCCCGCCACTGCGCAGTTCGGGCACGGGCGCGTTGCCCAGCGCCGAGATGACGACATCGACTTCGTGCAGCAGGTCGATGACCGCGGCGGCAGCGGCCTTGTCGGTGTCGGCCGATGCCATCTGCCGGGCGCCGCGCTCGGTGGGAGGCGCGCAGAACGACACCGGGTCGGCCTGCTCGCCGCGCAGCAGCTGGCCAACCCTGCGTGGCAGGATGACGGTCTCATCGTCGATTCGATGCAAGAGCCCCCCTTGCAGGAGACGCTGAACCGGCCGGTCGGGAGGCGTGTCCGGGGCCGCATCTCGGGTGCGGCCCACCGGTGAGCCCTCCAACAGGCGGTGCAGCAGCTCACGCTCGGTATCGCCGATGTGATGGAGCTGGCCGGCGATGTCGGCGGCGGACGTCGACGGGCTCGCCAGCACGACCTGGCCCGGGTGCCACGGCAGTCCCGCGGCGGCTTCGGAAACGACGCGGATCGAAGGGTCACCCCAGGCCAGCGCGCGGTCGCGGAGGTCGTCGAGCGCGCTGGCGATTGCCTCCTGCGGTGCGCGATCACCGATCGTCGCCGCCAGCTCCGCAAACGGAACCGCGGTGGTGTCAGCATGGCAAACCAGCAGCGCGTCCAGCACCGCCAAGTGCAAGAAGTCGAGGTCGTCGGTGGCGGCCCGCACCGATTGCCGGGCCTGGGCTCGGGCGGCCAGCGCGGCGATACTGCCGGGGGGAGGTTGCGCCAGGTCGGGGCGCAACTCGAGCAACCGGACCAGCCGTGACTCGGGCAGGTCTGCCAACCATGCCGCCAAAGGCACACCCCGGGTGTGTTCGGTCATCGCGGACCAGCCTAAAGCAGTCACCGACGCGCGCTAACCGGCCATTACCTGTCACAATGTCTCTCGTGGCTGACATTACGAAGACCAAGGGTGCCCGCTACGTCGACAACGGCTGGCCTACCACCGACCCCGACGACCACGCCGTGAGCGAGGTCGCCACCGACCGAACGGGCGCGCTGTCGCCGTTCGGTGACATCATCTTTCCGGTGCCGGCCGACGACCTGCCATACGTGCACCCCGTGACCGTCATCAACCGGTAGCGGTGGCACGCGGCCCAGGGGCCCGGCCCCTGTCGCACCTCGACGAGCGTGGGGCGGCGCACATGGTCGATGTCACCGGCAAGGATTTCACGAACCGCACCGCCGTCGCGGCCGGCGTCCTTCGCACCACCGACGAGGTCGTCGCGCTCATATCGTCGGGAGGTTTGCCCAAGGGCGACGCTCTGGCCACCGCGCGGGTGGCCGGTATCTTGGCGGCCAAGCGGACCAGCGATCTCGTCCCGCTGTGTCATCCATTGGCGTTGACGGGTATCGATGTCGACTTCGAGATCGTCGACGCCGGGGTCGTCGTCACCGCGCGGGTTCGCACGACCGAGCGCACCGGCGTGGAGATGGAAGCACTCACCGCGGTCAGTGTGGCCGCGCTGACGCTCTACGACATGATCAAAGCCGTCGACCCCGCGGCGCGTATCGACGACGTCAAAGTGCTGAGCAAGGCCGGCGGCCGCAGCGGCCCGTGGAGGCGATGATGAAGCGCACGGGCCGTGTCATCATCGCCTCCACACGCGCCTCGCAAGGCGTGTACGACGATCGCAGTGGTCCGATGATTTCGGAATGGTTTGTCGAACAAGGATTTGCGACGCCGGCTGTGGTGGTCGTCCCGGACGGTGACCCGGTGGGGCGGGCATTGCGCATCGCGGTGTCCGATCGGGTGGACTTGGTGATCACGTCCGGGGGAACCGGTATCTCGCCGACCGACGAAACTCCGGCACAAACAGCGGCGATCCTCGATTTCGAATTGCCCGGGTTGGCGGATGCGATACGGCGCTCGGGGCTGCCGAGGGTGCCGACGGCCATCCTCTCGCGCGGACTCTGCGGTGTGGCCGGCCAGACCCTGATCGTCAACCTGCCCGGATCTCCGGGCGGCGTGCGTGACGGACTCTGTGTGCTCAGCGATGTGGTGCACCATGCGCTCGACCAGTTGGCGGGTGAGGACCACCGGCGGTGACCAGCGTGCTGCGGTGCGTGGTGACCGACCGGCCGATCTCTCTCGCCGAACACGAGCGGTTGGTGGCCGACCGGGCCGCGGGGGCGGTAGTCGGCTTCGCAGGGATCGTGCGCGATCACGACGGCGGCCGCCCTGTCCTGCGGCTGGAGTACTCGGCCCATCCACTGGCCGAGCAGACGCTGGCCGACGTGCTCGCCGAGGTGGTGCTCAATGCCACAGGCGTGCGTGCGGTCGCGGCAAGCCACCGCATCGGCACTCTGCAGATCGGGGACGCCGCCCTGGTCGCCGCGGTTGCCGCCGACCACCGCCACGCCGCGTTTGAGACGTGCAGCCGCTTGGTCGACGCCGTCAAGCAGCGTCTACCGGTATGGAAGCACCAGTTCTTCGCCGATGGAACCGAGGAGTGGGTGAACTCGGCGTAGCGAACGGACAACGGCCATCGCCCCGTCCGACTCGCGGTGAGGAGGTGTCGGGCAGCGCCTCAGACCTCGAACGGACGCTGTTGGAGCGCCGACAGCGCGTCGTTGCCGCTGATCTCCTGCGAATGCACAGCGTGCAGCAGTTCGCCCAAGTAGGCATTCGGGCCGTGAGGTCCCACCGGGGTGAACGCGCTGGTCAGGTGGGGGACGCCCTCGGGTTCGGCGGGAACCGTCTCAAGTGCCACGTCGATCGCCGGAACGGGAACGTCGGCAGGGTTGACCGGCGCCATAGGATCGGGTGCGGCCACGATCGCCGGCTCCGGTGCGGGGGCCGGTGCCGGTGCGTCGACGGGCACAAATGGGGCAAACGGCAGGACCCATGGCTCGGGCGGCGCGGGCGCAACAGGGGCTTCCGGCGTCCCATCGGCCTCGACAGCCGGGGCCGCAGGCGCCGGTGCGCCCAGCGGCGCGTAATCCACCAGCGCCAGGTCGATCACCGCGAACTGGTCGACCGGGGCAGGCTCGGGCAGTTGCGGGGCGTCGGGCCCCGGAGTATCCGCCGGCGCGGGCAGGATTTCGGGTGCGGGCGCGGGGAGCGCGTCGACGGGTGCCGGGAAGATTTCCGGAGCCGGCGCGGGGAAGATTTCGGGTGCGGGCGCGGGGAGTGCGTCGACGGGTGCCGGGAAGATTTCGGGTGCCGGCGCGGGGAGCGCGTCGACGGGTGCCGGAAGGATTTCCGGAGCCGGCGCCGGGAAGATTTCGGGTGCGGGCTCGGGCGCGGCGTCGATGGGAGCCGGGAAGATCTCGGGTGCCGGCGCGGGCGCGGCGTCGAAGGGCGCCGGGAAGACCTCGGGTGCCGGGAAGATTTCCGGAGCCGGGACAGCCTCCGGCGCGGGGGCGGGCACCGGATCCGGCGCGAGCGGAGCGGGCGCATCGAAGGCGATGGCCTGCCCGATGGTGGCGTCGGCTTCGACCGGAGCTTCGAAGGTGGCGGGCTTGGCCACGACGTTGCGCGGCTTTGCACTTGACAATCCGGTGCCGCAGACCGGCCAGGCGCCGCGGCCCTGAGTGGCCAGGACGCGCTCAGCTACGGCGATCTGCTGCTCCTTGGTGGCCAGGTTGGCTGCCGAGGCGAATTCGCGGCCGCCGTGGGAAGACCATGTGCCCGGCGCGAACTGCAAACCGCCCTGGTAGCCGTTGCCGGTGTTGATGGCCCAGTTGCCGCCCGACTCGCAGCGGGCGACCTGATCCCATTCGTGGTCGGTCGCCGCGGCCGCGTGTCCTGCAAGGCCCAGGCCGCCACCGCCCAAGACGGCGCCGGTGAATGCGATCTTTGCGACCTGCTTACTCGAAGTCGTTGGCTTGCGATGCCGTCCACTCATGGGTCTGTGATCCTCTCTGCACACGCCTACGAGGTCAGCTGTCGGGTTCGGGCTGGAGAGGTTGCCCGGCCGGGTCGTTGTCCAGTGGGACACGACCCTGGCTTCACCCCGAGGAACCGTGAGGTTCCAGGTCCGATCCTCGGTGGACCGTTGGGTCCCCCGCCTCCATCCACGATGGTTTGTTTCGGTACCCCTGTCCGACGGATGGAGTTCGGCGCGTACGACAAGGGCAAGCCAGTCGCTTGGTGTGCGGCTGGCTTCGAGTGACGGTAATGGCTGACGAGAGGTCCGTCACCTTTTGACAAAAATTAGGTTTCTGGTATGGGCGGAAATTAAGCGGTGTCTAAAGCCCACAATGCGTCTGCGTTTCCGCAGTTCGGAGCGGCCCGTTTGCATGTCGTACCCAGTCCGAAATCACCACGATATGTGATGCAAATCACATTCATCCCCCGGCAAAAGGCGGTAGGAGGTCGACGGTTTGGCCCGGCTGCAGAGTCAGCTGCATGTCTCTGACCGCGGTGCTGTCGCACAGGTAGGAGCAACGCGGCACCAGGCGTGCCAATTCGGCGTTGCGGGCCGCCAATGCGCGCGTCAGCGCTGCAATCGTGGTCCCGGTCGACACGGTCAGCTCCTCGTCGTCGACCCCGGCGGCCACGCGGGCCGCGGCGAAGTACCGAACCGTCACCGTGAAGTGTGTCGCGACGTCTGTCACCTCAGCCGCCGATTGCGCTCATCGGGCGGTCCGGCTGGACGAAGCCCGGATCGTTGATCCCGTGACCGGCGGCTTTGTTCCACATGGCGGTCCGCCAGGCGGCTTCGACCTCCATGTCGTCGGCGCCTGCACGCAGCAGTCCGCGCAGATCGGTCTCGGACGCGGCGAACAGGCAGTTGCGTACCTGTCCGTCGGCGGTGAGCCGGGTGCGGTCGCAGGCCGAGCAGAATGCGTGTGACACCGAAGCGATGACGCCCACCGTGGCGGGGCCGCCGTCCACCAGCCATAGCTCGGCCGGCGCCGAGCCCCGGGGGTTCGGATCGGGTTGCAGTGAGAAATGCCCACCCAGCACTGTGAGCACGTCGCCGGACATCAGAGTCTGGTCGCGGCTCCACCGATGGCCGGCATCCAGTGGCATCTGCTCGATCACCCGCAAGTGGTAGCCGCCGGCGATGCAGAACCGCAGCAGGTCGACCACATCGGTGCGTCCGGTCGCCCGATCGAGCACCGCATTGATCTTCACCGGCTCCAGGCCCGCCTCTCGGGCCGCGAGCAACCCGGCAAGGACGTCGGGCAGTCGGTCACGCCGCGTGATCGCGGCGAAGCGTGCCGCGTCCACACTGTCCAGCGACACGTTGACCCGGTCGAGGCCCGCCGCAGCCAGCGATCTCGCGCGGCGAGCCAGCCCGATGCCATTCGTGGTCAAGGCGATCTCGGGCCGGGGGGTCAGCGCCGCCGCTGCGGCGATCACCTGTTCAAGGTGCTTTGCCAACAGGGGCTCTCCACCGGTGAATCGAACGCTGGTGATTCCCAGCCCGGTGACCGCGATCCGCACCAGTCTCTCGAGTTCATCGGGCCGCAGGAGGTGGTCGGAGGGAAGCCAGTCCAGCCCCGACGCGGGCATGCAGTAGGTGCAGCGCAGGTTGCACCGGTCGGTCAGCGACACCCGCAGATCGGTCGCAACACGGCCGAACGTGTCGACCAGCGGCCCGTGCGTCGGCGCGGGCCCCACGGTTCGCGAAACCGCGGGCAGACCCAGCGCCGTCACCGTCATGCTGCCGTCCCCATCCGTGTCGAAATCGATCCCGGCACACGCCGATCTATCGGCACAAGCCGGCTGGAGCAGCGGCCGCCGGGTAGCCACCGGCAACCGGTCGGGAGCAGATGCATCAATCCTCCAGCGGTGCCACAAGCCTACCGAGATAACACCCATGCTGGTCTGTCGGTTGCCCGAGTAGGATTACCTGTCATGCGTCCTGCACAGGCGGGGCGCATAACTATGTTGCCAATCCGGGCAACCCGTGAGACAAGCAGGTGAGACCAGTGCCGACCGGCAGGGTTAAGTGGTACGACGCCGAAAAGGGATTCGGCTTCCTGTCGCAGGAGGACGGGGAGGACGTCTACGTCCGCTCGTCCGCCTTGCCCGCCGGGGTCGAGGACCTCAAGGCCGGCCAGCGCGTGGAGTTCGGTATAGCTTCGGGACGCCGGGGCCCGCAGGCGCTCAGCGTGAAGCTGATCGATCCTCCGCCGAGCCTGGCTCGGGGACGCCGGGAGGCCAGCCCCCCCGAGCACAAGCACACGCCCGACGAACTCCACGGCATGGTCGAGGACATGATCACGCTGCTGGAGGGGACCATCCAGCCGGAACTTCGCAAGGGCCGCTACCCCGACCGGAAGACGGCGCGCCGTGTGTCAGAGGTGGTCAAGGCCGTGGCCCGCGAACTCGACGCCTGAATCGCGCCCGCGGGGCGTTCGCCGTCGGGCTCTATGCTCGCTGGCATGGGTTTGTTAGGGGCGCATGTCGATTCCGACGATCCGCTGGCAGCCGCCCAGGCGGCCGGTGCGGAGGCGATCCAGTTCTTCCTCGGCGACCCGCAGGGATGGAAGAAGCCCGTCGAGCATCCCCACGCCGATGCGCTCCGCGCCGCCGACCTGACCATCTACATCCACGCGCCATATCTGGTGAACGTCGCGTCGACCAACAACAAGATTCGCATCCCCAGCCGCAAGATCATGCATCAGCACGCAGACGCGGCCGCGAAGATCGGCGCGAAGGGGCTCGTCGTCCATGGCGGGCATGTCACCGCCGGCGACGATCCCAGGGTCGGAGTCGAAAACTGGCGCAAGGCCTTCGAACGCGCCGAAGCCGAAGGCGGGTTCGCGGTGCCGATCCTGATCGAGAACACCGCGGGCGGCGAGAATGCCATGGCGCGCCGGTTCGACAGGCTCTCCATGCTCTGGGACGCCGTCGGGCAATACGACCCAGGCTTCGTCCTGGATACCTGCCACGCGTGGGCCGGAGGAGAGGATCTCGCCGGGATCGTCGATCGCGTCCGGTCTATCACCGGGCGGATCGACCTGGTGCACGCGAACAACTCGCGCGACGCTTTCGACACCGGCGCCGACAGGCACGCGAATTTCGACTCGGGAACGTTCGATTCGGATCTGATCGCCGATGTGTGCCGAGACGCCGGGTGCGACGTCATCATCGAGACTCCGCCCCAAGGAATCGTCGCCGACCTGGATTTCCTGCGGAAGCATTTGCGGTAAGGGCGTTCAGCCCCACACCGTGCGAACCGACCACTCGGCGTGGGGGAGTTCGTGGAGCTCGCCCGCCTCGTCTTGCCCCAGCGTCAACAACTGCACCGCGACGCCCCGCAGTTTGCCGCGCTGTGCGTCGACCGTCGGGATCGTCACGGCCAGGCGCGCATGCGGCCGGAACACCGACGCCGTGGTGTCGCGCGGATCGTCGTACACCTGCATCAGCCGCCACGGAGCGTCGCCGATCGCCGAGGGCACCGAAAGCTGAACGGGGTCGCGGTCGTTGACCAGCAGTTCGCCCTGCGTTTGCGCATTGTGGCAGTCGTTCAGGTCCAGGACGTTGCAGTAGAAATAGGGGCCGACGCGGGTCAGCTGCCCGTCGGTGAAGACGCTGATCTTGGCGTGCTGCGGGATGGTGGGGCGTGACCACAGCCACGCATTGGCGCCCGCTGCCGTCGATGCCAGCACGACGGCGACCGCGATGGAAACGGTGACGGGCCGGCTCACGGGCGGCTCACCGCTGCGGTTGAGGTGCCATCGGCGTGACCTCCTGGCGCACCTTGACCGGTCTGTTGCCGCCGAGGCCGGGGATAAGTGAGGCGCCGTTGAAACTGAGCACGGTCTGCGCCAGCCCCGGTATGAGGATCGCCGTGATGACGGTGAAGCCGACCCACAGATCCGTGTAGATGAGCACGCCTACGGCGCCGCCGAGCACCCACGACAACTGCAGAACCGACTCGGAGCGCCCGAATGCCGAAGCGCGGGACTCTTCGGGCAGGTCCTTCTGCAGGGATGCGTCCAGCGACGCCTTGGCAACCGCGGCGGACGCCGACGTGACGAGCGTGGCGGCGGTCGCTACCAGCAGGTTTCCGGTGATTGCCGTGGCCAGCGCCATCGCCGTGACCGCCGCGGTGCACCTGACGACGAGCACGGCGGGACGGCCCAGCTTGAGCCGGGCGGCGGTGAAGTTTCCGGCGAAGTTGCCGATCCCCGCCGCGGCGCCGATCAAGCCGAGTATCTGCAGCTGCTCCCATCCGCTGGAGTCGTGCGACTTCGCCACGAACGCCGGGTAGAGAAACAGAAAACCGACCATCGCCTTGATGGTGCAGTTTCCCCAGAGCGCGGTCATGGCGTTGCGGCCCAACGGCTGCCGCACGGTTTCCGGATCGATCCGGAGGGGGGGATGGCGGTGCCGGCGCAACCGGTCGCTGCCGTCGTGGTAACTCAGGGTGGTGGGTACCTCGCCGGCGGTTGATTCGACCCACCCCGGAATCCGCATCGACAGCCACGCGCCGGCCAGTGTCACGGCGACGATGACATACAGCGCGCCGGGCCTTTCGAACAATGTGTTGCAGGCGTATTCCACTCCGGCCGCGATGGCACCGCCGACGATGGTGCCCCCCAGCAGGCCGAACATCATCAGTCGCGAATTCACCCTGACCAGGTCGATCGTGGGTGGCATCACCCTGGGTGTGACCGCGCTGCGCAACACGGAAAATGATTTCGACAGCACCATCATGGCGAGCGCGCACGGGTACAACACCCACGGCGGGAAACTGCCGCTGGCGCCGTCGTAGTTCAGGATCAACAGCACGGCCAGCAGGGTGCGAAGTCCGAACGACACCGCCAGCGCCGCCCGGCGGCCGTGTTGCACCCGATCGAGTGCGGGTCCGATCACCGGAGCCACCACCGCGAACGGCGCGATGGTGATCAGCAGGTACAGCGCTACCCTGCCTTTGCTCTCGGCGGATGCCGCCGCGAAGAACAGGGTGTTGGCGAGCGCGACCGCCATCGCCGCGTCGACGGCGAAGTTGGCTACCACCGGCCAGGTCAGGGCGGTCAGACCGGATTTGTCGGCGCCGTCGGCTGTCGCCGCGCGATGTACCAGCCCGTACATCCTCGAGCCCATCTCGCGGCTGCGCAGCGCCGCGGCCCGTGTCACTGTGATGCGTTGAGCGTCTTGGGGACCGATTCCGTCACGATCGGTGGCGCCGGCACCCGGCTCGTCACGGCGGGCGTGATCCTCGTCCAGCGGGGGTAGGTACCGGTTTGCGCTGGGCGGCGCTGGATTTCGGCGCACGGTGCCGGTGCGCCCACCGTCGCTCGGGTAGTTGGCCATGCCCGGGTGCTCGCCGGACGGTCGGCGTTGCACGCCGGAGGCCGGTCGATCATGCCGCGGTCCTGCCACACCGTCGATTGTTCCCTATTGGCTCGCAACGGGGTATGCACGCGACCGGTGTGGCTGCCAACCGGACGCTCGGGCAGTATGGGAGCCGATGGACACCGTCATTGAGGCTGACGATGCGCGGAGCGGCGCACCACCACACCGCGAACCAACGGATCTCGCCGGTGTCTTGACCGCTGCCGTCGACGCGGCTCGCGCGGCCGCGGCGGAGGTCGGCGGCGACACCGTCGGCGAGTACCTGGGGGTCGCCTACGAGGACACCAACGCCGCCACTCACCGCTTCCTGGCCGATCTGCCGGGATACCGGGGATGGCAGTGGGCAGTGGTCGTTGCGGCTTGCCCGGGTGCCGGTCGCGCCACCATCAGCGAGGTGGTGCTGTTGCCCGGTCCTACGGCCCTGTTGGCGCCGCAATGGGTGCCGTGGGAACAACGCATCAAGCCAGGTGACCTGAGTCCGGGCGATCTGCTGGCGCCGCCGGCCGACGACCCGCGCCTCGTGCCCGGGTTCCTGCTCAGCGGTGACGCAGGCATCGACGACGCCGCGGCCGACATTGGTTTCGGCCGGCTCCGAGTACTCAGCGCTTCGGGCCGTGCCGACGCGGCGCAGCGCTGGCATGACGGAGATCATGGGCCGAATTCGGCCATGGCACGGTCGACCAGGCGCGTCTGCGGTGACTGCGGCTTCTACCTCCCGCTCGCGGGTGCCCTCGGCGCAGTGTTCGGCGTTTGTGGTAACGAGCTGTCCGCCGACGGCCACGTCGTCGACTTCAGCTACGGATGCGGTGCCCACTCCGACACGTCGTCTCCTACCGGCGCCGGTTCGCCGTGCTACGACCCGTACGACGACGGAGTGCTCGACTTCGTCGAGAATCCGGTCTCGCCGCTGGAAGGCGACGCCGCCGAGCCGAGCGACACTACGGCCGGTGAAACGACGGCCGGTGAAACGACCGATGAAACCACGAGCGAAACGACCGGCGAAACGACTGATCAAACCACCGGCGAGACGGCATAAGCGACCGGAATCTGAGCGCGGCCACCACCGGGGCGCGCGTAGTTTCAATTGTGACTGGGTTCGCACGGCCGCCGACTGCACGCAGGTCTGGAAACTCTGTCTGTGAAACAGGCGCCGCTATTCTTCTGCGGCCCTTTCGTTTGCTCACCGCCCTAATTTGCTGAATTCACACATTTCTGCGGTTTTCGCCTATCGCGAGGCCTGTCTGCGCACCCCGGGCGCCACGCTGGGCGGCGCGCCGCTGGGTCAGGAAGATGGCGGTGCCGACCAATCCCGTGCCGAGGCCGGCCAGGCAAACCGGCCGCCACGTTTCCAGGGCGGGCAAGATGAACGCCAGAATCGCACTGACCAGCCAGGCACTTGCCCCTGCAGCGATGACGCGCGATGGCTCCAGCAATCCCGCGGGCAGCGGCGGCGGCACGGGTTCGACTGGGGGAGGAGTGGGCGCATGGGGTGGCATCGCCCCTAAGGTTACCGATCGCCGTCCAGGGATGGTCCTGGTTCGGATATGAGGCCGAATGCGCCTTTCTTGTCGTATTGTTCCATTGTGGGAGACGTCGACCGGGGGCTTGCTAGCGACTTATCGTTGGCGGTGGTGAGATTGGCTCGTCAATTGAGGTTCCGACGTCAACAATCCGCAGTGTCGCTGTCCCAATTCTCGGTGTTGACCACGCTGTACAAAGACGGGCCGATGACCCCGGGGGCGTTGGCACTGCGCGAACAGGTGCGCCCCCCGTCGATGACGCGGGTGATCGCCTCGCTGGTTGATCTCGGCCTCGTCGAACGCACCGCGGACCCTCTCGACGGACGCCAGGTGGTGGTGTCGGTATCGCCGGCCGGGACGCGGCTGCTGACGGCGGAACGCCGTGCCAGCCAGGAGTGGCTGATGAACCGTTTGTCCACCCTCAACAACGACGAGCGGGCAACGCTGCTGCGGGCCACCGGTCTGCTTTCGGCTCTGGTTGACGAAGGGGTCTGATCCACCGCATCATCGACTGCGCGTGTGCGGCGAAATCATCGACATTGCCGACCCCGACGATCCGCGGGTCGACGACTTCAGGGATCTCAACAGCGTCGATCGCCGACCCGACCTGCCCGGCGGCAAAGGTCTGGTCATCGCCGAAGGCGTACTTGTCGTCCAACGTATGCTGGCGTCTCGTTTCGTTGCGCACGCGTTGCTGGGAACCGAGCGTCGTCGCGTCGAACTCGCTTCCGACCTACAGGGCGCCGAGATCCCTTACTACCGTGCCAGCGCGGAGGTGATGGCCCGGGTGGTGGGATTCCACCTCAACCGGGGTGTCCTTGCCGCGGCACGCCGCCCTGGGGAGTTGGCGCTGCCAGAAGTCCTCGGATCGGCGCGGACCATCGCCGTGCTGGAGGGAGTCAATGACCACGAAAACCTCGGCTCGATATTCCGTAACGCCGCCGGACTCGGCGTCGACGCCGTTGTTTTCGGACCCGGTTGCGCGGACCCGCTGTACCGTCGCGCGGTCAGGGTGTCGATGGGCCACGCGCTGCTGGTGCCATTCGCGAAGGCCCGGCAGTGGCCCGGGGACCTCCATCTGCTGCGCGACAACGGCTTCGGCGTGCTTGCCATGACGCCCGATCACGATGCGCAACCACTGGCGGCGGCCGTCTCGGCAGTCGGAAAGTCGAGGCTGGCCATCCTGGTGGGGGCAGAGGGGCCGGGCCTCACCGGGGCAGCCATGCGGGCCAGCGATGTCAGGGTCCGGATACCGATGTCGCGCGGCACCGACTCCCTCAACGTCGCAACTGCGGCGGCTCTGGCGTTCTATGAACGCGCTAGGCTCGCGCAGTGACCGACGAACCGACTCCGTGGGCGACGGGTCTGGCCGTGTCGGCATTCGTCGCCGCGGTCATCGGCACGGCGATCGTGGTGCTCAGCATGGGGCTGTTGCGCGTGCACGCGCTGCTGGCGGCTGTTTTGAACATCATCGCCGTCGGTGGTTTGGCACCGACGGTCTGGGGGTGGCGCACTACTCCTGTGGTCCGCTGGTTTGCGCTCGGCGCGGGAGTAGGCGTGGCATGGGGCTGGTTGGTGCTGTTGGCGCTGGGGGCTACAGGCACACCGTGAAGCGGTATCGCCCCTCGTCGGGGCGATAAGGGCTTAGGGTTCGAGGCTCAGCGATCGCCGCTGGAGCGCACCCCGAGCAGGACGTCCTCCCATCCGGGCACCGTCGGCTTGACGCGCTTGCTGCGAACCGGCTGTGCCGGTAGTTCGGCTGGCGTCTCGGCCGTCACGGGTTCGGATTGAGGTTCCGGTGCGGCTGCGGCAGGGGCCTCGGTGTCAGACGTGCTGAAGTCGAGCTGCGCCACGGGTGCCACGGGACGCAGCGGACGTTCGAAGTTCGGATCGATCAACTCACTGGCGGAATCGTCGATCGCGACGACAATGCCCCCGTGCGCTCCGGGGGTGAACCGGAAGTGCGCCACGTTGTCGGATCTGCCGGCTTTCCAGGACATTTGGACGGTCCATCTGGCGTCGTCGCTGCGTCTCCAGGCGTCCCAACTGGCGGCGTTGGAGTTGAGCCCACGCGCCACCAGTGCGGAGGTGACCGTCTCCCGCAATGTCAGGACCGAGGGTCCGTCTTGCAGCATGGGATGGGCCGCGGTGGCGAGTTCGGCGGCGCATGCGCGTTCCAGGAGAATAGGGCTGGCGAAGCGCTCGATTCGCGGTTCGTCGATGCCCGCCGCCTGGGCGAGCTGCTCGATGGAGGCGCCTGCGCGGATACGCGCCTGAATTTCCTTGGGCCGCAACGTGGTCTTGACATCGACCTCGATCTGGGTCTGGTTGACACGGGCCGTGTCGCCGCGCACCGCGGCCCGCAGGCGCTCATCAACCCGCACCCGGAACTGGGTGGTCGAGTTCTCCTCTTCGCATAGCAAATGCTTGCCATCGACATCGAGCCCCACGACCTTGAGTTCCCGCATGTCGACCTCCCTGAGGCTTCCGCACTGAGCCCTGCTCGTAGGGCACACTACGGCAGGCGACCCCCCCGCCGGCGATGACACGCAGATCGTGGTTATGTCTCTTTAGAGGCGCTCGACGACCCAGTCGATGCAGGCCGTCAGCGCGCTGATGTCATCTGGCTCCACGGCGGGGAACATCGCGACCCGCAACTGGTTGCGACCCAGTTTGCGGTACGGCTCGGTGTCCACGATGCCGTTGGCCCGCAAAACCCCCGCCACCGCCGCGGCGTCCACCTGGTCGCCGAAATCGATGGTTCCGACGACCTGCGAGCGCAGAGCGGGATCGGCCACGAAGGGCGTCGCGTACGAAACGTCTTCGGCCCACGAGTAGAGCCTCCGGGAGCTGTCGGCGGTGCGTTTGACCGCCCAATCCAGCCCGCCGTTGCCGAGCATCCAGTCGATCTGCTCGGCCATCAGCAGCAGGGTGCCGATCGCGGGGGTGTTGTAGGTCTGATTCTTGGTGCTGTTGTCCACCGCGATCGGCAGCGAGAGGAACTCCGGCACCCACCGGCCACCGGATGAGATCGCCTCGATCCGATCAAGGGCGGCGGGGCTGAGCAGCGCCAGCCAGAGCCCTCCGTCGCTGGCGAAGTTCTTCTGCGGGGCGAAATAATACGCGTCGCACTGGGTGATGTCGACCGGCAGACCGCCTGCCCCCGAGGTGGCGTCGACGACGACGAGCTTGCCGTCTGAATCCGGGGGGCGGATTACCGGCACCGCAACGCCCGTCGAGGTCTCGTTGTGTGCCCACGCGATGACGTCGACGGAGGAATCGGACCGCGGTTCCGGCGCACTGCCCGGGTCCGCTTTGACGATGAGCGGATCGCCCACGAAGGGATTCTTCGCCACCGCGGAGGCGAACTTCGCGCTGAACTCGCCGTAGGTGAGGTGCAGCGACCTCTTGTCGACGAGCCCGAACGCGGCCGCATCCCAGAACGCCGTCGACCCGCCGTTGCCGAGCACCACTTCGTAATCGTCAGGCACGGTGAACAATTTGCGCAGCCCGGCGCGCACGCGTCCCACCAGGTCCTTCACCGGTGCCTGTCGATGTGATGTGCCGAACAGGTGGGCGCCGGCGGTCACCAGCGTCTGTAACTGCTCATCGCGGATCTTGGAGGGTCCGCACCCGAACCTGCCGTCTGCGGGTTTAAGTGCGGAGGGAATGGTCAACTGCTCGCGCATGGTTCAACCCTAATGATGGGCGAGGTGGCCCGGGCAACCGAGTCCGGCGGCCGTGAGCAAACATGGCGAACACCACTATGGCATTTATGCGATACCTCGGGTACCGTTGGACATCAACCGCCATGATGTAAACCTGACGTACCGGCTGGGAGGTCTGGCAATGGCTCGCACCAAGATGATCCGTCGCTGGCGGCGCAACATGGACGTCACCGACGACCAGCGCTACGTTGAGATGCTCACGACGCTGTCAGAGGGATCGGTGAGGCGCAACTTCAACCCGTACACGGACATCGAGTGGGACTCCCCGGAGTTCGCCGTCGTTCCGAATGACGAGCGGTGGATACTGCCGGCCACCGACCCGTTCGGCCGCCATCCCTGGTATCAGTCGCAGTCGAAGGAGCGCCAGATCGAGATCGGCATGTGGCGGCAGGCCAACGTCGCCAAGGTCGGTCTGCACTTCGAGTCGATCCTCATTCGCGGGCTGATGAACTACTCCTTCTGGGTGCCCAACGGCTCTCCGGAGTACCGATATTGCCTGCACGAGTCGGTCGAAGAATGCAACCACACCATGATGTTTCAGGAGATGGTCAATAGGATCGGCGCCGACGTCCCGGGCATGCCGCGGATCCTCAAGTGGCTTTCGCAGTTCATCCCGTTGGCGGCCGGCCCGTTGCCGATCGTGTTCTTCTTCGGCGTCCTCGCCGGTGAGGAACCCATCGACCACACCCAGAAGAACGTGCTTCGCGAGGGAAAGTCACTGCATCCGATTATGGAGCGGGTCATGGCAATCCACGTCGCCGAGGAGGCTCGTCACATCTCGTTTGCTCACGAATACCTGCGCAAGCGCGTTCCCACCATGCGGCCGCGCAAGCGGTTCTGGCTGTCTTTGCACGTGCCCATCATCATGCGGGTCCTGTGCCAGGCGATCATCGTCCCGCCGCGGTCGTTCTGGAAGGAGTTCGACATTCCGCGCTCGGTCAAGCGGGAGGTCTTCTTCCACACACCGCAGTCTCGGCAGATGCTCACCGGCATGTTCGCCGACGTCCGGATGCTGTGTCACGAGACCGGTCTGATGAACCCGGCGGCAAAGCTGGTGTGGCGCATCTGCCGAATCGATGGCACGCCCTCGCGTTACCGCAGCGAGCCGCAGCGTCAGCACCTGCCGTCGTCCCGGGTCGCCGACGACGAGCTCCGAGCCGAGACGGTACCGGCCTAACTCGATGCCCCACGTCATCACCCAGTCGTGTTGCAGCGACGGGTCCTGTGTCTATGCGTGCCCGGTCAACTGCATCCACCCGTCCCCGGACGAACCTGGGTTCGCGACGGCGGAGATGTTGCACATCGACCCGGCGGCGTGCGTCGATTGCGGTGCCTGCGTGAGTGCGTGTCCCGTGGGCGCGATCACCGTTGACACCAGGCTCGACATCACGCAAAGGGCGTTCGTCGCGGTCAACGCGGCCTACTACCCGCAACAGCCGCCTGGGCTCAAACTGCCTCCGACGTCGAAACTGGCCCCGGTGCTCCCCGCCCCGGTGGTGAGGCAGGATCGCGTGCCGCTCACTGTTGCCATCGTCGGTTCGGGGCCCGCCGCGATGTATGCCGCCGACGAACTGCTGACTCAACCCGGTGTTCGGGTCAACGTCTTCGAGAAGCTGCCGACGCCCTACGGGCTGGTTCGGGCCGGTGTGGCTCCGGACCATCAGAGTACAAAGCGGGTCACTGCGCTGTTCGACCAGATCGCCCGGCGCCCCGGCTTCACCTACTACCTCAACGTCGAGGTCGGAAAGCACCTCAGCCACGAAGATCTGCTCGAACACCATCACGCCGTGCTCTATGCCGTGGGTTCGCCGTATGACCGCCGCCTCGATATAGACGGGATGGGCCTCCCCGGCACTGGTACCGCCACCGAGGTGGTGGCCTGGATCAACGGCCATCCCGACTTCGCCGGTCTGCGGTTGGACCCGTACCACGAACGTGTCGTCATCGTCGGCAACGGCAATGTCGCCCTCGACGTCGCCCGCATACTCACCGCCGATCCCGATGACCTCGCCAACACCGACATCGCCGATCATGCCCTGGCGGCGCTGCGCAGCTCCAACGTGCGCGAGGTGGTGATCGCGGCCCGCCGCGGGCCGGCGCAGTCGGCGTTCACCCTGCCCGAACTGATCGGCCTGGTCTGTGGCGCTGAGGTGGTGTTGGACGCATCCGATCACCGACTGGTGCGGGAAGACATCGCCACAACTGATGACGCGACCACCCTCGCCAAGCTGGACATCCTGAGCAAGCTGGGTGTGGCCGGTGGATCGGCACGTCGGCGGATCCGGCTCGCCTATCGGCTGACTCCGCACCGGGTGGTGGGTTCCTCGCGGGCCGAGAGCATCGAATTCCGGCGTACGGGAACCGGCACACCGCACATCCTCGATGCTGGGCTGGTGCTGAGCTCCATCGGGTACCGGGGCATGCCCGTTGCCGGTCTGCCCTTCGACGAATCAGCGGCCGTGGTCCCCAACCGGCGCGGTCGGGTGTTCGACCCCGACACCGACGCCCCGATACGCGGTGCATACGTGGCCGGATGGATCAAGCGCGGACCCAGCGGCTTCATCGGCACGAACAAATCCTGTGCGCTGCAGACGGTGCAGGAGTTGGTCGCCGACTTCAATGCAGGCTTGCTGTCCGGTCCGGCACACCGGCCGGCCGAACTGCCGAAGCTGGTGCGAGCGCGCCAGCCGAGCGTCGTCGACGCGGCCGGCTGGCGCGCAATCGACGCCGCCGAGATTTCCCGGGGTGCCGCCGGCAACCGCCCGCGAATCAAGTTCACCGCTATCGCCGACATGCTCGCGGCGGCCGAGTCGGCGCCCAAGCCGACCGTGCGGGAACGGATTCTGTCGGGTATTCGCCACTGAGGCTGGCGGCACAGCAGGAATGGCTAGCCATTCCCGCCCTACCCGTTCGTACCCATCGCGGCGGCGATCTCCTCGGCGCTCACCTCACGCATGTGCTGGCCCAGCGACCACTGGTGGCCGAACGGGTCGCGGACGGCGCCGTAGCGGGCACCCCAGAACTGATCCTCAAGGGGAACCACCACCGTGGCGCCGGCGTCGAGCGCCCGCTTGAACCTGGCGTCGACGTCGGTGACCTCCAGATGAATGGTCACCGGTGTTCCGCCCAGTGAGATCGGCGTCGTGGACTTACCCCCAGTGGTCTCGGGGAAGTCGTCGTTGAGGTACACCGGACACCCGTTGATCTGCACCGCGGCGTGGACCAACCGGCCGTCGGGGCCGGCAACGCGGCCCTGTTCGACGCCACCGAACGCCGTCACATAGAAATCGATGGCCGCTGCGGCGTCGTTGACGACCAGGTGCGGAATGAGGGCTTGCTGTGTTGTCGGGGCCGTTTGTTCTGGCATGGCATCTCCTCGGGTCGAAACGGACACCTCCACCTATACCCACCGGCACCGACATAAGACTCTGTCCACTTTCAGACGCTGTCCACTTTCAGACGCTGTCCACTTTCGTCGTGCCCTCCCGCTCAGGGCCGGACGATCTGGTCCCAGCCCTCTACCGACTCGGGGCTTCGCGGCGCCGGGCCGACGTAGATCGCGGCCGGGCGCACCAGCCTGCCCAGCCGTTTTTGTTCCAGGATGTGGGCACACCATCCCGCCGTGCGTCCGCAGGTGAACATCGCCGGCATCATCTTGGCGGGGACGCCCGCGAAGTCGAGGATCACCGCGGCCCAGAATTCGACGTTCGTCTCGATGGCGCGGTCGGGTCGACGTTCGCGAAGCACGGTCAGGGCGGCTTGCTCCAACGCGGCAGCCACGTCGAAGTGCGGTGCCCCGAGTCGCTTGGCGGTGCCGCGCAACACCCGGGCGCGAGGATCCTCGGCCCGGTAAACACGGTGCCCGAACCCCATCAGCTTCTCGCCGCGATCGAGTATTCCGGTGACCACGGCGTGGGCGTCGCCGCTGCGTTCGACCTCCTCGATCATCGGCAGCACCCGCGCCGGCGCACCGCCGTGCAATGGACCGCTCATCGCGCCGACCGCCCCAGACAACGAGGCGGCGACGTCGGCGCCCGTCGACGCGATGACGCGCGCGGTGAAAGTCGAGGCGTTCATCCCGTGCTCGGCCGCCGACACCCAGTACGCGTCCATGGCTTCCACGTGGCGGGGATCCGGCTCGCCCTGCCAGCGGGTCATGAAGCGCGCTGTGACTGTCGAGCATTCGTCGATGAGGCGCTGGGGGACGGCGGGTTGGTAGATGCCCCGGGCGGACTGTGCGACATAAGACAGCGCCATCACCGAGGCGCGGGCGAGCTGATCACGCGCGGTGGCATCGTCGATGTCGAGCAACGGCTGGTAAGCCCAGATGGGTGCGAGCATCGCCATACCGGCCTGGACGTCCACCCGCACATCGCCGGTGTGGATGGGCAACGGGAACGGTTCGGCGGGCGCCAGACCGTTCCCGAACCGGCCGTCGACCAGTAACGCCCAGACATCGCCGAAAGTGACGTGCCGACTCACCAGATCCTCAATGTCCACACCGCGATACCGCAGCGCGCCGCCATCTCTGTCGGGCTCGGCGATCTCGGTGGTGAAGGCCACCACACCTTCGAGACCCGGAACGAAATTCTCCGGTACCGCAGTCATGGGCAGATTGTCCCACTCGGCCCGCTGCCCGCCACTATCGGCCGGTTGACCGGGCCGAATGCAGTGCCGCGGCCGTGTCGGCTTCGTCCCCGGTCCGGCGTAGCGTTACCCCAATGACCGGTTCGGACGGTGGCTATCTGGAGCGAATGAGGGTGGAGTACGGCTCGACCGAGAAAGACAGCAGCACCGACCTGGACGCGGACTGGCTCGACGAGGGTTGGCTGGCGTTGCTGCGTACATGGATTGACGACGCCGAGCGTGCGGGTGTGGCGGAGCCCAACGCGATGGTCCTCGCCACCGTGCGGGATGGAAGGCCCGTAAGTCGAGCGGTGTTGTGCAAGAGCGTGGACGAATCCGGCATCACCTTCTTCACCAACTATGACTCCGCCAAGGGATTCGAACTTGCCGCCGCCCCGTACGCATCCGCCACGTTCCCGTGGTTTGCCCTCGGCAGGCAGGTGCATGTGCGGGGCGCGGTCACCAAAGTGAGTCCCGGACTGACCGCCGACTACTGGTCGAAACGTCCGCGCGGATCCCAGCTGGGAGCCTGGGCGTCGCGCCAGTCGGAACCGATTGCTTCCCGCGCGACGCTGCTCGAGCAGCTAGCCGCGGTCACCGCACGGTTCGCCCACCTCGAAGCCGTTCCGGTGCCGCCCAACTGGGGCGGTTACCTGATCGCTCCGGAGGTCGTGGAATTCTGGCAAGGCCGAGAGAACCGGCTGCACAACAGGGTTCGGGTGTCAGGGGGTCGCGTCGAGCGACTGCAGCCGTGAAACGCTGCTCCCCGACACCACACCGCTGCGACATCCGGACTTCCGGCGGTTGTGGTGGGCCCGGATCCCGACGGTCATCGGGGCCAACTTGACCGTATTCGCGGTTCCGGTCCAGTTGTATGCGCTGACCCAGAGTTCTGCTTATGTCGGGTTGGCGGGTGTGTTCGGACTCGTACCGCTGGTGGTGTTCGGGTTGTTGGGCGGTGCGTGGGCCGACGCGATGGACCTGCGCACGTTGCTGATCATCGCCTCGTGCGGACTCGCGATGTGCTCTGCTGCTGTTGTGGGCACAGGCCGCGCTGGCGCTGAACAACGTCTGGGTGGTGCTGTGCCTGCTGTCGGTACAGCAGGCGTTCTTCGCGGTGAGCTCGCCGACCCGTTCGGCCGCGATTCCACGGATCCTGCCCGCCGCGCAACTTCCCGCCGCCAACTCGCTGAACATGACCGTGTTCCAGTTCGGTGCCATCGTCGGGCCGCTGCTGGCGGGCCTGCTGCTGTCCTGGGTGGTCCTCTCGACGCTGTACCTGATCGACGCCATCACCTGCGTGGCCCCGATCTGGGCGACCGTTCGGCTGACGCCGATACCACCGATCGGGGTGGAGGTCGCCGGATCGGCCAAATGGGGTTTGGCGGCGGTTCTCGACGGATTCCGTTACCTGGCCGGCAACACCGTCGTGTTGATGTCGTTCGTCGTCGACATCATCGCCATGGTCCTGGGTATGCCACGTGCGTTGTTCCCGCAAATGGCCCACGAGAGCTTTGGCGGGCCGATCGACGGCGGGACCACTGTGGCGCTCCTGGCCGCGGCCATGTCAGGGGGCGCCGTGGTCGGCGGGGTGTTCTCGGGCTGGCTGCCCGGAATTCGCAGGCAGGGTTTGGTGGTGGTGATGGCCATCGTCGTGTGGGGCCTTGCGATGGTCGGATTCGGGTTGGCCAGCGGGATGGCGAACAATCGGGCGGGTGCTGCGCTCGTGGTGGCGGTCGCGTTCCTGGCGCTGGGCGGCGGCCGCCGACATGGTTTCGGCAGCATTCCGCTCGACGATCCTGCAGGAGGCGGCTTCCGACGAGCTTCGTGGACGGCTCCAGGGCGTGTTCATCGTGGTGGTCGCCGGCGGGCCGCGGCTGGCTGACACCCTCCACGGCGTTTCGGCGGCAGTGATCGGTACCATCGCCGCGGCCGCCGGTGGTGGAGCACTCGTCGTGGTCGGCGTCCTCGCGGCGTTGGCGGTGCCGGCGTTCGTGCGATACCGCGTCGACGGCGCGGACACTCGCGATGAACGACTCGCTCCCTTGCCGGTCCTGACAAAAGCCAGTTCAGGCAAATGGCTGTTAGAGCCAGTTTGGAACGCATGCGACAAACGGGGGCGGTACCATGGCCGGTGTGGTCGACGTCCACGACGCCACGTCTGGGCTGAGGGAACGCAAGAAACAGCGGACGCGGGAAACTCTCATCGGTGCTGCGGTGCAGCTCTGTCTTGAACAGGGGTATCAGAACACCACGGTCGAGCAGATCGCGGCCGCCGCCGATGTCTCGTCGCGCACGTTCAGCCGCTACTTCGCCACCAAAGAGTCGGTTTACCTGGCCCTACTCGAGGACTTCATCGAGGCCGTGGGCATCGAACTCGCAACGATTCCGCCCGAGGAGCCGCCGCTGCGCGCCCTTCGCGATTCCCACACAGCGGTGCTGAGTCGAATCCGCTCCGGCGGTGTCCCGGGAATGACGCCCGACGGTATCGCGCTGATGCTTCAAGTCCTCAACTCCAGCCATGAACTGAGGATGGCCGCCGGCGAGGTTCAATCACCGGTCGTCATGGGTCTGATCGCCAAGCGGATGGGTGTAAGCCTCACCAGCCGGCAACTGCGTCTGGTGATGACGGTCTGGTCGGCGATCATCGTAACCGGTTGTGGGGATTTGGTCGGCAGCGAGAACGGCCAGGAGCTGGGGCCCGAACTGATGGAGCAACGAATCGCCGAGACCTTCGACCAATTCATCGCGCTGAACACCAGAGTGCAAGTGGATTGACCGCCCGCAGATATTCGCTCAAATTTCTCGTCTACGATGTACCCCGTGGCAGATGACGTTGGCGATGTGACGTCAGGTTTGCGACTGCGCAAGAAACAGCGCACGAGGTTGTCGATCATCAGCGCCGCGGTCGAGCTGTGTCTTCGGCAGGGCTACGACCGGACGACAGTCGATCAGATCGCCGCCGGTGCGGAGGTCTCGGCCCGCACGTTCAGCCGGTACTTTCCCACTAAGGAATCGGTGATCGCCGGTCTTGCCGCCGATCTCGATGCTCTGGTGGCCCAGGCTCTGGAGACGCAACCGCTGGACATCACCGAACACGAGGCCCTGGTGCGGGCACACCTTGAGGTATTCGGGCCAGAAGCCGCTCGGGTGCCTGCGGCGTTCGACCAGCTAGCGGCGTTCATCCAGATCGTCAACTCGTCGCCGACGCTCACCACCGCCGCCGTAGTCACCAATCTTCGGCCCGCGGCCAAGTTCGGTTTGGTGACGGCCAGGCGCATGGGTTTACCGGCGGACCATCCCGCGGTGCAACTCGTGATCGCTACGTGGACCTCACTGGTCGAGTCGGCCTTTTCAGGCATGGGACAGCCGGGGAACGACCCGATTGAGGCAGGGATTTTCTGCGAGCGGTTGAAGGCGACACTCGCCCTCTTCGCACGAACATGGAAGCCGTGGCGGACCGGTCCGTCGATCGACGAGGAACCCCCCGCAGGCGAGCCGCCGCGATAACGACTACCTTTCGGAGTACAGACAGGCGTGATCGCTGCCGGACAGCTCAGAAGGGGTTCATGTGGTCGACGATTCATCCCTCGAAACCGCGACTCTCCGTTATCCGGGAGGTGAGATCGACCTCGACCTTGTGCGTTCGACGGAAGGCGCCGATGCCATCGCCTTGGGCACCCTTCTCGCCAAGACGGGTTTCACCACGTTCGACAGCGGATTCGTCAACACCGCCTCGACCAAGTCGGCCATCACCTACATCGACGGCGACGCCGGCATACTCCGCTACCGGGGTTATCCGATTGATCAGCTCGCCGAGAAGTCGACGTTCATCGAGGTCAGCTATCTGCTGATTTACGGCGAGTTGCCGACGAAGGAACAGCTGGAGCGGTTCACCACGCAGATCCAGCGTCACACCATGCTGCACGAGGACCTCAAGCGGTTCTTCGACGGTTTCCCCCGCAACGCGCACCCGATGCCGGTGTTGTCCAGCGCGGCCAACGCGTTGAGCGCCTACTACCAGGACTCCCTGGATCCGTTGGACAACGCGCAGGTCGAATTGGCGACTATTCGGCTACTGGCCAAACTGCCGACCATCGCGGCGTATGCCTACAAGAAGTCCGTGGGACAGCCCTTCCTCTATCCCGACAACTCCTTGACGCTGGTCGAGAATTTCCTCCGGATGACGTTCGGCTTCCCTGCCGAGCCGTACAACGTCGACCCGGAGATCGTGCGCGCGCTCGACATGCTGCTCATCCTGCACGCCGATCACGAGCAGAACTGTTCGACTTCGACGGTCCGCCTGGTCGGTTCGTCGCAGGCCAATCTGTTCACGTCGATTTCCGGCGGCATCAACGCACTGTGGGGGCCGCTGCACGGCGGCGCCAACCAAGCCGTGCTGGAGATGCTGGAGAAGATTCGCGCAGAGGGCGGCGACACCCACGAATTCGTCCGGAAGGTCAAGAGCCGTGAGGACGGCGTGAAGCTCATGGGATTCGGCCACCGCGTCTACAAGAACTACGATCCGCGGGCACGCATCGTGAAGGAGCAAGCCGACAAGATCCTCGGCAAGCTCGGTGGCGACGACGAACTGCTCGATATCGCGAAGTCGCTGGAAGAGGTCGCGCTGACAGACGAATTCTTCGTGGAGCGCAAGCTTTACCCCAACGTCGACTTCTACACCGGCGTGATCTACCGGGCGATGGGTTTCCCCACCCGGATGTTCACCGTGCTATTCGCGTTGGGCCGGCTCCCCGGCTGGATTGCGCACTGGCGTGAGATGCACCAGGAGCCGACGAAGATCGGCCGGCCGAGGCAGGTCTACACGGGCTACACAGTGCGCGAGTACGGCGCCATCGAAAGTCGGTAGCTTCTGCCGTTCGGGCGGCGTTTCACCGCGGGATCGACGTTGTGCAGGTCGTCACTCGGGAGTTTTTCCTGCCCACAGTCGATTTCGACGACGTGGCCAACGCTAACCGTGCGACAGAACCGCCATCGCGGCATTGTGCCCGCCGATGCCCGAAACCGCCCCGCCACGGCGAGCCCCTGAGCCGCACAACAGAATTCGATCGTGAGCTGTGGCCGCGCCCCACTGGCTCGCCGGAGAATCCAGTGGGCCGCCGTCTTCGGCGAACGGCCACTGCAGTGCCCCGTGAAAGATGTTGCCCCCGGTCATGTGCAACGTGTTCTCGAGGTCGAGCGTGGTCTTCGCCTCGATACACGCCCGCCCGTTCTCATCGTCGAGGATGACATCCTGTATCGGCTCTGCGAGAACGGAATTCAGCGACTGCAGAACCGCGTCGGTCAGCATCGAGCGCGTGCTGTCGGGGTCCGCGCCGGCTGTGAGGCTGTGCGGCGTGTGCAGGCCGAAAACGGTGAGGGTCTGCGCCCCCGAATCGCGCAGGGACCCAGACAGAATGCTCGGGTCTGTCAAGGAATGGCAATAGATCTCGCACGGCAACGGGTGGGGTACACCACCTGCTGTGGCCCGCGTGAAGGCGTCGTCGAGTTGGCTGAGGGTTTCGTTGATGTGGAACGTGCCGCCGAACGCCTCCTCGGGTGTGACCGCGCTATCGCGCAAGCGGGGCAGCCGACGCAACATGAGGTTCACCTTCACCTGCGCACCTTGTGCCAGCGGGGGGGCGACCTCGCCGAGAAGCGTCGCGAGCACCGCGGGCGTCACGCCCGCCAGCACGAACCTCGCGCGGACCTGATGTTCGGTTCCGTCGAAACGATAGCCGACATCCCCGTCCGGGTTCATCGCGAAAACCTCGGCACCGGTGACCAATTCGGCGCCGAATCCGCGGGCTGCGGCCGCCAGCGCCGAGGTGAGCGCACCCATTCCACCGACCGGGACGTCCCAGTCACCGGTTCCGCCGCCGATGAGGTGGTAGAGGAAACAGATGTTCTGGAGCAGTGACGGGTCGTCGACGGCGGCGAACGTTCCGATGAGTGCATCGGTTGCGACGACGCCGCGGACCAGGTCGTTGTCGACCGCGGCTCTGATCGCTTCGCCGATGGGCCGCTCGACGAGCGCCTGCCAGGCCGCGGCCGCATCGGCGCCCCCGCGGCGCACGACCCGATCGTGCGCTTGGGCCCGGGTGGGCAGCGGTTCGATCAACGTCGGCCACAACGCCTCGGTCAACAGTCGTGTTCGACGATAGAAGTCGACGAATCCCGCTTCGTCGTCTGCCGCGCCGATCGCCGCGAATGTGCAGCGAGGTCCGATCAGTAGGCCGTTGCGGCCGCTGCTAGATGGATCCGGCGTGTAGGAGGAATAGCGGCGGCGGGCGAGCCGGAGAGGGATGCCGAGATCGTCGACGATGCGCGACGGCAGCAGGCTGACCAGGTATGAATACCGCGACAGGTGTGCTTCCACGCCGGGGAACGCCCGGGCCGACACGGCCGCGCCGCCGACGTGGTCCTGGCGCTCCAGCAGCCTCACGCTCAGTCCGGCGCGGGCCAGATACGCCGCGGCGACCAGCCCATTGTGACCGCCGCCGACAACGACGACATCGACACCGCTGCGCGCCGACGTCATCGGTCACCCGGAATGGACATCAGGTGGATCTCCACCGCGTTGGCCGGGCGCGCGGCGCTCGGGAGGTAGAAGCGCCGCTGCGTCGGTGACAACTTCGCGTGTGTGCGCCGCGGTGTCGGATGCTGCCCTCGTCCCATGAATCCAGTCTGACGGATTCTGCTTGGCTGGATGGTCGGGTTCCTGTGCGCGCGGTGTTCCCGCGCGCTTCGTCACCC
>CAZEHT010000018.1:0-42093 GCA_964511995.1 uncultured Mycobacterium sp.
GATGCGCACGCGCAGCGAGGGTTTCGATGACTGACACCGCCCTCTACAGCGCCAATACCCCCAGCGTCTCGGTCGGCGGGTCGGTGCGTGGCGAGCTGGCCCGCGACCTGCTGCGCCTCGACGTCGAGGAGGACACCTCGGGTCTCAAGACGCTCATCCTGCGCCTGCAAGCGGTGACGCCGACCACCAACGCGGTCGGCGACGACCCGGCCTACCTCGACGGCGCGGTCATCGACTTCGGTTCGGCCGTCACCGTCGACTTCGGCCCCGCCGGCCGGTCTCGCACCATCTTCGACGGCACCGTCTCGGCGATCGAGCTGAACCTGGCCGACGGAGGCACCCCGCACGTCAGCGTCTACGCCGAAGACGCGTTGATGCAGCTACGGATGACGCGCCGGTCGCGCACCTACGAGGACGTCACCGACGCCGATATCGCCGAAGCCATCGCCCGCGAACACGGGCTTCGCGCGCAGACCGCCGCCCCGGGTCCCGTACACCGGACCGTGCAGCAATGGAATCAGAGCGATCTGGCGTTCCTGCGCGACCGCGCCGCCCTGCTGCAGGCGGAGCTGTGGGTCGACGACGGCACCCTGCACTTCGCCACCAGGCCCAACCGCAGCGGCGGTGAGGTGACCCTGGTGCACGGGAACGAGCTGCTGTCCGCCCACATTCGCGCCGACCTCGCCCATCAGCGCACCGCCGTCGTCGTCGCCGGTTTCGACCACGACGCCGAGCGGGACATCGAGGAAGAAGGCGACGCCGACGTCGTGCGCGCCGAGGTGACCGGGGGACGCATCGGACCGGAGGTGCTCGGCGACGCGCTGGGCGAGCGGCGCTCGGTCCGGACCCGCGAGGTGCCGACCACCGCGCGGCAGGCGCGCGGCTGGGCCGAAGCCGAAATGCTGCGTCGCAGCAGATCTTTCGTCACGCTGGACGGCGTCACGGCCGGCACCCCCGAACTGTCGGTCGGCACCCGAGTCGCCCTCGACCGAGCCGGGACCCCGTTCTCGGGGCCGGGCTACTACACAACCTGGGTGCAGCACTCCTTCGAACCGGCCACCGGGTCACGGACCCGGTTCAGCGCCGAGCGCCCGACGGTGACGACATGACCGCGGGACGCACCGACGGCGCGGGCAGCCGGTTCTTCGGGGTGTACCCGGCGCTGGTCTGCGACCTGGAAGATCCGCTCGGCCAGGGCCGCGTCAAGATCCGGCTGCCGTGGTTGGGTTCCGCCGGCGACAAGGTCACCGCGTGGGCGACCATGGTCACGCCGTACGCCGACGACGACCAGGGCCAGCAGATGCTCCCCGAAGTCGACTCGATGGTCGTGGTGGCATTCGAGGCCGGCGACAGCGAGCGCCCTTATGTACTCGGCGCATGCTGGAACGGCACCACCGAGTTGCCGAGGCCGCCGACCAACGCGAACAACCTGCGCCTGCTGAAATCCCGCGCCGGCAGCGTGATCGAGTTCGACGACACCGCGGCCGCTCCCGTCGTGGCCATCTCGGTGGCGGGCGACAAATCCGGTGCCGTCCACAAGATCGTGATGGACGACGCGTCGGACTCGATCACCATCAAGGCCCGCAACGGCGCCGAGGTAAGCATCACCGCCGGCGGTGGCATCACCATCAGGGCGAACACGTCGGTCAACGTCACCGCTCCCACCGTCGACGTTCAAGCCGCGACGGCCACGTTCTCCGGACTGGTCCAGTGCACCACCCTTGTGGCCACCACCGTGGTCGGCAGCACGTACACCCCCGGCGCAGGGAACATCTGGTGACCGGGACTGGATGCCACCGGTGGCGACTGATCGCCCCGTGGTACCGCTGGGACTTCCGCGATGAGTCCGACCCGCAGCGGGCCCTCGATGCGGCCCGTCCGGCGATCCAGAAGTTCTCCCGGACCAGTTTCGTCAAGGACTTCCTCGCCGATCCGCAGCGCAGCCTGTCGTTCACCGACGACGACCGGGCACAGCAGGTGATCGGCGTCCCGAAGCTGCCCGCCTTCACCACGGGAGCCAACAAGGGCAAGAGCCGCCAGCTCGCGTTGCGGCGATCGGCGCCGACGGAGACACGCAAGCTCTTCCAGCCTGCCCATCAGCGGTTCTACCTGGTGTCGATCGAAATACATTGCGATGCAATGGGATTCCCTCGGGTCGACCCCGCGGGCATCGCGGAGGTCGGCTTCGTCGTCCGCCGCCGCGTCGCGAGCATCCCGGCCGGCCAGCGGCGCGTGGTCGCCAACCACCTGGCCGGCCTCGGCGCCGCCCGGGCCAAAGCGCAGCACCAGGCGACGCTGGACGCGGCCCGTGAACGGGCCCGGACGCTTGTTCCGCTGCGCTCGCCGGCCCGGCAGCGCGTGGTCGTCCCCCACGCGACAACCGTCGCCGCGTTCCAGGAAGTGACTCAGGCCAAACGCCGCCTGCAACAGTGGTCGGCCGAGGCGAAGCTCAGTACCGCGGTGCAAGGGTGGGCGCCGGCCGGCGTCGGGGCTGTGGGCTCCTGGATCACCGTCGCCGACGAGCCGAACGAGATCGTCGAACAGGTCTATCCGATGTTCCGGCTCCCGCCCGACCCCGACAACCCCGACCATCCCGCCCACCACGGCACCATCTACTTCGGCCTGCTGCCCACCACCAGCGACGAAGCCGACCAGACGGGTGACCCCCGGTTCGACGACACCACGCTCTACGACGTGCGCTGCTTCGCCCGACCGACGTCGGAAGGCTGCATTGCGCCGCTGACATGGAGTGCCGCATCGGAGCCGTTCCGGGTGGCCGCCGTGTTCGACCCCACCGGCTGCGCCAACCGCCCCGTCAACATCAGGATGCCCGACTTCGCTGCGCTGGAAGCGATCGCGGCACGTCCGTCGGTGCGGATGTCGGCACCGGGCAACTCGCACCTGATGTTCCCGACTGACAAGGTCCCGCCCGAGTCCGGCACCGTCGGCGCCGCGGAAGAGATTTGCTTCTTCGCCATCCCGCTCATAATGATCGTGGCGTTTTTCCTGCTGAACCTGTTCCTGCCCATCATCATGCTGCTGTTCCAGCTGTGGTTCATGCTCAAGCTGAAGTTCTGCATCCCGCCCAGCGCCGAACTGGCGGCCGACGTCAACGCCGAGCTGAGCGTCATCCCGGGCGGCCTGAGCGCGGCTGCCGGCATCGACATCGACATCGTCACCGGAATCGACCAGGACGCGCTGAAAGAGACGTTGCGTACCGGACTCAACGCCACCAGCGCCGGTCTCGGCGATCGGCTCACCGCGCAGTTGACCAACAACGCGATCGTGCAGGCACTGCTTGCGCAGGGCCTGGGAACCGCCGGCACCCAGACCTATCCGCCAACCCTGCCGGTCGAGCCGCGCGTGCGTTTCGAGGAGGTGGTCCATCCGTGAAAGGACTCGATCTGCTCGGCCGGGGCTGGGCGTTCCCGATCGTCCCGTCATATCCGGCGCGCCGGATGCAGTACAGCGCCGGGCCGGAGAAGATCCGCACGGCCATCTGGCTGATCCTGATGACCTCGCCGGGCGAACGGGTGATGCGCCCGGAGTTCGGTTCCGGGCTCCGCCGATTCATCATGGAGCCCAACTCGGTGGCCACCCGGGCCCTGATCCAGCGTGAGGTCTACGCCAGCCTCGATCGCTGGGAGCCCCGGATCCGGCTACGCGACGTCACCGTCGAACCGGGCGCCGATCCCGCCGAGGTACTCATCCGCGTGCACTACGAGCACCGCCTCGACGGCCGCGCCGATCTGCTCGTCTACCCGTTCTCGCTGGATGCGCAACGATGACGCTACGCACCCCGATCCTCGACGACCGCTCCTACTCTCAGCTGCGCGACGAACTCATTGCGCGCATTCCCGTCTACGCGCCGGAGTGGACTGATCACCAACCGTCCGACCCGGGCATCACGCTGATCGAGCTGTTCGCGTTCCTCGCGGAGAACACCCTCTACCGGTTCAATCAGATTCCCGACGCGACGCGGCTGGCGTTCCTCAATCTCGTTGCGCTGCCTTCGCGCCCGGCCTCCGCGGCGACCGGGCTGGTCACCTTCACGACGAACAACACGTCGCTACCGCTTGTGACGCAACGCAGTTCGGTCGCAGCCGGCGCGACCGAATTCGAAACCCTCGACGAAGTCACGGTGCTCCCGCTGACGGCGCTGGCGGCGGTGCGCCGCCGTCAGGACCTGCCGACCGACGTCGAGACCCGCGAGTTCGTCAACCGCGTCAGCGCCCTGCTCGGGCTGTCGGCCGACGACGTCACCACCTACCGTACGGTCTTCGGCGCCGCCGACCCGACACGGCCGGGCGGTGACACCCTCGATCCGGGCGCGGGCGTCGACGCCACGCTGTGGATCGCGCTTCTCGCCGAGGCACCGGAGGCCGTCGCCGCGGCGCGCGGCGCGCTGGCCGGGGCTCGGCTGTCGGTGGGTGCGGTGACCGCCGAAGAGGTGCCCTTGATGGCAGACGTCGACACCTGCCCGGGCGACTCCGGCGGTGTCTCGACTCCGGCACTGGAATGGCAGCTGTCCACCGTGCTGCCCGATGCCGCGAGCGAGGAGATCCCGCGGGATCCGCAGTGGCTGCGCCTGACCGTGGAATCCGATTCGAGCGGTGGCCTGACCCGCACGGGTGTGATCGGCCTGCGGATGCCCGAGCACACCGACGACGTCGGTGTCTATGCGCCGGACGATCCGGAGGCAACCGGCGTCGGCGACCAGCCGCCACTGGTCGACGACGACGACCTGGCCGCCCGGCTGATCGCGTGGGTCCGGGCGTTTCGCCCCGACGGGGCGGCGATCGGGCCAATGGACTGGGTGGGCGCCAACGCCGCCCGCATCGAGCAGAGCCGGACCGCGGCCGCCGAATTCCTCGGCACCGGCACCGGCCAGCCACGACAGCAGGTGCGGTTGGTGCATCCGTCGGTGCTCGGCGACATCGGCCTCGAGATCGAAGAACCCGGGCCGCGCTGGGTGCGCTGGGCCCTCGTCGACGACTTCAACGGCAGCGGCATCGATTCACGGCACGCGGTGCTCGACCGGGCCAGCGGCATCGTCACGTTCGGCGACGGACTGCGCGGTCGCACACCGCAGATCGGTGAGCGGATCCGCACCGTCGGATACCGCTACGGCGGCGGCACGGCCGGAAACGTGGCGCCCGCGGCGATCACCAAGTTCGATCTGCCCACCGTCAAGGTGACCAACTCGATGGCCACGGTCGGGGGGGCCGACGCCGAAACGCTCGCCGCCGCGGTGGAACGGATCCCCGCAGAGATCCGCCGGCACGACCGCGCCGTGACCGCCGGCGACTTCCGCGAACTCGCCCAGCAGACCCCCGGCGCGGGCATCGCTCGCGCTGAGACACTGGCCCTGTTCAATCCGCACAACCCGCTTGTCGAGGTACCCGGCGCCGTCACCGTGGTGGTCTGGCCCCAGCACGACCAGCGCCACCCCTGCGCGCCGGTGCCCACCAGGTCCCAGCTGAGGGCGGTGTGTCAGTTCCTCGACGCGCGGCGGCTGGTGACCACCGAACTGCATGTGGCGCCTCCGACCTACCGGCGGATCAGCGTCAGCGTAGGCATCGCGGTCAAACCCGGCTACGGGACCGAGGCCGTTCGGCGCTGGGTCGAACAGCTGCTGCGCCAATATCTCTGTCCGCTACCGCCTTTCGGCCCCGAGGGCGCCGGCTGGCCGCTGGGCCGACGGGTGCACGGGCCCGAGCTGGAAGCCGCCGCACTCCAGGTGGAGGGAGTCGAGTACCTGGAGGGTCTGCGGCTGGCGGTGTCGGCGGGCGAGCACTGGGACGAACTGGATCCCCCCACGCTCGTGCTGGCTGCCTACGAGGTTCCAGAGCTCGCGTCGGTCACGGTCACGCCCGGCGACGCTCTCGATCCGCGCGCCGGTGACCCCGCGCCTGCCCTGCCCCGGCCGGCCGTGCCGATCCGCAACCCCCGTGAAGTGTGCTGATGGCCGGGGATCGGCTCCTGGTGAGCGTGAGTGGGTGCGATCAGTGGGTGCGTGCGGCCCATCACGACACCGCCGTCGGGACGGGCGGGGTCGGCCTGCACTGGGATCTGCCCCCAATCGAACCCCCGGACCCCACTACGGAGGCGGCGGCGGCGCGCGGGCTCGCGTTCGACCGGTTCTGCCGCGCCTATGCGGTCCGGGAGCACAACATCGACCGGATCCGGCTCGGGAATACCGCGTCCGGCGTCGACTACGCCACCGTCGCACCCCCCGTCGAACTGTTCACCGACGACACAACACCCTATTTGCCAGGCAGTTTCGTGGCATCGTCGCCGCGCCGCGCACTGGCCGACCCAAGCGGAGTCGGCGTCGACGCCGATGACCGGCTCGTCGTCGCAGAGCGCGGCGCGCGCCGCATCGTGTTCGTCGATCTCTGGCAGCGCCGCACTCTGCGCACGGTCACGACGTCCGCCAGCGATGCGGCGATACGCGCTCCGGTCGGGCTCGCCGTGGATGGCACGACGGTGTGGGTGGTGACCCGCGAACCGGCCGCGTTGCTGCGCCTGACCGCGAACACCGACACCGACGTGGTGGACTTGCCCCCGCTGCCGCCGGGTGCCGAGCCGTTGCGGGTCACCGTGCTGGCCGGGCGCCCCGTCTTGTTGGCGCGCACACCAGATGGACGCGCGTGGCTGGTCGCGGAAGGCATGGCACCCCGCGATGTCGGGCCGGCCTCCGATCTCACCGCATCGGCCGATCTCGTCGTGGTAGCGCCGGCTCGTGGCGTGAAGCACCTGATCCGCTACGCCGCCGTCGCCGGCACCTGGCAACCGGTCGACGCACTGGACGCGAGCGGCTACGACGGCGGCGGAATCGCCGAGACGCCCGCTGGACGGATCGCGTACACGACGGCGACGGGGGTTCGCCTGGCCGTCGGCGTGCGAGTTCGTTACGCGCCGCAGGGCCGTGTCGTCACATTCCGGCTCGATGCCGGTGTGCCGGGTGCCCGGTGGGGACGGATTTTCGTCGACGCCTGCCTGCCGCCCAACACCGACGTCCGGTACGCCATCCGCACGAGCGACGACGTCGCGCTCTCCGGGATCGACCACACCGCTGCCGATCCCGCGCTGTGCGTCCCTTACCGCCCCGAGCTGACACCGCCGCTTCCGGCGCTGCGCGACGACGTGGACGTCGCCGAGGTAACCGGGCGGCTGTACCCCCGCGCCGACCATCCCACGCCGTGGTGGCGGCACCGCGCCGACGAGAACGTCGTCACCCTCGAGGGGTACGCCGACGCCCCGCCGGGGCGCTACGGTTGGGTGACGCTGCGCCTGACGGGGACGACGTCAGTCACCCCGGTCGTGCGCGCCCTGCGGCTGGAGGCCGTGTCCCACGACCTCGACCGGCGATTGCCCGCCGTTTTCACCGAGTTCGACGAAGCCTCCTTCCTGCACCGCTATCTGGCCCTGTTCGACGGGATGCTGCACGACCTCGATCGCCGCGCCGCGCACCGCGAGCTCCTCGTCGACCCGGCCTCGGCGCCCGAGGAGGCGCTGGACTGGCTCGCGTCCTTCATCGGCCTGTTACTGGACGAACGCTGGCCGGTGGAGGACCGCCGGCTGCTGATCGCCGAGGCCGCCTGGCTCTACCGGTACCGCGGCACCGAGGCCGCACTGCGTCGCTATCTGACCATCTACCTGCACAGCGAGCCGGTGATCCTCGAGCACTTCCGGCTGCGCGGCGTCGGCGGCCCACTGCTGCGTGATGACGGGCAACCCTCGCCGGGGACCGGATTCGGACGGTCGGTGCTCGGCTACGGCATGCGAGTCGGCGGCCAGACCGACGCCGGGGTCTCCGACCGCGCGGCCGAGGCATTCGCCACCCATGCGCACCGCTTCTCGGTGCTCATCGCGCGATCGCTGAACTCCGAACAACTCGCGGTGGTCCGCCATGTCCTCGACCGCGAGCGACCGGCGCACACCGCCTACGAGATCTGCACCGTCGCAGCGGGCCTGCGCGTCGGCATCGGCGCGCACCTGCAGTTGTCGACGGTCATCGGCCGCACTGGCGGATTCGCGCCGATCATCCTCGACCGCGGCAGGCTGGGGGTCGACAAAGCGCTGGGTCGGGCACGACCGGGGCCCGTCGTCGAGGCGTCCCGGCTCGGCAGGACCCGGATCGGCTGACGCCATGCCCGAACTCACGATCTCCCGGATCCACCATCGGTTGCAGTTGACCGGCCCCGGTCAGCGCGGCCCCGCCCTGGACATGGCCGGCGCCCTGCCCGGTGCGCTGGCCGCCGCCCTGGACCGGCGTGGGACCGCCGGCTCGGCGGTGATCTGTGTTCGGCGGGTGTCGACGCGGGTGCGGATGCGCGCCGATTCGCTGCGAGTGCCCGACACAGCGCTGCGACAGTGGGCCGACGGGCTGGCCGACGCGATCGAACGGGACCTTGCGGGCGCACCCGACGGCGAGAAGGCCGACATCGTCGCCTTCCGAGACCGCGGCGCGGTCTTGGGCGATGTGCTGACCCGGGCCGCACGCGGTGACCTGACCAGACGCTGGGCGTGGACGGCGGCCGGAGTGGTCCGGGCCCTGGACCCGACTCACCCGGCGGCGCTGATCGCCGCAGTGCTGGCCCGGCATCCCCAGCAAGCGGCAGGCGGCGTCCGCGCCCTGCTGTCCTCGTCGCCGGATGTGCTTCGCACCTGGCCGTGGCCCACCTGGGTGGCACTGGCACAGACATTGGTCGGCGCGGCACCCCAGGTCCCCGCCACCGACCCGCACGAATGGGAACTGGTCGACGAACGCCTTTCACGCCTTTCCCGCCTTGCCGGGACAGCGGGTTTCGATGCAGTGCTGGAGTTCGCCCGGTCGGCGGCTCGGCGGGCCGGGATCGAGCCGGACGGTGCCGACGCCCGCCGGGTCGCGCGCGCGGCGCTGGCGCTGACGGCCCCCGAGCTCGTGGCGGATCCGGTCGCGCGCGGAATCGCCGAACGCCGGCTGGCCGAGCACAGACCGCCCGTCGGGGCGGGTGGCAGCTCGCACCGGGGGTCGGTGGCGCCGGTTGAGCCAGCATCCACGGCGGAACCCGATTCCGGCGTCGACACCCCAGCCGGCACGACCACCGCGGTAGGCGGCGTGCTGTTCCTGCATCACCTGCTCAGGCGCCTCGACATTTCCTCTGCCTGGTGCGATTCCAGGCATCCGCTGGCCGGCCGCCCGCTGGTCGAGTCGTTGGCGGCGCTGGCGACCGCGATCACCGGCGCGGATGTGAACGATCCCGGCGTCCATGCCTTCGCCGGACGCGGGCCGCACGAGCCCCTGACGGTGCTGCCGATGACCGACGACGAGCAGGACGCGGTCGCGGCTACCGTCGAACGACTCGACACCGCGCTCGCCGCGTCCCTGCCGGAACCGGCCGAACGCCTTGGCGCGGGGCTGCGCCGCTGGGTGGTGAACCGCGCGGCCACCATCGACGCCGACCCGGGCTGGATCGAGGCACGCTTCCCGGCCGAGACCACCGACACCGATATCCGCAAGGCGGGCCTGGACATCGATCCCGGGTTCGTGCCGTACCTGGGTTGTGTCCTGAGGTTCGGCTATGTCTGAGCAGACGATCACCGGCGCGGCGGCGGATGTGGCCGTCCGGCTCGCGCGGGCGCTGCGCGACCGCGGGGATACCAGCGGCACGGCCGACTTGGTCGTGGCCGACCTGCGCGCCGCGCCGCCCGAGGCCGAAGCTGCCGCCCGGTGGAGCCGGTTCGCATCCTCATGCGGGTCATGCGGGTCATGCGGGTCATGCGGGTCATGCGGCCTGTCGCCATTCGAACGCAACCTGGCCGGTCTGGCCGCGCTGCCGCACGAGCACGAAGCCGCGGCGGCCGCGCTGTCGCGCTTGCACCCAAGACGCGAGCCGCTCGCCTGGGTGGGACTGGCCGCCGAACTGCTGCTTACCGCGCCGGGTGAGCGGGTTCACCTGCGCCGCGCCCTGGTCAGCGGGCCGATGACCCGGCTCGGCGTCGTCTGCGACGAGCCCCACCCGTTCACCCACCGCTCACTTGTGCTGCCGCGCGCGTTGTGGGAGACGCTGCACGGGTTCGACTCCTGGCCCGCGGGGGTCGTCAGCCCACCGGTCGAGCACCTGCCCGCCGCCCGGCCGGGAGGCGACGATCCCGCCGAGCTGACCGCGCGGCGCCTGCTCGCGCAGCCCGACAGCAGCAGGGTGACCGTGCTGGTCACCGGTGAGGACCTCGACGAGGCCGTGCTGCGCGCCGATCAGTTGGTCAGGGCGTCCGGCCGCACCCCGAGGCATCTGGCCGCCGACACCACCGCTGCTGCCGGCCCCGAGTTCGCGGTCATCGGCGCGCTCTGCGCGCTGCGCGCCGAGGTGCCCGTGCTGCGGCTCGGCGGCGACCCGCCGGACCCGCGCTGGACGGCGACGCTGACAGGACCGCTCGTGGTCGTCGCACCCCTGGGCGCGCCATTCGCTACCGGCGCGACATTGGATGCCTCCCGGGTCCTCGTCAGGATCGAGGTGCCGGCGCTGGGCCTGCCCGAGCGTATCGCGCTGTGGGAAGCCCTCCTTCCCGACGACTCACCCACCGCCCGCCGGCTGGCCGCGGTACATCGCGTGGGTTCGGCTCCCGCCCGCAGTGCCGCGGCCGATGCCGCCGCGATCGCGGCGGCATGCGGTGTGCCGGCCACCGCGGACGAGGAGTTGCTGGCAACCCAGCTGCGGGCCCGCGCCGTCAGCGCTCTGCCGGCCGCCGCGCGCGTGGTGCGCCCCCGGGCGGACTGGGACGATCTGGTGCTGGCCGACCATCAGCGCACGAAGCTTCTCACCGCGGCCGACCGGGTGCGCACCCAGGCGACGGTGCTGCACGACTGGGGGCTGGTCCGCACCCGGCTCGGCCACCCCGGTGTCCGGCTGCTGTTCACGGGATCGCCGGGGACGGGAAAGACCCTGGCGGCCGAACTGCTGGCCCGCCACCTCGGCGTCGACCTGCTCGTCGTCGATCTGGCGGCGCTGGTCAGCCGTTGGCTCGGCGAGACCGAGAAGAACCTGGCTACCGTGTTCGATGCGGCCGAGCACTGCCAGTCGGTGCTGTTCTTCGACGAGGCCGATGCGCTGTTCGCCAAGCGCACCGAGATCGGGGACTCCCGCGACCGGTGGGCCAACCTGGAGACGGCATACCTGCTCGGTCGACTTGAGCGCTTCGACGGTGTCGCCATCCTGGCCACCAATCTGCGCAGCAACATCGACGAGGCGTTCGTGCGCAGAATCGAGTTCATCGTCGAGTTCGACGAACCCGGTCCCGCCGAGCGCCGGCAGCTATGGCGGGGGCACCTACCGGCGGGCATCCCGCGGCTGCCCGATGTCGAGCTGGACGAACTGGCCGAGCTGTATCCGCTGACGGGCGCCGTCATCCGCAACGCCGCACTCGCCGCCGCCTTCCTGGCCGCCGCCGACGGCGGTCGGGTGAGCCAGCTGCACCTGGTCACCGCGATTAGGCGCGAATTCGACAAGGCGGGGCGCTCCTTCCCGGGCCTCCCCCCGGGACTGCGTCCGGCGAGCAACCGATGAATCTTCCCGACGACGATGGGGGCCCCGAATGGCCGGAAACCTGACCGTCCACGCGACCGTGCAACGCGACCGCGCCCAAGGTCTGCTCAGCGCGGCCCGGGCGGCGCTCGACACGGCCACTAACGCACTGGGCAAACGCGTCCCCGATCCCGGCGCCGTCGAGGTCGACGTGTGGCGCGACGTGCTCGGCGCGGAGCAGTACCTGGAGGCGGCGGTCGCACACGACACCGGCTTGCGCGCTGCCGAGGCGGCCGTTCGTGAGCAGCTCGCCGCCATCCCCACCCCGGCCGACCACGCCGCCCTGGTCGCGCTGCTGACGGCGAACCTGCTGGCGCAGGGCGAGTCGCGGGTGCTCCGGCGAGATGCCCAAGAGCGGCTCGCCATCGCCCGGGGCGACGTCGCCGCGGCCGATGCGGCGGCGCGCTCGGCGACGGCCGCGCTGGCGGGCGCGCAGCGGTGGCTGGCCACCGCGTCACAACAACAGACCGGCGTGTCCGCCGAGAAGGCGCTGCTGGCTGCCCCGCCACTGGACACGATCGCCGCCGACTCGGCCGCGCTGAAGGCCTCGCAAGCCTATGCCGACGCCGAGGAAACGCTGCGCAGCCGGCTTCCGGACGCCCTCGTCGACAGATCGGCGCAACGCTACGCCGAGGCGGACTTCATCGGGCGGCGATTCTCGCGGCTTGCGGCGGCGGCGCAGACGGCACGGGAAGGCATCGACGCGGCCGGCGACCCACTGGCCGCGGCAGCCGCCGCCGCGGACCGGGACCTCGCGCACGCGCGCGCCGTGCTGCGCGGTTACGCGACCTCAGCCCCCGAACGGTTGTCACGCGCCGCGGCGATCCTGGCCCGCCTCGCGACACTGCCTGCGGTCACCGCCGACGAGGCCGCCGCGCTCGACCCCGACTCGACACGCCGTCCCGACGCCGATGCCGCCAAAGCCGCGGTTCCACAGGAGGAGGCGGTCGCGACCGCGTGGGAGACCTACGCTGAGGCCGACATCGCCGTCGAGAAAGCCGTGTACGCCGCTCTGGCCGCAAATCCCGACGCCGACCCGCAGGCGGCCGCCCCGGTCGTCGCCGCCAGGGCCGCCCGCGACGCTCCCGCCGTCGCCGGTGCACTCAACACCGCCAGAACCGCGTATACCGCTGCCGCCCGGAAAGCCCTCGACTCCTGGGAGGCCGCGGCACCCCGCTGGTTGTGGGCCGCCGCCCGCGACTTTCACGAGGCCGATGCGCTGCTCACCGGCCTCGCCGACGGCGCGACCGCGACCGGCCTGATCGGAGCCGTCGATGCCGCGCTGGATCGCGTTGCGGCCGCCCACGACGCGCTGGCCGTACACCAGCGCGCCGCCATCCGGATCGAGGCCGAGCGGGCCCGCGCCGAGGTCCGGGCCGCGGCGCTCACAGCCACCGCACCACAACGCGTCGACGCCTTCGTGCGCGGCGATGACCTAGGAGGCCGTCATGACGACGAGTTCTGACCTCAGCGCGCCGTGCTCCCGGACCGCGGTGCTGCCAACCGGCCCCTTCGTCGCGAACAGCTACCACTTCGGCATGCTGCTCGGGGTCAGCGACCTGGAAACCGACCAGGGCTATCACCGCGGCAAGGGCTGGCTGCACCAGAGCTGGCTGCACGGCGACGGCGTGGTGTGGGGCCTGGACGTGACGGTCGATCCCGCGCACCGGGAGATCAAGGTGGGGCCAGGGCTGGCAGTCACCGCGGCGGGACGCGAGGTGTACCTGGATCGTGAGTACTGCGTCGACATCGGCGCGTGGTTCGCCGACCGACGTCCCGACAACCTCGTCGTCGATGAGCGTGACGACGGCGCCCGGCTGTTCACGGTGCACGTGCTGGCCGCCCCGCTGGTGTGCCTCGACCGGCCGGTTCCGGCGATCAGTGAGCCCTGCTCCGGCGCGGGCACCGACACCGCTTATTCGCGCACGGTCGAAAGCGCCCGGCTGACCCTGGCGGCCAACGCGGCACCGGCACGCAGCGAGCCCTACCCCAAGGTCCGCCAACTGCTCGGCGTCGCAGCTGCGGCCGACGCCGACGTCACCGCCGCGCTCGCTGAGATCGGCGCCGCGGCCCCGGCCGACCGGACGGGCCTGGCCCTGCGCTGGCTGCGGGCGTTCGCGGCCGAAGACGTCACGGCACGCAGTCCCGTCCCGCCGACAGCCACGCCGTTCGCCGCGGACCCGCAGTCGGTGGTGGTGCTTGCCGAGGTCGCGGTCCGGCTGCTCGGCGATGACTCGATCACCGACACGGGGCCGGACGCAACGGTCGCCGATATCCGGGTCCGTTCCGCGCACCTGGCCACGACGACCCTCGCCGAACTGGCGGTCGCCGGATTCGGTGACCCCGGGGCTGCCGCACCGGCCGGCCCCCAACTCGATCCGGCCACGCTGACGTTGACCGACGACGAGTTGTCCGTGTCCGCCACGGCGGCACTGGAACCGGGCACCGTCACCGCCGACACGGTCACGATCACCGCCTTCGACGCCGGGACGTGGACCGACGTCGTCCCCGCGGCCGTCATGACGAGCCCCGACGCCACCCGCATCGCCGTCGCCCTCGGGGCCGCCATCACGGCACGGCCGGTCCGCGTCGTCGTCACGGGAACAGGTCCCGCACCCGTCGCCGATCCGGCCGGCAACCCGCTGGCCGGCGTGCTCGGCACCGCTACCAATCCCACCGACACCGGCACCGACGCCGTGCTGATGCTCAGGAGCTGACCATGACCACGACACCCATCACGGCGAATACCCTCACATTGGTCGCCGACCCGAGGCGGACCGGGTTGACCATCATCCCGACGTCGACGCCGCTGACCCGGCTCAACTACTACGACGGGAAGTTCCTGCGAGCCGACGACCTGCGCCTCGATCAGACCTACGCGCGACTGCTGGTCAGCCTGTCGGTGCGGGGCGGCGGGTCGGGCGTGGTGCACGGTTTCGAGCTGTACCGCGCCGGCACCGGGGACGGGCTGCTCCTGCGCGCCGGCCTCGCCGTGACGCCGTCGGGGCGTGTCGTGTACCTACCCGCGGACGCCTCCTTCCGGCTGGCCCAGTTGCTGAGCAAGTCGGGCGAGGGCTCGTTCGATCCGGGCGCGCCACCGGCCCCCGGCCCGGCCGGCTTCGCCCCGTGCGCGGTACCCGAGGACGACGGGCCGGACGTGGCACTGACCCCGCAGCCCGCGTACATCGTCACCGTCACCGCCGACGAGGCCCTGTGCGGCGAGGAGGAACGCTTCGGCGAGCTCTGCGGCGACGCCTGCCTGACTGACGTGGACCGGCCGCGACGGGTCGAGGGCGTACGGGTCCGTGCACGACGCCTGGACCTGGCTGGGCTGCCGCAAAGCAGTCAGGTGCCGTTCACCGCACTGCACTACCGTTCGAGGGTCGCCACGGCGTACTTCGGCGCCGAAGCGCGCCGGATTCCGAGCCTCCTGAGCGCCGCCGGGCTGGCGTCGGGTGCGTGGTGCGACGGCGCCGATCCGGCCGCCGGCGACGAGGTGCCGATCGCGCTCTTGGCCGTGCGGGGTACCGCCCTGGAGTTCATCGACCTCTGGGCGGCCCGCCGCGAGCTGATGGTCGAACCGGCCCGCCGGTACTGGGCGATGCGGATGGCGATGCGGCCCTGGGACGTCTTCCTGGCTCACGTCCTGCAGTTCCAGTGCCAGCTGCGGGACGCCCTGACCACGGGCGGCGGCACCAAACCGCCCACCGACCCGTGCGCCGGCGAGCGCTCCGCACTCCGCGATCTGCACCACGTCATCACCGATATGAGCGGCCGACTGGAGGGGCTCGAGGTCGCCAAGGCCGACCGCGACCGCTGGCGGACATTGGCGGTCAAAGCTGCCGTCTTCCTCGTCCCGGCCGCCGCACCGACGTCGGGCAGCCTGCTGATCGACAGGGGCATCGTCACGACGCCGAGCGCGGGCTATCTACCGGTCGACCCGGCCGGCGACGTCGTCGCGCAGGTACGGGCCCAATTCGGTCCGGGCGTGGATCTGCGGTTCTGCGCGGCCGCGGCCGATGTCCTTCCGCACCTGCTGGAGCAGGCGCAGCACATGGAACGGGTATCGCTGACCGCCGGCCTCGACGACCCGTCGGCCAAACCCGCGGTCGACGTCGTCATCCCGGACGGACGGGTGACGACGGACGGGGCGCCGTCGTCACCCGTCTACTCCGGCACGCTGCTCCTCGTTCCTCGAGCGCGGGCCACCGGGCTGGTGGGCGCGGTGCCCAATCCTTCGCAGGAACTCGGGTATGCGATGCAACTGCGGGCGGTGTGCCGCGACGTCGACGGCCCCGGGTGGAACTGGGCGCTCGCCGCCTACGGCGAAGCCGCGCAGGGTCTGGCCGTCGAACGCCTGCTGCTTGCGCTGGCCGCCCCGTTGATCCGCACCGAGGGCCGGGAACCTGCCGCGCCCGGGGGTCGAGTGATCGGTGGTTCCGCCGGCAACGTCACGATCGTATCGTCGTTGGCCGCGGCCAAGCGGACGGGCGCCGAGCGGATGGTGCTGGCGGCCAACCGCGAGCGCGTCCTTGCCGTGAACCGTCGCGCCGTGCTCTCCGGCCGCACCGTCAGCGGAGCCCCCGCCGTCATCGCGATCCCACCCGATCGGGCACTGGCCCGGGACGAGGCGCGCCCCGTTGCCCTGTGGGTCGATGTCCGGCTCGACGCGCCGCTGGAGGCCGCACCGGCCGGCGCCGTCGCCCGCGGCACCGTGGTGGCCGCGATCTATTCGCGGGCGGCGACCAATCCCGTCCTGATCCACCTGCGCCTGGACGGCATGCTGCGCGTGCGGGGACGGGCGCAGGAAGCGTCGCCCGACGGTGCTCCGGAAACGGTGGTCACCACCGACTTCGACGGCGTCGTCGATCCGCTGGTGGTCACCGACGAGGAGCACGACACACCGCCGCAGTCCTTCCGCACCACGCTGCTCTGGCGCTTCGGTCGCGACGCGTACGGACGACCGACCCTGCTCGCCTTGGTCGACACCGAGGCGCGCGTCGTGCCGGCCTTCGAGGCCAACGCGCCGGCTGACGGGCTGCGGCGGGCCGCGGTCGGCGTCATGGGGCGCCCCGGCGCGTTGGGTGAGCCGGTGCGGCTGCTCGACGTCGGCGAGGAGTGGAGCGCACAGAGCAGGCTGGTCGCCGCCTCGATTCCGAGCACCCAGGTGCTGGCCAGCGTGGAACTCGAGCGTGACGACACCGCGCTCGACGTCGGCCGGCCCGCCCGCGACCTCGCCGAGGCGGCGGTCGAATCGATCGGTGCCGAGCTCAGCCCGGCCGACCGCGACCCGCAGTTCACCGGGCGGGCCAGGCAGCTGATGTTTCCCGCGACGACGGCGGGCTCCACGAAGATCACACCCCGGCGCACCTGGGTGATGTTCCACCGCAGGCGGATCGTGACGTGCACCGATCAGCTGACACCCGTTCAGTTGGGGATCCGTCGCTATCGCGCTTACCACGCCACGGTCGCCAGCCGTGACGAGCTGGCTGGCTTCGACGCGTTGCTCGCGGCGACCGGCCCGCGGCTGGACAATCTCGGCTTCCAGTTGGTGAGCGTGCTGGAGTTCCGCGAAGGCGACGCCGCCCTGCTGTCCTCGCCCGCGGCGGTGCGCGTCGCGTGGACGGCCGCGCCGCGCGGCTCCGAACTGCTGTGGCAGGGCGGCGGTGACATCGGCACCGGCGACGGCGACGAGGTTCTGGTCCGACGCATCGACTCCTACCGCTCCGCACTGGCCGGCCTGATCGACGCGGCAGGAGTGGGCCGCCCAGTGGTGATGACCGCGATCCCGCAGGAATTCACCGGGGTCGGGACGGACGGGGCGTTGTTCACGATCGGGCTGGCGGTGGCGCCCACGCCACCCGCACCGCCCGAACCCGAGATCACCCGGGCCACCCACCGCGCTCTGCCGATGACGGGCGATCAGTTCAAGCGGCTCCTCGACCGGCTCCGGGCCCTCGGGGATGACCTCGCCCGCGTTCCCGAATCCGCGCTCCGCAATCTGCTGGCACCGCTGAACATCCCCGCGGACCTGCTGGACATCGAATTCGAGAACGACGCGCTGCCCGACCAGACCGCCAAATCGATCATCCGCTGGTGGACGGCAACCGGCAACGACCGGCCACCGGCCCGCGCAGAGCTGTTCGTCGACGCTCGGGTGGTCGCCGAAACCGGCACCACACCGGAGGAGAAACGCGCCGCCATCGTGCTCGAACTGCTCGGCGGTCAGGCCCCATCCATATCGCGCACGTTCGGGCCGATCGACGGCGCCCGCGCGATCGTCGCCTACATCCGGGACTGACGTATCTGTTCCAGCGCCCGGGTCGCCTGCCAACGCAGTGCCGGGCCGCCGTCGCGCGCGGCCGCCGTCAGCGCGTCCACCGAGGCCACCGCGCACATACGGCCGAGCAGGCTGGCGGCCGGGACGGCGGAACTCCCGGCCAGTGCATCGATCAGGGCGGGCACGGCTTCGTCGGGCCGGGCGGCGAGGTAGTCGACCGCCTCCTCGACCTCGGCCGGGTGGCTGCTGGACAACGCGTTGATCGCGTGCGCGACATCGATCACTTCTTCAGCACCTTCGGAAAGTATTTCTCCGCGGAGGCGAGAAACAGCGCCAGCGCGGCGGGCACAATGCGCGGGTCGACTCGGAACCGCTCCCACATACCGGTCAGCAGGGCGCGTGCGACCGTGGGCTCGTAGAGGGTGCGCAGCTTGAGCACGAGCTCGTCGATATTGGCGGCCGGCTCGTCTCCGCCCGAGATCCCCTTCTTGGCGTGCTCCGGCGCGATCGGCTTGGCGTATTCGAATTCGCGCATCTCGGCGTAGATCTCAGTGCCGATGTAGCCATAGGCCAAGCGTTCGTTCTGCGGATTGGCCGGCTTGCTGTAGGACGGGAAGTACTTCGTCGTCGCGAGGTCGTAAATCCTGCGCTCGTAGGAGGAGTCGAGGTCGCCGTACTCGGGATGACCGAAGATCTCGTGCAGCACGCTTCCGAGCACATATTCCGGATCGGCCTCGGCCGCCTCGATGAACGACATCCCGACGATGTAAGGCCGACCGGACAGCGCGAAGATCCGGCTCGGATAGCCCTCGATCGTGTCCGGATCCCACTTGATGTCCGCCGCGGTGATCTTCAGGTGCGGCGCCTTCTTGGCCGCGGCCGCGACCACTGCCGCGATCGCCTTGGCAGCACGGGCATTCCAGTCCGCCTCCGCCTTGGGGTCCTTCTTCTTCGCCTCGGTCCAGCGGTTTCCGGGCGACGGCGGCAGGGCCTGTTTGGCGACTTCCTTGGAGTGGGCCTTGTTGGCCTCCGCGGGCGTGACCGATTTCGGCGGCGGCGCACCCTTCTTCTTGGCTTCGGCCGCCGCCTCGGCCAGGGCCGCCGCCTGGGCCTGCTTCTCCATCCACTCGCCCTGCGTCTTGGCCAGTCCCTCATCCGACATCCCCGATGCCGACCGGGACGCCATCGCCTGCAGTCTGTCCAGGAAGTCGCGGATGTCGTCCATGCGCTTGACGCGTTCGTCTTCGGGCAGCGCCTCGAGCATGGCCCGCACCCGGGAGGCATCCGGAGCGTTGCGGTGCAGCGCAGCGACCACCAGCTCGCGGTGGGCCGCCGGAAGTTTCGCGTAGTCGTCGAGGGCCTGTTTGGCGACCGCCGCCGTGACGGGCACACCCGACCGAATGACCTCAAAGGCGGTCGGCGGTTTGGGCGCAGGCGCGGGGGCGTCCGAATCGGGGTCGCACCAATCGAACTGGGGCTTCCCGGGCCGGGCCCGCAGCGCCGGTCCGTCCGGTGAGGCGCTGCGCTGCTGGGCGATGTGAACCAGCTCGTGCGTCATCACCTGATCGGCCAGCTCGGCGGGCACACGCTGGACACCCGGCGGGACATACACGACCGCGCCGTCGGTCGCGGCCCGAACCGGCACATCGGCGGCCAGCCCACCGCGACGGACTTCGACATCGGACAGGTCTACGCCGGACCAATGCTCGACGGGACCACGAATCGATTGCGGCAGCGAGCCTTCGGTGACCGGCATCTCACCGCCACCCGCTCTCGGCGACGAGAGACGGTCGGCCATCCTCCGTGCTTGGTGTTCCAGCGCCGTGCCGACCGCTTCGGGCGCGCTCGCAGGTCGCGCCTCCCGCCGACGCGAGCGGCCCGGTGGCTGAGTGCTCATGTCGGCGCGAAGTAGGCGGGGTCGTGCACGTGGCCGGCGTGCGCCCGTCCGAACTCGATCTCCGTACGCCGCCACGGCACCGCGCGCCACCGCGTGCGCTCGGCCGGTGTGGCCGCCAGGTGCAGTACCCCCGCGGTCGACACGTAGGCGGCTGTGACCGAGCATCCGTCGAGTGCCTGCGCCGCCAGTTCGGACAGGGTGGCCACCCCGGCGCCCGACAGGGAGACGTGCGTGGCCCTGTCGTCGGCCGTCACCACCATCGTCACGCCGTCCGTCAACCGGGTCGCCTGGGCCGGGGCGCCCGGTGAGTCGCGGGCCGAACGGACGGTCTTCGCCGCGCTACGTACCACGCTGCGCGCCAACGGATCAGCGCCACCGCGATACAGGTACCCCAGCACCGCGACCGCGAGCCCGGCCCCGGCCAGGCTCAGTCCGGCGAACGCCGCCGCCGACGCCGGTAAGGTCCCGGGCAGCTCGACTGCCAGCGCCACCCCGGCGATCACCTGGGCGGCTGCCATCCACCGGGGGGCGGACACACCCGCGAATTCCGGCCTCGGGTCGCCACGAATGCCCTCCAGCAGGTAGCGCAGACCTCCTGCCAGTACCAGGTAGGTCACCAATCCGGCACCGTCCGGACCGAAAACGGTTGCCGCGCTGGTGATCATCGCTATCGTCAACGACCCTGCGGCCTCCGTGACGGCGACCGGGAACGTGGGGACGCCGAGCACCACCGCCGGCAGGCCGAGGCGGCCGTGGTCGGCTCCATAGCGAATCCCGACGCGGCTCGGCCGGCCGTAGCAACATCCCGTCATCGTGCAGCCGATACGGCCGATGCCCAGCATGACGGCACAGCCGACTCCGGCGATGTCCAGGCAGCGCAGCACCGGGGCGTCGAGCAGCCACATCGCGAGCCATACCGCCGCGAGCACACCCCAGATCTGCTCCAGCGCGACCTGGGCGTGCCGGCGGGTCAGCAGCCAGCGCAGCCCGGAGGCCGCCGCCAGCCCGATGACCGCCGCACCCCACATCGCGAGCACGATCAGGCCGGACAACCCGACGACCGCCCCGACCGCGACCGCCGCGGTCAACGCGCTGACGAGCCCGATCACGCTGGTCATCGTGTAGGGCGTGTAGCCACGCCGACCGATCGCCACGCGCGGCACCAAGTCGAAGGCCTCCTGCAGTTCGGCCACGCTCGCAGCATCACCGAAAGGCCGTCACCGCGTCGTCAACCGGTTCGGGCGGAGCCGCCGATGACGGCGCGGTGACGGCGACACGGTCAACTTGTGCCGACGGCGGAGGTGAGGCCCAGCGGATGCCTGATGTCTCGAGGGCGGTTCCCGAACCGGCCGACCGCGGACCCGCCCTCGGGCCCGGGCATCGGTTGGACGATTCGATGCGTTCCCGCGCGGAAACGGTGTACGGCACGACGCTCGGCGATGTCACCGTGCACACCGCCCCTGAGGCCGACGCCTTCGCCCGCGGCTACGGCGGGGTCGCCGCGACCGTCGGGAACCAGGTCGCCTTCGCCGCCGGCTACTACCGGCCGGGCACGCTGCGGTCAGACGCGATCATGGCCCACGAACTTGCGCATGTGGTACAGCAGCGAGGCGCGGTCGCCGACGGACCCGGGCCTTGGGAGCGCGGTCAGCCGGGTGAGGAGCACGATGCCGACCGCGCCGCGGCGAACCTCCTGCTGGCAGGCCGCAGCGGTACCGGACACCACGCCGCGCTGGGCGCGGCCCTCGGTCCCGGCCCCGCGGTCCCGACGCGCGCGGGCGGACGCCCTCGCGTGCAGAGCTGCATCTGCCAGGAATCCCCGGCCGGTATGGACGACGTCACCATCGACACGACGGTGACGGAGTCCGATGAGTCGGTGATGGAAAGCCTTGAGGGACTTGAGAAGCCCTACGAGGCGATCGTGCGGCGCGACGACGACGTGCGCCGCAACGCGATTACCGCGGGTCTTCCCGGGACCACCTTCGGCGGCGTGATGGACAATAACCGCGCGTTCAAGGAGGCGGACGACGCGGCGGCGGCTGAGGGCACGACGACCGCCGAGGTCTCCGCGAAAGCGGCCGTCTTCAAGAAGTTCTTCCAGAATCACGCCGTCAACGTCGCCTACGCGATGCTGCAGTCCAACGAGCTGCTCGTGCAGTCGGAGGCGGACCGGTACGCCGGCAGCCCCGACCAGGGCGGCATCGCCGAACTCATTGCCGCGGCGGCACCGTACAAAGCAAAGCTGGAACAAGCTCGCGCCGATCGCACCTACGCCGCGGGTACGACGAAAAGCTACGGCGGCGGGCGCGGCGTCGTCATCACCACCAAACCGCCCGATGCCAAGGCAAAGAGCGAGGCAGCCAACGCAGCTGAAGAGGCGGTCCGCAAGGCCCTCGTCGCGCGGTTCCCGGTTCTCGCGGACGACCACCTTCGCGTGTCGTCTCTGCTGGACGCCCCGGCGACGTTGCAGAGCGAGATCGAGCGAATCACCGATGCACGGCTGACCGACATCCAGCAGACCCGCGGTGAGCTCAAGGCGGATCCGGGGCTGGTGTGGCAGTTCGACAACGCCGTCGCGGCAACCAAAGTCACGCTGGACATCGTCGAAGGCTCAGTCTTCGACTCGATCATCAACGAAGCGATCGCCACCCGGGAACGCGACGAGCTGTTCGAGAACCTGATCCTCGGCGCCATGGCGATCGGCCTCGGACTGATCAGCTTCGGTGGCGGAACGGCCGCCGTTCTCGCTGCCGTCGGCGGTGCCGCAGTGAGTTCAGCCACCGCCTATTCGCACATCCAGAAGTATCTGATGGAGTCGGCCGCATCCGGTTCCGCGTTCGCGCGGGCGCAGGCGCTGTCCTCGCAGGAACCGAGCCTGTTCTGGCTCGCCGTCGACATCGTCGCCGCCGGATTCGACATGGCGTTGGCGGTCAAGGCGTTCACCGCGCTGAAAGCGACAGCCAAGGCGGTACAGGCCGGCACCCAGACCACGGCAGCGCTGAAGACCGAGGCCGTCGCGTTCGCCAAGTCCGAACCGAAACTTGCCGCCCAGGCGGAGGAAGTCGGCACCGCGATCGAGGCGTCCGCCAACAAGCAACTGTCGCGCCAAGACGTCATCGCCGCCGCCGAGAAGACGGACTCCGCCGGGGTTGCCGCGGTCAGGGCGGTCGCCAAGGACGACACCTCGGCGGCGGGCCTATTGCGCGTCGAGAGTGCCAGCCGCGCCAAGTTGTTGACGACATTCGCCAAGAAGCCGGCCATCCTGGTCCGACTCGGCACCATGATCGACGAAGTGCCGGACGTGGCCAAGCTGGTCCAACTTCTTTCCGAGAATCTGCCCGCCAACCAGTTCGAGGCGGTGATCGCCAAGTACATGCTGACCCGCAGCAAGCAGGCGCCCTACATCTTGCGGGCACTCTCGGAGGTGAGCGTCACCGCCGATGACGTCAAGGCGATGTCCGCGGCGATCGGCAAATCGACATCGGTCCGCGAGATCGGCCGCAAGTTCGCGACCGCGGCGATTGACAAGGTCGCCGAACTGCTGCCCGCCGGCGCGGACGGGATCAAGAAGTTCCGGAAGATCGCTCCGGGCCTGCATCCGAATCAGAGCGGAACCATCTTCGAGAAGTGGGCCAGCAAGAACGTCTACGGCGTCGGCCAGGCGGAGCGGTTTCAGGCTCAAACAGCCGACCTGGCAAAGCAATACGCTGCGGATTCACCGAAGTTCAAGGATTCCAAGCTGGCCACCGACCACACCGTCCACCACACCAAGGGGCAGGCGACGATCGTCGACTACAAGGCCGACATCACGCCCCACAAGTTCGGGCGGGAACGTCTCGACCAGCTCGACGACTACGCCGAACTGCTGCGCATCAAGGCCAAGACCCCCAACGGCGATGTCTTCACCAGGGTCGAGTACCTGTTCGCCAACGAAGCGGCGGCCGAGAAGAACGCCGCCACGGTACTGAACAAACTGGGAGACAAGGCAACCGTCTACTTCCTGGACGATGCGGGCAATAAGGTGAAGTTCGTGGGGAAGGGGCCCTGACCATGACCGGCACGACCGTCGACGACCACCTGTGGTTGTGGATCAATCGAGACGACGCCGGAGCGGGCCCGTCCGCTGAGCTCGATGCGTCGGTGCTGCGGCGGCTGTCCGCAACCACCGTGCCGCCCGCGGTCGAGGTGGAGGCCACCGGCGGACGCGCGAGCGCGGTGCGCGGCTGGGACGACGGCAAGCTGGCCAAGGTGCTCGCCCGCGGCAAGGGTGAAACCACCATCACCGCGCCCGGGATACGCGTAGACCGCATGCTGGGCGAGCGGCTGGTCTGGTCGGTGCGACTGCGACTGCCGGAGGACCCGGGGGCGGCGAGCTGGGTGCGTGCGCTGTTCACCGATCTGTGCACGGACCTGCAACCCACCTATGGCCGCGGGCACCTGGAGAAGAATGCCCGCGCCCTCTACGACGAGCACTACGCGGCCCACGAACGGACCTTCTATGCCAGCGGTCTGTACTGGCTGAACTGGTTCGGACCGGGCGAGCTCCGGCGGCAGGGCGGCATCGGTGCGCTCGCCGCCAACCCACGCGCGGAGACCGAACGGATCGGTGACGGCCTGCTGATGGTGGTCGGCGACAGCTACCTCGACGCGACGACGCCCGCCGGTGTGGATGCGCTCCTCGCCGCGACCGCGGAGCTGCCGCCGGTGGGTGCCGAGCCTGTCGACGAGGGCGCGTATGTGCCCGCCACGATCGCCGGCCAGCGTGGGATGTTCGACACCGGCAACCACTCGTTCTGGGTCAACGTGCACCTCGACGCCGGAAAGCATCTGAGCGCAGCGAGGGTCGCGAAGATCTCGGCCTTAGTGGGTCAGGGCGATCCGCCGGTCACTGGGGTCAACGTGCTGTTCTCGTCTGACGAGTCCGCCCGCGCCGAGGCTCCCGCGCTCACCGATCTGGGTGTGGGTGTCTGGTATGTCGATGATCAGACAGGCGCCCGTACGGCTTTGTGAGCCGCGTCGTGATCCGCCTTGTGAGCCGCGGCTTTTCGGCTCAAGCCGAGCGTCCGGCGCCCCAGTTGTCCACGAGATCGAGGTTGATGGTGTCAGCCAACTGAGCGGTCAGGGCGCGAGATGGTTCGACGCGCAGGGCTTCCCAGGCCAGGTCGCGGAACCGGACATACTGGCGTACCGCCTCGATCGTGTTGTCTTCGGCGAGATAGGCGAGGATCAGCGCGCGATGGGCCGATTCCCGAAGCGGATCCGCGCTGACGGCAGCCATGCCGGCGTCGATCGCCTCACCGAACCTGCCGCAGCGCGCGAGCCGCAGACAATGCGCTTCGAGTGCGTGCAGTCGCAGTTGCCGCAGCCGTTCACGCTCGATCAACACCCAGTCGTCGTACCAGTCCGGCAGGAGGTCTCCTTTGAGCAGGAACACTGTCGTCTCGGACGGGACGTCCCCGTCGTCGACCGGCGACCGTGCCAGTCGGACCACCTGGCGCAGGTCGATATCGACGTCCGGATCGAGCACGATGTGCTGGCCGCGGCATTCGATTAGTTCGGGGGCCACTCGCCGGAGCCGCCACAACGCCGTGCGCAGGTTCGCGTACGAACGCTCCGACGAGCTGTCCAGCCACAGGCAGCCGGCAACGTAGGTGCGCAGCAGGGGTCGTTCGTGGAAGGCCAGAAACGCCACGAGCCGCTGGGCGCCGAGCGGGAGTTCGACGCAGGCGCCGTCGTGTTCGAACTCGAAACCGTCGAGCAGCCGAAGCCGCGCACGCGGGGCCGTCGTCGGGGTGGCGGCGAGGTGTGTCGTCATGCTCACTGACGATCAGCATCACCCGTCGCGCCGGCGTCACCGATGCGTCCCGCCAACGTCGCGGCATCGTTGGACCGGCCGCGGAGTTGCGCCAACCAGACGCGGACGACCCGCAGGATCTCCTCGTCGCCTGCCGCGGTCCGCGATACCCGCCCACCCCGTGTGCCGATGGCCGTCGTGATGCGCGCACGGGGAATGGCCGCCGGGTCGTCGCGCTCAAACCACACGCTGACGACCGCGACGCCTCCCCGGACGCGCCGCGCGTCCTCGTCGAACTCGTCCTCGCCGATCATCCCCACCAGCATCGGCAACGATGCGTCACCGCCACGTTGTGTGCGGGTCTCGAACGTGGGACCGTGCAGACGGCTCGGGTGCCGGGAACCTGACCCACCGCGACCGAATCCAGCGGGTCAGGCGTCGTCCGTGCTCTCGCAAAGTGTCCCGCGAGCTTGCCGGTGTGATATGCGTGTGCGTGGCGGCCAGGCGCGGGGCAGCCGCCCGGCCCACGACCCTGGCCACTGATCGACCCGCCCAGCCAAGGGAGAACTGCGGTGCCCGTCGAATCCGATCGCGATATCGGTCGGCTGCTGCTGCGCTGTGCCGACCGGCCAGGACTGGTCGCCGCGGTCAGTAGTTTCCTCTCCGACGCCGGCGCCAACATCATCTCGCTGGATCAGCATTCGACCGCACAAACCGGCGGAACGTTCATGCAGCGCACCATCTTCCACCTGGCGGGACTGGCCGCGGCGCGCGACGAAATGGAGCGCGAATTCGCCGCCCGGGTCGCCGAGAGATTCGACATCGACTTCCGGCTGGCTGAGGCGGCCAAACCCAAACGGGTGGCCGTCATGGCGTCCAAGGAGGACCACTGCCTGTTGGACCTGTTGTGGCGCAACCGTCGTGGCGAATTGGACATGTCGGTGGTAATGGTCGTGTCGAACCATCCCGATCTCGCCGACCAGGTCCGTCCGTTCGGTGTGCCGTTCCTGCATGTGCCCGCCAGAAAGGACATCCGGGCCGCGGCGGAGGCCCGCCAGCTCGATCTGCTGCGCGGCAACGTCGACCTGGTGGTGCTCGCCCGCTACATGCAAGTGCTGACCGGACACTTCCTGGACCAGGTCGGCTGCCCGCTGATCAACATTCACCACTCGTTCCTGCCCGCCTTCGTCGGAGAGGCCCCCTACCGCAAAGCCAAGGAGCGCGGTGTGAAGCTGGTGGGCGCCACGGCGCACTACGTCACCGAGGCTCTCGACGAGGGCCCGATCATCGAGCAGGACGTGGTGCGGGTGGATCATCGCCACGGGGTCGACGACCTGCGGCGCCTCGGCGCCGACGTCGAGCGGGTGGTGCTGGCCCGCGCGGTGCTCTGGCACTGCGAGGACCGCATCATTCGACACGGAAACCAGACGATCGTCTTCTGACGCCCCGCTGCGGGCTACCGGTAGAGGTCCGTGAGCTCGGTCAGCGCATCGGTTTTCAACTTCGCCTCATCAGCAGCTTCGGCGACGACGGCGATGATCTCGCGCTGTTTGCCGATCAGGAAGCGCTGCAATGCTCTCGCCCCTGCGGCTGTGTCCGCGGCGAACGCGTGTGGATCGGCGGCCGCGGCCTCGACCTCGACCTCGATGCGGTCCAGCCGATCAAGCGCAGTGCGGGCGGCCATGTGCGCCGCGGACAATGCCTCGCCCAACCGGCGATCGGCCTCGGCGACCGCTCGATACCTTTTCGACAGCGTCACCAGGCGAGTTTCACCGGCCGCGGCCGACTGCCCGGAGTGCTCCGCCATCCGCCGAAGGTACCTCTGCTGTGCGGCGTGGACAATTCACCTCGACTCACCCCGACCAGGGTCGCCCTACCCCTCATCCCGGGCGCCGGATCGCGACGGCGCCTCCGAGCTGGGTGATCCGCACCCTAGCGCCCGCATGAGGCGCCTCGACCACCAGACCGTTGCCGATGGCCATCTGTACATGCCCGGTGTTCGGAAACACCAGGTCACCCGGCTGCACATGGGATCTCGAAACCGCGATTCCGTCGTGAATCTGGTCGTAGGTCGTTCGGTGCAGCGGGATGCCCGCCTGCGCATATGCCCACTGGACCAGACCCGAGCAATCGAACGTGTCGGGCCCGGTAGCGCCCCACACGTACGGCCGGCCCAGCCGGGAGAGCGCAGCCCTGACCGCTGCCGCGCGTCGGGTCGGCACGCCCCGTCCGGCGGGCCGGTGGTTGCGCATAGCCCGGTAGCGCAGCAACCGCAGCAATGCGGCCTTGCGCAGTGCACGGCGACGCGCGCGAAAGACAGCCTCGTGCTGCGCGCGCAACCGAGCGACGCGGCGCCGCAATGCCTCTCGCAGGGCCAGCGGTGAGTCGGCTGGCGAGGACGGATCGGTGCGGGCTTCCGCCAGGATCCTGCCCGTAAGCTGCCGGGCGGCACGGTGCTCGTGCTGCGCCCGGGCGATCAACCGCACAACTTCGGCATCGGTGTCAGCGGCCGCCCGCAGCGCCGACCGGCTGCCTTCGACCGCGAGTCGGTAGCCGTCGTGACCGCTGCCGGCGTCCAGGTCTGCCGGCACTCGCAGAGCCCGATTGGACCAATTGGAGTAGTCGTCGTCGGCCAGTCGCACCGGCGAGGCATGCCCGCCGAACAGCGCGTGCGCCCGACCCAGAATCTCCACTTCCCCCACGTCGCACGGACTATGCGGCGGTGGAGCGGCCTGCGCGCGCCGTAGGCAGGTGGAATACCGCCGCTACGGCCGGAATAACATCGGTTTCACGCCGCTCGAGTAAGGCGGCGTTCTCGGGTACCTCACGCGGACTGATCTCGCCCGCCGCGATGCGGCGCAGCGTGTCGTGCGCCTGTGCCAGCTCTTCGCGCTTGCGGTATTGACCGCCCGGCAACTTCACGCCCGCCCACACGCCGTACTCCTCGCCTTGATCGACTGCCAATGCCGCGCACAGCCGTTGCGCTGCCAGCGGGCAGCGCCGCAGGCAGATGGTGCGCGCCTCGATCGACGCCGTCTCGTAGGCGCGCGCCTTGGCGGCACCGTCGGTGCCGTCGTCGTCGTTGTAGCCGAACCACAGGTCGGGGTTCGCGGCACAAGGTTGGTGCATGTCGTCGGTCTCCCTCATCCAAAGTGACGACAGAAGCGTATATGTTTGTCGGGCCTAGACGCAAGAAACAGATGCAGAAACATATATTCCGATAGTTCGTCGGGTGGGCGCTGTACGATCCCGTTCATGCCGGGAGCGCCACGGTGAGCCGTGAATCCGCCGGCGCTGCGATCCGGACTCTCCGCGAAGCGCGCGACTGGTCGCTCGCCGACTTCGCCGAGGCCACGGGCGTCAGCATCATGGGCCTGAGCTATCTGGAGCGGGGCGCCCGAAAACCACACAAAGCCACTGTTCAGAAGGTGGAAAATGGTCTCGGACTACCGTTGGGCAGCTACGCCCGGCTGGTCGTCGCCCAGGACGCCGATGCCGAGCTTGCAGAGCTGCTGGCCAGTCAGCCGGCCAACGAAATCCGCCGATCCACCCCACCGATCGTGGTCGACCGAAGTACCGACACCTCGGTGTTCGAGGGCTTCGCCGAGGCGCAGCTCGACGCCTTACGGGCGGTGATCGAGCGTCTGCCCGCTCCCACGTCAAACGAATACGAAACGTATATCCGTAGCGTGATCACGCAGTGCGTCAAGGCCGAGTTGCTGGCCGCGAACTCGTGGCGGGTTGCGGTCAACGCGGGCGCCCCGGCCGACGGCGCGCTGATGAATCACCTCCAGGCACTCGAAGCCACCCGTCTGCATCTGCTGGCGCTGCTGCCGGCAAGCCTGGGTTCACAGCTGGATGTGGCCTGCTCGCAATCCACGCTGCCGGAGCCGGTGCTGGCGGCCATGCTCGGCATGAGCGTCGAGCAGCTTTGGGACAGCCGCAATCAAGCGGGTGTCCCGTCGAGTGCGGTGGCCCGCGTCCGAGCATTCGTCGGTATACCCAGGCCCCCAACCACTTCCCGCACGGTGTCGGATTCTCGGTGAGAAGTCTCCTATCGTGTCTCCCGGCACAGGCTCGGTTTCCCAGGGCACCCGCGACTGATTGGACGGTAGGACATCGATGGCCGTGTTGACCTCTGTCGAGGACTTGGCACAGCGACTATCGGACGGTGCGGGCGGCATCCGGATCCTCGATGTGCGGTGGACGATCGCCGCCCCGGACGGGCGCGCCGGCTACCTCGGCGGTCACATACCCGACGCCGTTTTCGTCGACCTCGATACCGAGCTTTCCGACCACTCCGTCACCGGACGCGGGCGCCACCCACTGCCGTCGGCGGCGGGACTGCAGCGCAGTGCGCGGCGTTGGGGTGTGAACCCCGGTGACTCCGTCGTGGTGTACGACGACTGGAACGGTCAGGCCGCGGCGCGGGCCTGGTGGCTGCTCACGGCCGCGGGCGTTGCAGACGTCCGGATTCTCGACGGCGGGTGGGCGGCGTGGAAGCGTGCCGGACAGCCGATCCAAACCGGTGAGGTGCATCCGGTCCCGGGCACGCTGGTCGTCGAATCTCTTGACGGCCTGGCCGCTGTCGACGCCGATACCGTGGGTTCCCAAGCGAATTGCGCGAGCCATCTGGTGCTCGACGCTCGCTCGCAAGCACGTTACCGCGGCGACGAAGAGCCCTTCGACCCGCGGGCCGGTCACATACCGGGTGCGGTGTCGGCGCCCACTGCCGACAATCTCTCCCCCGACGGCACCTTCCTGCCCGCCGCCGACCTGCGGGCGCGCTTCTCGGAGCTGGGTGCGGGAGCGGCGCCGATCACCGTCTATTGCGGATCCGGCATCACTGCAGCCCACCAGGTCGCGGCGCTGGCCATCGCCGGCTACGACGCCGCACTGTTTCCGGGTTCCTGGTCGGAGTGGTCGAGCCAACCCGGCCGAGCGGTGGCGACGGGCCCCACGCCGGGCTGAACCGTCGGCGCCCGACTGATACCCGGCCGCCCCAACTGTCACAGGCACCTCACGATCTCGCGACAGCTCGGCGTCGGCACTCGCCCAACGCCGGTGGCCGTGCTGTCGTTGAAGTCGATGAGACAGCCCCGACGTCTGCCTGCCCGTCTGTCGGTTGTCGCCGCGGGTTGCGCCGTCGCGCTTGCCGTCGGGATACCGCTGGCATTCGGTGCGCCGCCCACCGCCGACGACCAGGGCTATGTCGACTCGACCGCCCGATGTTCGTCCCCGAATGCCGCGGTGGCATTCGGAAGTACCGCCAGTTCACGAGTGGCGATCTGCAAGACGCCGGGCGGCGAATACCAATACCGCGGCGTGCGGGTGCGCGACGGTGCCAAGCTCATCGTGCCCGCCTCGCAGACCGCCACCGGGGTGTTCGCGGCTGAAAATGACGGCATCACCTACACGGTGACGTCCAGTTCACTGACCGTGTCCAGCGGAAACGAGACGATCCGCACCGAATCGATGGTCGACTTTCACGGGCCGGCGAGCTCATCGCCCAGCTCACAGACGTCCGCGGCGACCTCGATGACGGCACCGGCCTCCACGAGGGCCGCGCCGACCACTGCCGCGACGACGACGACGTGGCAGCCGCCACTCGCCGCGGAGGTCGGCGGCAGCGGGCGCCAACGGTAGCGGTTACGGGGACAGCGACGCCCTGCGCGCACGCACCAGCTTTTGGGCTCTGCGGCGCAAGTCGGTTCCCGGCGACATCTGGCGCGCGACGATTAGCGGAATTTGCAGGCAATGCGCCAGGGTCGCGCTGAGCGATCCCGCCAGCATGGAGGTCACGCCACCACGACCCTCAGCCCCGACGACCAGTAGCTGGGCGCCCTCGGCGACCTGCGCCAGGTTGCGGGCGGACTGTTGGGGCGGGATCACGCGGCGCACCCTGACGGTCGGATACTCGTCGTGCAGCGCGGTCCAATTCACACCCGGAACCGCGAACAGATCGGCGTCGCTCCACGCGTGGACCGCGATCAGCCCGACGCCGCGTTGCGCAGCCTCCTGGTAGGCGATCTCGGTAGCCAACCCCACCACGGACTCCGGCGAAGAACTGATGCCGACGACCACCGGTGCGTCGGCAGGTGGTGCGGGGGTGTCATGGATGAGCGCCACCGGGCAATGCGCATGGTGCACGAGCGCTGCGCAGGCCGATGCGGCCAGCCCACGGCGGAACGTGCCGTGTCCTCGCGTGCCGAGGACGACCATCCCCGCATCGGCGGACAACTCGATCAGGGTGGGAATCGCGGTGGAGTAATAGATTTCGCTGTCGACGGTGGGCACCGCTGCGCCGATGGCCCTGGCCGTGCCGCGCGCCAGCTCGGCGGCGACACCGACAACCTCGCGGGCCCGCTCGTCGGATCGCTCCATCGTCGTGGTGACCGGTGTCAGGGTCTGGGTGACTACGGGTGCCGCGACGATATGAACCAGCTTGAGGCCGACCGCCCGCATGACCGCCTCGTGTGCGGCCCATCGCACCGCGGCATAAGAGGGTGGCGAACCGTCCACGCCCACAAGGATTGCGCGGCTTTTGCGCGTTTCGCGGATGTCGCTGCGCTTGCGTCCGTTGACTATCGCGGGTCGGGGCACAACCGCCTACTCTCTCCCCCAGTGCGCGCTTGCCCAATTGTCGCAGCGTATTCGCGCGGCATCCGGGAAATACCCAAACCGTGGTCGGAGGGGCGGCGTTGACCACAGCCGCCCCCTCGACGCCATACTTGCGACAGGGTGGCCGTCGAGGCGATGTACGCACATGGGGAGCGCCCGGCCACGGGTACATCGTGGCCGGGGAAGTCAAAATCTGGGCGAAATCCTCGTTACTCGATTGTGAAGGTTTCTCGTCCAGAGGGGTCATAGCTCGTGTGCAAACGCCAATGCATCGGACCGGCCGTAGACTCCGCCGGCTCGGGCGCCGACCACGCCGACTTCATGCCGACATTCATGCCGGGTCAGTCACCGCGACGGGGGAATCGGTGGCGGCAATTTGCCGAGCCCGGTGGCGGCTCTCCCAGGCGAGCACCGCAAAGCTAGGTGCGATGGTCGGTCACCGGCGACGACGGCGAAGGCCAGGGTCTTAGCGGACCGTGACGTGGACGTGGTCGAAATGGGCTGACACCCGCCACATCGTGTAACTAATACCGAAGCGTCCCGCCTGACTCCGAAGGTCGGCGTTGATGGCGTCGCCCAGGCCCATCTCTGAGCCGATCATGATGTCCAAGGCGTGCCCGCTCGGGTGATCAGGAAGCGCATCCGCACGCACGCCACCAATTGATCGCACGCCGGGGTAAGTGGCCATGATGTAATCGGCGAGTACCCTCGCGTTGGGAACCAGACCGCCCATCCCGACCGTGGGGATGGGCCCGACCGGGCCTAGCGCTGCCGTCACGGCCGCTGACGGAAGTGTCAGCCCGACCTGCTGAGCGGGGGCGAGCCTGGCATAGCTTGCGTTGACCGCAGCCATCTGTTTACGCAGCTGGGCCCGCTTGTTCTGCAGGTCCGCTCGTACGGCAGCAGCCGCGTCGACGGCTGCCTGGGCGTCGGTCGCGGACTTTGCCGAGGCCGCCTCGACGAACTGCGCCTCCTCGTTGACCCGGCGGAGGCCCTGCAACCGATCGGACATTTCGACGCCCACCACCCGCTCGATGGACAGCTTGTCAATCAGGCTCGTCGGCGACGAGGCGGCCAAGATCGCGCTGATGCCATCGATTCGCGCGCCCATGTAAACGGCGGCGGCAAACGTATCAGCGCTGCGCTGGTAGGCAGCCAGCTGCGTCTTGGTCGCGTCGACGCGGGCCAGATCGTCGGCGTGCCTCTTGTCCGCCTCGCTTAGCAGCTGCAGCTTCTTGTCCAGATCCGGCTGCGCGTTGACGATGGTCTCGGAAAGCTCTTCAGCCTGGCGAGACAACTCGTTGACATTCGCCACATTGTCCTGGGCCGGCTCGGCGTACGCCACGCCGCCCCACACCGCGCTCAGGGCCGCCAGTCCGACGATCACACCGATTACCGGCTTGTGGACGACGTGTTTCGCCACAAAGGGGGGGTGAACCTTCAAGACTGCGCATCCTTTGACGCTGTCGACGTCTGCTGCGTCGAACTACCTGCCTATGTGCCTTAGTTCTCGAAGAGGGTACGGAAGCGGCGTCGACTCTGTCCAACCGGCCCGATCGCCGCAACCCGTCCCGGCACTCGCTTGGGTTCCGCCCAACGCGCATCCCCGCGGCGCCGGCGGTCGGCGGCTAAGACTTCACCGACCCCAACCTGGCGGTCATGGTCGTCGTGGTGGCCATCGTCGGCCTGTCTGATCCCGCCGGCTGGCTACCCACCCCCGCCGGCCGGTGAAGCTTTGACGTTCGACCACCTCACGGATGTAGGTTCCACTGGCCGCAATCCTGTGCCAGGACGTCGTTGACGTCGACTTCGAACCCGCCGACCAAGGGCCCGGGGTTCGACGCGGTGGCCACGATGCGTTGGTAGAGGACTGCGGCGGGGTGGATCTGACCGCGCGACCAGGAGCGGGTCTGCCAGGCCCATCGTCGGCCGGGCGTGAGGGAACTCCCGATAACGCCGTCTTCGATGGCCCACTGACACACGTTGATGCCGCCGTAGACGCCCGTGCGCTGCACCCCAAGCACCGAGTTGATGCCGCGAAACCACTGCAGCGCGACGGAGTTCCAGGTGTCGCGGTTGATGTCGTCATCGACGCTGAAGAAGATTGGAGCACTTTGGCCACCACCTGCCGCGGTGTGCAGGTGCCAGCCGGTGCGAGCATCCGCGATCCCGCCCGCGTACCCGCGCGTGAAGTCCGACGGCGCGGTCCCGCCCGGCTTGCCGTACTGGTAGTTGCTGACAATCACGAGTCCCGCGTTGGTCAATGACTGGGCGTAGGGCCGGGTGATCGGCTTGGCACCGAAGTTCGAGCCGGGACGCGACGTGGACACGTAGTTGATCACCCCGGCGTAGCCGGCGGCCCGGATGTGCTCCGCGGGGATCTGGTGCATGGCGAAGTCGATCAGTTGGGGAGCGGCGGCCGCGGCTGTGGGCAGGCCGGCACCGAAAGATGCCGCACCCAGCCCGCCCATCGCAGCGGCGGCGTAGCGCAGCGCGTCACGTCGGGAAACCAGACCTGATGGCCGAAGGCGGCCTGTCCCCGACGAGTCCTGCATCGGACGATGTTAACAACGTGGCCGCTGTTAACGGTGTAGCCTCGCCCACCCTTCTCATTGCCGGACACCGACCGCCCCGGCGATCGGGTGGGCTTTTCGGATGAGCAGATGACGCACAGGCTGACGGGCACTACTGTGTCGGCCGATCAGGCACGCCCCGGAGGGAAAGTGTTCGTCCGGCGATGACAACGTGCTTCCGGTTACGGCTCGGAACGCCAGCGCGATGACTGGACGAGCCACCACCCGCCTGGCCTACACCAGCACAGCGAGTCCGGAATAGGCGTCCGTGTCATCCCCGACCCTGCCGCAGATAAATCGGCGACTGAACCCGATTCGGCCGGTGTGCCGCTTGATCTCGACGTAGGCGCCCAGTAGCCAGACCGCCATCTTTCCGCCATCATTCGTGAGACTCCGCCACTTTCGTGAGAACCTAATCAATCAACCTGGAGGCTGCGCTTCGGCCGGCGTTCGCAGCATCGCGAACGACGTCCCCAAATACCAGAGCAGCGTCGCCACGGCGGCAGCCCGCGCCAACAAACCGCCCTCCGCAACGAACCCTCCCGTGCTGACGAACACGCCCATGGTCGAGCCGAGGCTGACCACCGACGCCAAGACCGCCAGGTAGGCCGTCCACCGCGGGAGCACGGCGTAAGCAGAAACGCAGTATGCGAACGCGCCCGCGGTCATGCCGGTAATGAATCCCAGCAAGCCGAGAACCACGGCCACGAAATGCACGCCCACAGTGGAAACGACCGCGGCCGGGAGACCGCCGGCAGCCTGGGCGAAAGCGGCCTGCATTCCCATCGTGCCCACCAGCAGCGTCGCTATCACCGCCTGACCGATCATGAAAAGTTCACCGAGAAAGCCCCCGTCGTCCGCTCTGCGAAGGACACAGCGCACCGAGACGGCAAAGATCAGCAGGAACGGAGCGGCCAGCGCGTAGAGCCATGCTTGGGCGATAAGTAAATTCTGATTCTCGGCGAAGTAGCTTTCATACGCCGTGCCCGTGCCCCGGGCTCCGGGAGGAGCGCCCGTCAAGGCCGCTCCGAGTATCGCGATCGCGCCATACGCGATTCCGGCAAAGCCGCCCAACCGAATCCACCGACTGTCCGGCATACCAACCCCATCTCAAACCGACTTGGCGCGACGCTACACCGCAGGCAAAGCATCACCGACCATTCCTGCAAGCGGTGGACGCGGCACCACGGCTTTGCTCGCGTCACTGTGGTCGCGCGCCCGGATGCGGGTACACCCGGGCGTGCCGGCGAATTACTCGCATGCGGCCCGCCCATGAGTACCCACAACGCGTAGTCCACTACCCGTGACGGCGCGCTGCCCGCGGCGCGATTCTTGTTTCCCACAGGGGGCCGGCCACCGGCCTGACAAGAAATTTCCTACCCCGGAGGTCGTCATGACACAACCCCACAATTCCGTTGTCACGGTGCCGGATACGGCCGAACTGGACGCGGCGTTGCTCGCAGATTCGCCGGACAACTGGGCGCAGCCGGCCACCCAGACAGACTCCGCGCGAGCGCTGCATGAGGAATTGTTCGCACGGCTGGACACTGCCATCGGCGACATCTGGAGCAAGGCGAGCGAAGGCCGCTTTTGGACACACGTTCTCGAAAACGGGTTCGACCGATCGCTGTACCGGTTGGTGATGGTCCAGATTTATCACTACACCCGCCACAACTCGATCAATCAGGCCGTGGCCGCTTTCGGCGCCGCACCCGAACAGATCGGACTGCTGCGGTTCGCGTACAGCCATGCGCGAGAAGAATTGGGGCACGAGAACATGGTGCTTCACGATCTGCGCGCGATCGGTCTGCTCGAACCGGGCCAATCGGTCACCGACGCGCCGCTGCCCGCCACCGATGCCCTGATCAACTACCTCTACGGGGTGGCGATCCGGCAAGGTCCGATCGCGCGGCTCGGATATTCCTATTGGGCCGAGTCGGTGTACGGCTACATCGCTCCCATCCTCCAAAGTGCACGCGAATCGCTGAATCTCACTGATCGGGAGATGGCCTTCTTCGTCGCCCACGCCGAGATCGACACCAAGCACGCCGTCGAGGTCGAGCACGCGATCCGCGGCGCCGTGCGGACGAAAGCCGACGCCGACGCCGTCTACCAGGTTGCGACAACCTCACTGTGGCTGACCGCTTCGCTGCTCGAACAGTCACTGGATGAATGGGCCCGCGCCCACACCGCATAGCCGCCATCGAGAAACGGTGAAGGTGATGAACGACTTTCGACCTGAATCCCCTCAGGGTATTCAGCTGATCCGGTGCAGTACGAACGCCGAACTGCGCGCAGCCCGCCTGTTTCGCACGCGCATCTTCCACGAACGGCGGGGAATCGAGTTCGACTCCCTGCAGGAGCGCCGGCGTGACGAATCGAGTCACGTGTTCCTGTTGTCACAGCACGGCACCGCATGTGCCACGGCACGGGTGCAATCATTCCCGGGTTCGGGCAATCTCGCTGAGTTGGCACCGGCTGTTCCCGCATTCGGTGCCGACTCCGAGGTCGGCCGTATCGCCGCGTCGCTGCGCAACCCGCAGACTGCGCACTACCCGTTGATGGTGCTCGTGCTCGGAGCGATGTGGTTGCTCCAGCACACGAAACATCAGCGCTATCTGGCCTATTGCCACCCCAAGCTGGTACCTCTGTACCAGCTGGTGGGTGCGCGGGACACCGGCATCACCCTCGACGTGGACGGCCGGGCGGCTCCGTACAGTCTGCTGCTCGGCGACTACGAGACGTGTGTGATGGCAGGACTGAACCAACTTGCTCACATCGGGTTCGGCCGCCGACAGGCCACCGCATCGGTTCGCTGCAAGTACGGATACGCCTGGGGTGACGACCTACTCAGCGAATCGGCCGGCTGATGACGTCGACGGTGGTGTTGGGAGCTCGGCGCGCGGGCCGCACCTTCGACCTCATGACGCGGGCCAGGGTGCTGCTGCTCGGGTCCCTGGCCGCCGGTGTCCTCGCCGGCGCGATCGGCCTGTTCAACCTGCAGATCGACATGTCGTTTCGGCCGGTCTTCACCGCTGACCAGGCTGAACTGGACAGGACCGCGCAATTCGAATCCGGTTTCGGCAAAGCGGGTTTCAACGAGCTGATCGCCATCCTCGACGTCGGCGACGCCTCCGATCCACGGAAGCTGGCGGCGGTCTCCGAACTCGCCCAAGAGCTCAGCAAGATTCCGAAGGTCACCGGCGTGCGAGACCCGCTCACCTTTCCCTACGTCGACTCCCGCGCAGTGTTTCATCCGAATGGGGCTGCGGATCAGCTCGACGCGATCCTCAGCGCACCCGACGATCATCCGCTCCTGCAGGACCTCGTCTCGTCCCCGTCGGCTCGCCGCATCGTCTTCGGTGACGGTAATCGCCACGTCGCTGTCAGCGCCCAGTTCGACATCGGCACATCCCAGTTTCGCGAATGGCGTTCGGCCGACCAGGATTTCCGGCACGTCGTGGAGCGCTGGTCCGAGCGCCACGGCAGTGGGGCCATGGTGACCGGCTACCCCGACGTGGAGCAGATCTACGCCCACGAGGTGCAGGTCAGCGTGCTGCGAGGCGTCGCCGTGCTCGCGCTGGCGATGGTGTTGGTGCTGTTCATCTACTTCCGGCGGATCCAGGATGTGGTCATCTGCCTCGCGGGGGTGACCCTGGGGGTGCCGATCGTCTTCGGCGCGATGTACATACTCGGACAGCCGTTTTCGATTGTGAACAGCCAGGTGTTGACACTGGTCACAATCGTGGGCGTCGCCGAGGCCCTACACCACCAACAGGAATACCGGCGCCGCCGGGAGGCCGGACGGGATCACGACGTCGCCAATCGCGAGAGCTTCGCGATCCTGCTGTGGCCGGCGTTCATGACCGGTCTGTCCACGGTCGCAGGCTTCGCGGCGCTGCTCATCGCGGACATGGAAGCGATCTGGTCGTTCGGGCTATGCACCAGCATCGGTGTGATCGTGGTCTACGCGGTCAACTGGATCACCGTGCCCGCGCTCGTCGACTTGTTCTACCGCAACGCGCCTCCGCCGGAACCGGTGTCCGACCGATCGTGGACGCTGCGCGTGCTGATGGCCGTCAACCGGCTGGTGCAACGCCGTCCGGGCGCCGTGCTGATCGTCTTTCTCACCGTCACCATCGGCTTCGGAGTCGTTGGCATATCACGTCTTTCGGTTGATCAGAAGGTCAACGAAGAACTCCCCGTCACACATCCGGCCGTGGTCGCACAGTCGGTGTTCGAACACGAGTTCACCGGCTTCCTGGGGCCCGACCTATGGATCCGGCCACACGGCGGTTCGTCTCTGCCCGCCCAGTCCGAGGCCATGGCCCGGTTGGTGAATCGGTTGTGCGCCATGCCGGAGGTCCGTTTCGTGGCCTCTCCGCTGGACCTGCTGCCGCAATCGAGCGCAGCCTCCACGCTGGGCGACTGCCACCGTCAGGCGGGTGACCTCAGCCTCGCCCTCGGGGCACGGTCCGGTATGGCGGGACCGCAGCTGCAGAAGCTCGCCGAGCCGCTCATCGCATCCTCGGGACGCGAAGCCGCGGTACTGGTCCGGGTGGGCGACATGGGCACCGCCAAGTCGACTTCCTTCGCGCACCGGGTGCTCGACGCCGCCCGCGAGGAGATGCCGGACGCCGACGTCGATCTCGTCGGGCAATGGTGGCTCGCACAACAAGGCATGCGCAGCCTTTCACTGGAGATGATGCTCTCGGCGGTGACGGCGCTGCTGCTCATCCTGCCGATCATGTTCCTCGCCGTCCGTGACCGGCGCCTGGCGCTGGCCAGCATCGTGCCGACGATACTGCCCGTCGTCGCCGCCCTGGGATTCATGGGGCTGGCCGGGATCACGGTTCGCATCGGGACCGCGATGATCCTTGCGATTTCGCTTGGCCTGGCTGCCGACGACACCGTCCACCTGTCGGTACGGATCCGCGACCGCATCCGGTCCGGCTCCGACCCGATGAGCGCGGTAACCGCGGTTCTCGCACGGACCGGCCGTCCGGCCAGCTTCTCGTCGTACGTCCTGATCATCGGCTTTGCGACCATGATGCTCAGCTCGCTTGTCGCCCTTCAGGAAATGGGGCTGGTCGCGGCGTTCACCATGGCCTTCGCTTTGCTGACCGACCTGATCGTCGGTCCGGCGATCTTCCTGCTACTCGCCCGCCGGCACAGCCGGAGCACCCCGCAGGCTCCGCTGTCCGTCACCCCCGACGAGCCCGATCGTCAACTGGCGGCCGCACGATGAAGGAGTCCACCCACATGCGACACAACGAAGAATCGGCGAAGTCCCTTCGCGCGAATTTTCTTGGGACGGTTCAGCGCCACCCCGAACGCCCGGCGATCAGCTACGTGGTGGACGGCGCTTCGGGTCATCGCCCGCAGCGACAATGGCACACGCTGAGCTGGCACGAGTACGCGCTGCTGGTTGTCGAAGTGGCAGGCAGGCTCGATGAGCTGTGCCCTTCCGACGCGATCGTGTCGGTATTGGCGAGCACCGACGCCCGCTATCCCGTCCTCGAACACGCGGTGATCGTGTCGGGCCGCCGGCTCCAACCGCTCTACACGACTACCCCGGATGACGAGTTGGTCCGTGCGATCGCGGCGACAGGTGCGGGGGTGCTCGTCGCCCGACGGGATCAATGGGCCCGTACACAGACTGGGCCGCTGGCCGAACATCGGCAACGCCGGTCGGTGAGCGTCGTCGAACTGGATCACCTGGTGAGACTGCCCAACACCGGGCAGCGGCCGGCCGGTCTGCTGGGTGCCGATACCGAGCCCTTCGACACCCGCGCGGTCCGCGCGAAGCTCTCGGAGTGGACTGAACGTTGCGAGGACGACGCCGTTCTGTACCTACAGAGCACCGGTACCACCGGCCCGGCGCAGGTGATCGAGATCTCGCAGAAGGCACTGCTGGCTGCGATAGCTGCCCTTCCGGACGACGTCATGAACCCGCATCCGGTGCTGCTGTCATTCTTGCCTACCGCTCACATTTCGGAGCGGTTGCTCGTCGGACAGCTTTCGGTGGTGTTGGCCGCGCACACCTGGTTCGGCGGTGGACCCGAGACCCTCGCCGAGGACCTGTTGCGTTGCAAACCAACGGTTTTCCTCGCTCCCCCACTGGTACTCGACGCGATCCGCGGCGAGGCGACGGCCCAGACGTCGGCATCGAGGATGGGGCGGTTGCTGCTGCGATCGGTGGCCGCGGACGCCGAGCGGACCGGGCGACGTGCCGTGACGGGTGCCGCTGCGCGACGCCTGGGGACGCGGCTGTTCGGGTGGTCGGTCCGCCGTAAGGCGGGGCTGAACCGCGCGAGGATTGCGATCGCCGGTACCGCTCCGCTGCCCCCGGACCTTCGGTCTTGGTGGGAGACGGTCGGCCTGCGATTGCGAAATGTGTACGGGCAGAGCGAGATGTCGGGTTCGACGTCGCTGACGTTGCCCGCGGGTTCGATCCGCGGCGCCGTGGGACGTCCGCTGCCCGGCGTGGAGATCAAGGTGGCCGATGACGGCGAACTATTGGTGCGCAGCCCTTCGATGTTCACCCGCTACGTCGGTGACGAGCAGAAGACCGCCCGCGCGTTCGATTCCGGATGGTTCAAGACCGGTGACCGCGCCCGGCTCGGTGAGGACGGGTCGCTCATCTTGCTCGGACGGATTCAATCGCTGGTTCCGGTTCCCGGCGGGGGGGTGGCCGATCTCGGCGATCTGACCCGCCAGATCACGTCGGCGCTCGGGGCGGCCGACGTGGCCTACCACCGCACCGACGAGGGCGTGTACCTCTATGTTGCCGTGCACCCGGCAGGCATCCCGCATCACGTGCTCATCGACGGCGACCTGCTCGACCCGGTTTCCCCGGCACACCCGCAGTCGAAAGTCGTTTACGCACAGCTGAAAACGTCCCCCTCTGGTTCTGCGATCGTCGCGGTGGCGGTGTTCCGTGGCGCGTTCCGGCTGCGCACCGGCGAGGTGGGCCCGACGGGCAAACCGCGTGGCTGGCGAATCCATCAGCTGCACAGCGGTGACACCGTTCGGTACTCAATCGCCATGGCAAGCGACACGACGCCGCGGACCGTCGCAGCGATTGCATAGGGTGCTGGCCATACCCCGCCTCCGCGGCGAGCCGGTCGCGGGTTGTGCCCAGCTGCTTCATCCTTCAGTGTGATCCGCCGGTGTCGAGACGGAAGAGTTCAAACGCTTGCCCTGCCAGACGTTCACGTCGTTCACCCATCTGATCAGCAGTCCACGCATCGGCAGACGCGAGATCAACTGGCGTGTCCCCGCTGAATGAGTCCGCCTGTTTTAGCTACTTCGACCTGAAAAGTCGGGCCTGCGGGATTGGGCAGGTGGGGCTGTGG
>CAZEHT010000019.1:0-42058 GCA_964511995.1 uncultured Mycobacterium sp.
CTCGGCAAAACGCACCACGCCGTAGAGACCGTCGTGATCGGTCAGCGCGATCGCACGCAAATCCAGCCGCGCGGCCTCCTCGACGAGTTCCTCCGGGGTGCTGGCGCCATCGAGAAAGCTGAAGGCCGAATGCGCGTGCAGTTCGGCGTAGGCAACGGCCGAGTGCACCGTGGCCGCACCCGGATGCTCGTACGCTTCCCGCTTGGAAGACCAGGCCGGGCTGTCGCCGCCGTCGACCTCCCGGCCGTCCTTACCGCCCAGCGGCATGCCCGCCCGGCGCGGCTTACTGTTGAGCACCCGCCGCATTTCCGCCCAGCTCGGCGGCCCGTTATGCCAGCCCATCACCCCATCGTATCGAACATTAGTTCGATACGATGGGGTGATGGGCTGGGTCCCAAACAACCCGTGTGGGCGCGCGAGGCGGTTCCTGGCCCCGTCGAAGAAGTACGAGATTTGGCTGCAGTTGGTGCGCCAGGAGGTTTGGCGATGTCAACTTGGACTGGCCGGAGGGACCGGCTGTCATAGCCAGACTTCGCAGTGCGAACGAAACTTCCCCTGGCCGCAGTATTACAACGAGAAGAAAGAGTGGCTCAAGCCGGAAGCTAATACCAGGTCTGTCGGTCGTACCGGGGAACAGATGATCGGCCAACGTGCTGTCGAGCCCATAGTTGTCGCCAACCCATGCACGCCGACATCCTCCAACTGGCGGGACTCCCCCGACATCGGCCGGATATACGGCGACGTATACGAAACCCGTTTGTTCCGCAACTGCTCCGCCACGAAAAGCGCGAGTGTCAGCGACTGCGCGCCACGATCACCGGCATCCGCGAAATATGAGCGACTGACGAACTGACAGAACCGAGCAGCATTCCGGAGAAGGAACCGCGGCCGTGGCTGCCGACAACTAGCAACTGCGCCTTATCCGACTCCTGCAGCAGCGCGTTGACCGGGTGTGTCCACCTCACGACACGGCGCACCGCCACATCGGGATACTGCTCGGTCCAAGCGGCGAGTCGCTCGGCGAGGAGTTCCTCGGCTTGGCGTTCAAGGGCGATGGCGTCTACACCGGGCACTCCGATGGAGTCGGCGCTCCCCATTCCGTACACGACGACCAATTCGACTCCCCGCCTCGACGCGACGTCGAAAGCGATGGGAATGGCCGATTCGGAAGCCGGGGAGCCGTCGATACCGAGCACCACCGGAGCCCCGGCCGACCTGTTGACTACCGGATCCTCATCGTGGATGACGGCGACCGCGCAGTGGGCATGGCGCACCAGGCCCGTGCTGACCGAACCCAGAAGACCCCTGGCCAGCGTTCCGCGTCCACGGCAACCCACCACGGCCAGGTCCGCGCCGTCGGTCAGATCGATCAGCGTGGGCAGCGTCGGCCCGGCTGGCATCTCGGTGCGCACCAGCACCGTTTCCCCGCCGGCTTCCCGTGCGATGTTGCTTGCGGCGGAAAGGATTTCGGCGCCCCGATCATGTTGCCACCTGGTGAACTCCGCGGGCAGCGACAGGGTGGGCCACACCGTCAACCGCGGCGAGTTGAGGACGTGCACGAGGGTCATCGGCACACCGCGCGACGCCGCCTCACCGGCCGCCCAGCTCACGGCAGCCTGGGCCGATGCCGACCCGTCAACAGCGACGAGAACACCCGGTTGCGGCCTATCTGCGGGCATATTCGTTCCCCTTTCAGATGCCTTCCGGCTGCTGGCGGCTGCCCGACTACGTTAGCCGCCTCGTATAGGCAGCCGTCCCCTTCCGTGGCGGCCACCACAATGCGTAGCGTGACATGCGGCGACGAAAGAGGTGGATCGGATGGATCAGCTGTCCCCGCTCGACGTGGGATTCCTACAGGCTGAGGATGCCGATCCGCACGTCAGCCTGGCGATCGGCGGTCTCTCGGTGCTCGAAGGGCCGGCACCGGACTTCGACGAACTGACCGCCACACTCACCGATCGGCTGACGAGGATCCCGCGGCTGCGCCAGGTGCTGCGCACCCATCACCTCGACCTCGGCGCCCCGCAGTGGCAGGACCGGCCAGACCTAGACCTGACCCACCACATCCGCCGCGCGGCGCTGCCGCGACCGGGTGACGACGCGGCTCTGTTCCGTCTCGCCGCCGACATCATCGAGCGCCGGCTGGATCGCGACCATCCGCTATGGGAATGCTGGATCGTCGAAGGCCTCGCGGGAGGACGCTGGGCGATCCTCATTAAAGTCCACCACTGCATCGCCGACGGGATAGCCGCGGCCCGGATGCTCGCCGGGATCAGCGACCACGGCGAGAACATCGAGTCGTTTGCCACCGACATCAACGCCGCCCACGAGCCCAAGCGGGCACCGGCGCTGCCCCCGATAACCGTCAACCCCTTCGTCTGGGGCCGGGCTGTGCGGGACCTGGCCGGCACCGCGGCCAGCCTGACCGTGGCGTCGGTCAGGGGCAGCGTCAGCTTCGTCTCCAACTTCTTAAGCCCCGCGGCGCCGACCTCGCTGACAGGCCCGGTCACCACGATGCGCCGCTACCGAGCCGCCACCGTCTCGCTGGCCGACCTCCGCGCCGTCTCCCGGGCTTTCGACGTCACGCTCAACGACGTGGCGCTGGCAGCCATCACCCACGCCTACCGCGAGGTCCTGCTGGGCCGCGGCGAGCAGCCCAGTCCCACCTCTCTTCGCACCCTGGTGCCGGTATCGGTCCGGGACAACACCGCCCTGGACACCACCGACAACCGGGTGTCGGCCATGTTGCCGCTGCTCCCCGTCGACCGCGCCAATCCGCTGGACCAGCTTCGGGTGGTACACCGCCGGATGACGAAGGCGAAATCCAGCGGCCAGCGTCAAGCCGGCGTCTCGGCCATCGGAGCAGGCAGCTTCGTCCCGTTCCCGTTGGCCGCGATGGCCCTGCGGGCACTGACCAGGCTGCCGCAGCGAAGCGTGGTCACGGTGGCCACCAACGTCCCGGGTCCGCGCGGGCGCCAGCAGGTCATGGGCCGCGAGGTGGTCCGCATGTACCCCATCCCGCCGATCGCGCTGCGGCTGCGTACCGGTATCGCGATGTTGTCCTATTGCGGGGAACTGACATTCGGCATCGTCGCCGACTACGACAGCTCACCGGACATCGACGTCCTAGCGAACGGCATCGAACAGGGCGTGGCCCGGCTGGCCGAACTCGCGGCGCTGCGGGGCGCACGCAACGGACGCGAGGTCTGATCGCCGTCAGCGCCGGGCGGCCTCCAACAGCAGCCGCCGTTCGGCGGCGGCCACCGTCCGGCGAGTGGCCTCGGCCGCGTCGGAATTCACCGAGATCGAGGTGATGCCCATCTTGACCAGGTGTTCGGCGAAGGCGGGGTCGGTCGACGGCCGCTGACCGCACAGCGACGACGTGACACCGAACTTGCGCGCGGTGGAGACGATCTGGCCGATCGCGTCGAGCACGGCGGCGTCGGCCTCGTCGAAAACCTCGGCGCAGATCTCCGAGTCGCGATCGACACCCAGCATCAGCTGAGTCAGGTCGTTGCTGCCGATCGACACCCCGTCGATGCCCAAACCGATGTACTCCGGCAGCCAGTGCACCACCGACGGTACCTCCGCCATCACCCAACGATGCAGTCCGCGCTGCGCGCCAAGCGGACTGGAGTCGACAAGCGCCAGGCACTGTTCGAGTTCCCACTTGGTGCGCACGAAGGGGATCATCAGCCCAAGGTTGGGGCTGGTTTGCCGGATTTCCGCCAGCGCCCGCAGCTCCAGATCGAACAACTCGGCATCCTTGATGTACCGGAGGCAACCGCGGTAACCGATCATCGGGTTATGCTCGACGGGCTCGTAGGCTTCGCCGCCGCGCAGCTTGCGGAACTCGTTGCTGCGAAAGTCGGTGGTCCGATAGATCACCGGTCGCGGCGCGAAGGCCGACGCGATGCCGCCGACCGATTCGACGAGCGCCGCGACCAGCTGGTCGCTTTCGCCATGTGCGAGCAGGTCACGCGGATGCCGGCCCCCGAGCGCGTCGGTGAGTATGAACTCGGCCCGCAACAACCCCACCCCGTCGACGTCCTGGGCGGCAACGGCTTTCGCGGTTTCGGGCATCGCGAGGTTGACGTAGATCTTGGTCGCAGTCACCTCGGCGGCTGGGCGCGCAACGGCCTGGGACGGGCCGGAAACCACACTCACCGTAGGCCGCGCAGCCGAACCGGCCCGCACCTGACCGTGGGTACCGTCAACGGTGACCACCGTGCCGTCGACGAGGTCGGTGGTGGCGCTGCGCGCTCCGACGATACAGGGGATGCGGAGTTCACGGGCGACGATGGCCGCGTGACACGTCATGCCGCCGGCGTCGGTCACCACGGCCACGGCCCGGCGCAGGGTGGGCAGCCAGTCCGGGTTGGTCATGGGCGCGACAAGAACCTCGCCGTCGACGAGTTCGCCGCCCTGGTCGGGGGACCGCAGCACCCGCACCGCACCGGATGCGGTACCGGGCGCCGCCGACAGCCCGCGCGCCAGTACGGCGCCCGGCGCCGGCACCGCTGCTCCCAAGGTGGTGATGGGCCGCGCCTGCACCAACCAGGTCTGGCCGCCACTGATCGCCCACTCGAGGTCCTGCGGGCAGCCGTAGTGACGCTCGACCGCCAGCGCCAACTCGACGACGCGGTGAAGTGCCGCGTCGTCGAGCACCCGCGCGTCGGCCAGGGCAGGATTGAGTTGCTCGGTAAAGTCGCGGCCGTCGGTGCCGCGCACGATCCGGAAGTCCTGGTGGCCGATGTGGGTGTCGACGACCTGCGAGGTCTTCTTGTCCACGACGTAGGTGTCCGGCTGCACCAGCCCGGAGACCACCACCTCGCCCAGCCCGAGTGCGGCTTCGACCACGACGTGGCCGCGCTCCCCGGTGCTGGGGTCGGCGGTGAATGCCACGCCCGAACGCTCGGAGGCGATCATCTGCTGAACCACCACGGCCATCGCGGGTTCGCCGGTGAAACCCCGGCTCGCGCGATAGGCCAGCACCCGTGGGCCGAACAACGACATCCAGCAATCGCGTACGGCCTCAACGAGATCGTCGTCGCCCACCACGTTCGTCAGGGTGCGATTCATGCCCGCGAAAGACGCGTCGCGCCCGTCCTCCCCCGTCGCCGACGACCGCACCGCAACGGACACCTCGGACCCCATCCGGCGGTAAGCCGACAGGAGTCCGGCACGCACGTCGTCGGTGACGCCGGCTTTGGCGACCAGATCCTGCATCTTCTGCGACAGGCGGTTGAGGGTGTCGTTGTCGGCAACCCGCTCCAGCGCCTGCCGGTGCAGCGCCGCCAACCGGGCGTCCACTCCGGCCGCGCGCATCGACGAGCGGTAGCAGTCACGCAGCAGCACGAAGCCCGGCGGTACCGGCAGCCCCGCGGACACCAGCTCACCCAGATTGGCGCCCTTGCCGCCGGCGTCCTCGGCGTCGGACAGGCTCAAGACGTCGAATTCACGAATCGGTTGCGGTCCCATGTCTGAATCAACCTCCTCGGCTATCCCCGAGTCCGAGACTAGCCATCGCTCCCCGGCGAGGGGCCGCCGAAGGACCCCGGAGGTGGGGACTTCCGCCCATTGAAACCGGCTGTCGGCGGTGGTCGGATGAGATCGTCACACAACCACACCCAATCCTTCCCAAGGAGTCACGATGGGCACGCTTCCCATGCACCGCCATACTCGCTCATTGATTCCAGAACTGTCCGACCTGCTCGCGGCGTTCCCCTCCATGACAGGGATGCGACCGGTGCTCGATAGCCGCCTCCTGCGGCTCGAAGACGAATTCAAGGACGGGCGCTACGTCGTGCGTGCCGAGATTCCGGGTGTCGACCCCGCCAAAGACGTCGACGTCACCGTGCAGGACGGGATGCTGACCATCAAGACGGAGCGCACCGAGACCAAGGATCGCAATGGTCGTTCGGAATTCAGCTACGGCTCATTCGAACGCACGATCACGCTGCCCGCAGGCGCCGACGAAGACGACATCACGGCGAGCTACGACAAGGGCATCCTGTCGGTGTCGGTCGGCATCGGCAGTTCCGAACCACAAGCTAAACGCATTACCGTGGAGTCAGCCGGCTGATCTGTCCACGGGTCCCGAACGCCGGCCCTTGGACCGCCATTTCCGTTCCGGGAGAAGAGACGATGACTAGCAGTCCGGTAACCGCCGGGCGCCGCCAACCACGCAGGCTGTTTCGTGACAGACGCGAAGCCGGGCGTGTGCTGGCTGGGCTGTTGGCGGCCTACGGCGGCAGGCCGGACGTCGTCGTTCTCGGCTTGGCCCGCGGCGGCATCCCGGTCGCATCCGAAGTGGCGGCAGCGCTCGGGGCGCCGCTGGACGCCTACATCGTGCGCAAACTGGGTGCGCCGGGCCACGAGGAGTTCGCCGTCGGAGCACTGGCCAGTGGTGGCCGTATCGTGCTCAACGACGACGTCGTCCGCGGCCTCGGCGTCACCCCTGCCCAACTGCGCGCGATTGCCGAGCGTGAAGGCCGCGAATTGGAACGCCGCGAAGCCACGTATCGGGGCGGCCGGCCGCCGCTGGAGGTCACCGGCAAAACGGTGATCCTGGTCGACGACGGCCTCGCCACCGGTGCCAGCATGCGTGCTGCCGTCATGGCCCTGCGCGACTCCAGCCCCGCGCAGATCGTCGTGGCGGTACCCGCCGCCCCGGAATCGACATGCCGCGAATTCGCGGGTCTGGTCGACGACATGGTGTGCGCATCGATGCCCACCCCGTTTCTGGCGGTGGGTGAGTCGTTTTGGGACTTCACCCAGGTCAGCGATGACGAGGTGCGCACGCTGCTGGCCGGCCCGGCCGTCGGTGCCCCTCCCCGCGCGGCGGAAACACCCGCGCTGGCGGTCAGCGCCGCGGCCGTCGAGGCTCCCGACGGCGTGCCGCCAGCCGAGGTGCTCGACGAACTGGTCGGTGACGCCCGCGTCGTGCTGATCGGTGAGAGTTCGCACGGCACGCACGAGTTCTACGCGGCGCGCGCCGAGATCACGAAGTGGCTGATCGAGCACAAGGGCTTCACGGCGGTTGCCGCGGAAGCCGACTGGCCCGACGCCTACCGCGTCAACCGCTACGTACACGGCCTGGGTCAGGACACGACCGCCGAGGATGCGCTTTCCGGGTTCGAGCGGTTCCCGGCGTGGATGTGGCGCAACGGCGTGGTCCGTGATTTCGTGACCTGGCTCCGCCGCCACAACGAACTCCCCGCGACACGGGCGGGTACCGGCACCGTCGGCTTCTACGGCCTGGATCTGTACAGCCTGCACCAATCGATGCAGGAGGTCGTCACCTACCTGGAAACGGTCGACCCGCCGGCAGCGGCCCGCGCACGGGGCCGTTACGCATGCTTTGATCACGCCTCTTCGGACGACGGGCAAGCCTACGGATACGCCGCGGCGTTCGGCGCCGGGCGATCGTGTGAACGCGAGGCGGTGGCCCAACTTGTCGACGTACACCGCAATGCCGTGAGCTATCTGCACCGCGACGGCGTGGTCGCCGAGGACGAACTCTTCTGCGCCCAGCAGAACGCACAGACGGTGCGCAACGCGGAAGCGTACTACCGCACGATGTTCCGCGGACGGGTCACCTCGTGGAACCTGCGCGACCGTCACATGGCCCAAACGCTCGACGCCCTGCTGGCCCACCTGGACCGTCGCCGCGGCGCGCAGGACGACCTGCCGGCACGAATCGTCGTGTGGGCCCACAACTCCCACGTCGGCGACGCGCGAGCCACTGAGGTCGGCGAGGACGGTCAACTGACGCTTGGCCAGCTGGTGCGGGAACGCTACGGGCAGCAGTCCCGTCTCATCGGATTCTCGACTTACCACGGTACCGTGACCGCCGCCACGGAATGGGGCGGCGAAACCCAGACGAAGACGGTGCGGCCGGCATTGCCCGGCAGCGTTGAGGAACTCTTCCACGAGACCGGCAAGAACGCCTTCTTGGTGAGGATGCACGAGGGCGGTCCTGCCGCACCGGCGCTAGAAACCGTGCGGCTTGCACGCGCGATCGGGGTGATCTACCTTCCCGCCACCGAGCGCCAAAGCCACTACTACCACGTCCGGCCCGCCGACCAGTACGACGCGATGATCCATGTCGACCGCACCCGCGCGCTGCAGCCGCTGGAACCCGTCAGCACCTGGGTACAGGGCGAGACACCCGAATCGTATCCAACGGGGTTATAGCCGACGCCCTCGCGCCGTTCATGTCCTACGGGCCACGATCAGCGGCATACGCACGGCCTGAGCCACCCCGGCGCTTACCGAGCCGAGCAGCATTCCTGCGAACCCGCCCCGGCCATGACTTCCGACGACGACCAGCTGCGCGGACTGGGACTGTTCCACCAGAACCTTCGCGGGCGACCCCCACACCACCGATCGGCGGATCCGCACGTCCGGGTAGCGCTCCTGCCACCCCGCCAGCCGCTCGCTGAGCAGCAGGTTGGCCCGCTCCTCCAAAGTGGCGTAGTCCACGCCCGGCATCTCGATCAGGTCGACATCGCTGACGGCATGCACGGCGACGAGTTCGACTCCCCGGCGTGATGCGGCGTCGAATGCGATCTCGGTGGCGTATTCCGATGCCGGCGAGCCGTCGATGCCGACCAGTACCGGCGCCTCCGCCGGCTTGTCCACCAACGGATCCTCGTCGTGAATCACCGCGACGGGGCAGTGGGCGTGACGCACCAGACCCGAGCTGACCGACCCGAGCAGCCCTCGGGCCAGCGCACCTCGGCCGTGCGAACCCACCACGATCATGTCCGCGTCCAACGACAGGTCGATCAGGGTCGGTACCGCCGACCCTGACTGCGTTTCCGTACTCACCGTGATGCCGCCGGAGTCCTTTGCTGCCTGCTCGACGACCTCACGCGCGGCGGCGAGGACCGCCTCACCCTGCTCCTTCTGCCAGCGGAGGTAATCCGTAGGAATCGGGACCTCCGCCCACATGGTCAGTATCGGCGGGCTGAGCACACACACCAGCCTCAGCGGCACGTTGCGTGACACCGCTTCGCGGGCGGCCCAATCGACCGCCACCTTCGACGGCGGCGAGCCATCGACGCCGACGAGGATGCCTTGAGGCGCTGCGTGGGTGGACATTTTAGTATCCCTTCAACGAGGACGACCTGACGCGGGCCACCCTGTCGACGGTAGCCGCGGAAGTGTAGGCGGGGTAAGGGAATGAGGTCATCGACCCGGGGGTCCTCCGACTGTAATCGGTGCCCCGCCGGATAGTGTTGGCCGGTCGTGGCACCTGCTGCAGCCCTTCGGCATCCCGGTGAAGCCCCGTCAGGGAGTCAGTAGCACCTTGAGCGCACCGGTCTCCCCGGCCCGGCTGAACACGTCGTAAGCCTGCTCGAACTCGCCGAGGGCGAAGCGGTGGGTGATCATCGAAGAGACGTCGAGCTGGCCGCTGGCCACCAGATCGATGAGGGTCGGTGTGGAATAGGTGTCAACGAGTCCTGTCGTGATGGTCAGGTTCTTGATCCAGATGTCCTCCAGATGCAAGGTCGCGGGCGCGCCATGCACTCCGATATTGGCGACGTTCCCGCCGGGGCGCACCAGGGCGACGGCCTGCTCGAATGTTTGCGGCGTTCCGACCGCTTCCATCGACACATCGGCGCCGAACCCTCCGGTGAGCCTGTCGAGCACTGCCCGCGGGTCCTCACGGCGCGGATTCACCATGATGTCGGCGCCGAACTTGCCGGCCGCCGCCAAGCGGGCATCAGCGAGGTCGATGGCCACGATGTGGCTCGGCGTGAGCAGTCGGGCGGTGAGGATCGCGGCCAGCCCGATCGGGCCCGCTCCGACGATCGCCACCACGTCGCCGGGCCGGACCGCGCCGTTGAGCACACCGACCTCGTATGAGGTGGGCAAGATGTCGGCCAGCATGATCATCTGCTCGGCGGACAATCCGGCGGGCACCGGGTATGTGGAATTGTCCGCGAACGGCACGCGGACGTATTCAGCCTGCACGCCGTCAATCAGGTGTCCCAGAATCCAGCCGCCCCCGCCCAGGCACTGACCGAAGCTGCGGTCGCGGCAGTACCGGCAACTCCCGCAGGAGCTGATACACGACACCAGAACCTGATCGCCGACGGCCACGCGGCGTACCCCCGATCCGATGGCGGTGACGGTCCCGACGGCTTCGTGCCCGAGGACGCGACCCGGGCTCACCTCCGCGCCATCGCCGGCGAGGATATGCAGATCGGTTCCGCATATCGTGACGGCGTCCACCTTCACCACGGCGTCACCCGCGTCGACGACCGCCGCGTCGGCGACGTCCTCCCAGGCCCGCCGCCCGGGACCGTGATACACCAATGCCTTCATGCTGACCCATCTCCTCGTCGGCCGGGGGCGTCGATGGCCCCGCGGAACAGCCGGGCCGCCTCGTCGGCGGTGTCGGACAGCGCTTTGCCGGTGTCGACCCGGTGGGCGCCGGCCCATACCCCGTCGCCGCCGCGTTCGGCGAGGGCCGCGGCGATCTCGACGGTGGCATCCGACGCCGTCGCGGTGCGGTGCGCGATGCGCTCCTGCGCGGTTGGCAGCGTTGCGACGCAGGCGATCTCGGTGATAGCCGAGTACGTGCGGGCGGCCAGGTCTCTGGCACGGCCGCGTTGGACGGGATCGCGCCATGTCGCATCCAAAATCACCGACCGCCCGCCGCTGAGGGCCACCTGTGCGCGCCTCAGCACCTCGTCGTATACCGCGGCGACGTTGGCCGCCCCGTACAGGCCGGAGTCGACGACACCGGCCGCACCGTCGATCGAGCCGTCCGCGCGCAGCTCTTTGCGAACATCGTCGGTCGAAATCAACTGTGCGCCGGACTTTCCGGCCAGCGAACGCGAAACCGTGGTCTTTCCAGTGCCGGGCCCGCCGCCGACGAGCACCAGTACCGGTACCGCCGCGCGCAGGTGATCGACGGCGATCTGCAGGTGGCGTGCGGCGTCGGCGGCCGCTTCGGAATGACCCTGGGCGACCCGGATGCAGTCGATCTTGGCGCGCACCCCGGCCCGGTAGGCGATGTAGAAGTCGTCCAGTGAGCACGGTGCCGTGTCGTGGGCGAACCTGCGGTAGTCGGCCAGGAACCGTTCGGCCAGATCAGCACGGCCCAAGCGCTCCAGGTCCATCGCCAGGAACGCGGCGTCGTCGATGCCGTCGACATAGCGCAGCCGGTCGTCGAAATCCAGGCAGTCAAGCAGGACCGGACCGCTTTCGCAGCAGAAGATGTCGTCGGCCAGGAGATCGGCATGCCCGTCGACGATGCGGCGGTCGGCGATGCGGCCCGCGAACAGCGCGCCGCGTCCGGCGAGGTAACGCTGCGCCAGGTCGGCGATACGGTCCAGGACGTTGCCGGAGACCGCCGTCCCGCTGAACGGTCTCATCTCGTCGAGATTGGCGTTCCACCGCAGTGACACGGCGGCGACTGTGGCCTCTGCGTCAACCTCCGCGCCGCGGTGAGCCCGCGCATGGAACTCCGCCAGCACTCGCGCGACGGCGGTCAACTCACCGGCGGTTCCGGGGCCGCCGGACTTGACCCGGGTCGACAACCGTGCGGAATCGGGATAGCGGCGCATCACCAGTACCGCTTCGCGTTCGCCGGTTCCCGGACCGACCAGGTGCGCGACCCCGAGGTATGCCTGCGGCGCCAGCCTGCGGTTGACTTCCAACTCCCGGACACACGCGCGCTCGCGCCGTGCGACGGTCGAGAAGTCGAGGAACGGGGTGGCGACGGGCTTCTTGGACTTGTAGACACGATCGCCCACCAGCACCACGAGGCCGGTGTGGGTTTCGTACACCGCGGGCGCCCCGTCTGCGGCTGCCGGGGCGCCCGGGACGTCGGATTCCAGGCTGCTCATGGTCGATTCCATAGTGGCGTCTCGTCCACGCCGGCGCCAGGTCGTTCGGCCCCCGCCAAACGGGACCAACGCCACTGGCCGGCGGGCATCGCACCCGCGATGATGAAACCATTCCGTTGGAGGTGAGCACCGTGTCGGCACCGCTCCCACATCCCGACCTCGTCCGAAACGCCGTGTCCGTGGCGGCCCGCGCCCCGTCGCTGCACAACACCCAGCCATGGCAGTGGATCGCCGACGGGCGCCGGCTCGAACTGCACCTCGATCGCAGCAGGGTCGTCCGCAACACCGACACCGGCGGCCGCGAGGCGGTGATCGGGTGCGGGGCGGTACTGGATCATCTGCGTGCGGCGATGGCCGCCGCCGGCTGGGCGTGCGATGTTCGACGTTTCCCGGACCACGGAGATCCGGCGCATCTGGCCACCGTCGAATTCAGCCGGTCACCGGGTGTCACCGACGCACAACGGCGCACCGCGGACGCCATCCTGCGCCGCCGCACCGACCGGCTCCCGTTCCTGGCGCCACCGAACTGGGCGGCGTTCGAGCCGGTTCTGCGCGAGGCGGTGACCGCCGCGGCGGGCGACACCGTCCGCCTTGACGTACTCGCCGACGAGCTGCGGCCCGAGCTCGCCGCGGCATCGTCTCTTACCGAGCGGGCGCAACGCTTCAACACCGGATATCAAGCCGAGCTGGATTGGTGGACAGCACCATTCAACTATGCCGAAGGAATTCCCCGAAGTGCTCTGACATCGGCGATCGAATCGGACCGGGTGGAACTCAACCGGTCGTTCCCGGTGGAGGGTCACGGCGCGCGCCGCGCCGGTATCGGTGACGACCGGGCCCGGATTGTGATCCTGTCTACGCCCGACGACACCTACCGAGACGCGCTGGCGTGCGGCGAAGCACTGTCGGCGGTGCTGCTCGCGTGCACCAGGGCCAAGCTGGCGAGCTGCCCGGTCACCCACGTCACCGAGCTTGCGTCGGCCCGCGCGGTGGTCGGCGAGATGATCCGGGAACCCGGGATTCCGCAGGTTCTCGTACGCGTCGGACGGGTTCCCGCGATGGAGGACGCAGCGATCATGACACCGCGCCGAGACGTCGACGAGATACTGCGGTTCGCCGATTCGTAAACGGCGTGGCCAGGGTGGCCGGGGTTTGACTAGGGCAGGTCGTCTTCGGTGAACTGGTCGCGGGGAACGACGATCATCGGCACTTCCAGTACACGCAGCATCTTGTTAGCGGTGGCACCCAGGAACAAGCGGTTCGGAGGCCCGAGCCTGCCGGACCCGACCATGATCAGATCGCCGTCGTGCCAGTCGAGCTTGTTGACGGCCGACTCGACGGTCGGCCCGTCTACGACTGTCGCGACCACGGGAAATCCCTCGGGCAGAAGGTCTTTGGCGGAATCGAGCATTTTGCCGGCATGCTCGAGCGCAGCTTCGCGGATCGCATCGGAATCGTTGCGAAGCCTGCCGAACACCGGGTCGAGCGCGACCAGGGACACCAACCGCAGCGGAGTTCCCGCTGCCCGGCTCACCCGCACAGCGTAGTCCAGCAACAGCCCGGCGCCCTGCCGCCGACCGACGGCGCAGGTGACCTCGCGGACCCGTTCGGTCTTGGAGTACCGCAAGCCGCGGGGCGCCAATGCCAACGGCACCGGTGCTGAATAGAGGAGATCCGCGGTGACCGAGCCGATCGAATACCTGCCCATCAGCCCGTCCGCCGCTGCGCCGATGACGATCGCGTCGGCTTCCAGGCGCGCGGACTGCTCCAGGAGCCCCCGGGCCGAGGACTCGTTGAAACTGATGTGGGTGGCGACGTCGACGTCGTCGGGCACCGTGGCCACGACCTCGTCGAGCCACGCGCGGGCCTGTGCGCTCAAGACAGGGTCGAAGTTGCCGCCACCCGGGCGCCCGCCCAGGATCCGGTCCGGGGGAAGCACCATGCACAGGTCGAGTCGCGCACCCAGCGTTCGCGCCAGGCGCACCGCCAACGCGACTCCGTCATTTCCGTTGGGGGTGGCGAGATACCCGACGACTAGCCTCACACGTCACCGCCTGCCTTCGCCCTGCCGGAACTTCCCGAATTCATCCTGACAACCCGAACGTCCTCAAACCTGGTATTCGCCCAAAATTGAGCGACGCGCGGTAAATGTGCGAAGCTTGGGTAACACGGGGCCGACGACGGGAGCACATTGTTGACTGTGCTGCGCCGCATCCTGAGCCACCGGATCAGCGTCGAAGCGCTGATCGAGATCGTGCTGTGGGTGGCGATGCCCTACATCACCATCGGGATGGTGTGGGCGGCGCTGCACCCCGAGCAGCTGCAACAGTTCGCCACCTCGCTGGAGGTCCGCCTGCCGCAGGGCATCGACGTGATCGCGTTCGCGCAGATCATCATCCTATGGCCCCTGCTGGCGATCTCGCCGCACTTGTGCGGCTTATAAGCCCCGTCCCTGCCTCGGATCCGGCGGCCCGTCACTGCCTGTACTCGGCGGTGCCGTCTTCGAGTACCGCGCGCCGTTCCGACTCGTCGGGCGTGCCGGCCTCGGTACGGAACACCGCGTGCCCGGGTCCGGTGCGCCACACCGAGGTCGTCAGCGTCTCGCCGGGGAAGACAGGCGATGTGAACCGGGCGCCAATGGCGGTGACCTTGGCGGCGTCGCCGCCGCCAAGTTCGGCCACCAGGACCCGGCCAGCCACCCCGTACGTGCACAGCCCGTGCAGGATCGGCCTCGGGAATCCGGCCAGTTTGGTGGCAAACCACGGATCGCTGTGTAGCGGATTGCGGTCACCGGAGAGCCGGTAGATCAAGGGCTGATCCTCGGTGGTGGGCAGCGCGACGGTGACGTCGGGCTCACGGTCGGGGATTCCCGGAGCGGCGGGTCGCTCGCCGGGCTGACCGCCGAAGCCGCCCTCACCCCGGATGACGGCAGTGGAGACGGTTTCGGCGACCACCTCGCCGGTGTCGGGATCCGTGCCGGTGCCCTTGAACACCAAGATCGCGTTCTTGCCCGGGCCTTTGTCCTGGATGTCGACGACCTCCGATGAGACGTCGAGTTTGCCCGCGGGGGGCAGCGGGGCGTACAACCGGATCTGTTGGGAGCCGTGCAGCAGCTTCGCCCAGTTAAACGATCCGACCCGGGAAGCCGCGCCCCACGCCGGGCAGGCGATGACCGCGTAGGTTGGCAGCACCTGCTGCGGGATGTCATGGCTGTTCTCGGTGGTGAACGCCAGGTCGGCGGTACCGCAACCGACGCCGAGAGCGTAGAGCATGGTGTCGCGGTCAGTCCATGTGAACGGCTTCGGATTCGTCTTCGCGCCGACGGCGTTCGGATCGATCGGCATGGGGTCCCCTTCGGTCGGAGCGGTGCGCTCTTGTCCTCGTCTCGAATCTAGGTGAATGAGACCCGATCAGAGGTCATCCTGTCTCACCAGCTCACAACCGCCGCAAGCCTCCCCCCGCAACCACCGGGAAAGAATTGGTCCTACTTAATGACCATGGCCGAAGGCTGCTCGCTCGCAGACAAACGCGCACAGTTCGGAATTGGTAGCCCGCGTTAGCGATCAGCACGAGCGAAACACGGTGCATGGACGTTCCTACGGCCGTCCTTCTCGCAGTCGATGGACGGCCCGCCTTGATTGACACCTGACTGCCCGCGCGGCCACCATGGCCGCATGGACTATCTCGTTACCGGCGGTACCGGATTCATCGGACGGCGTGTCGTCACCCGGTTGCTGCAGGCCGAGGACGACGCCCGGGTGTGGGTGCTCGTGCGGCGCGCATCGCTACCGCGCTTCGCACAGCTCGCGGCCGACTGGGGCGACCGGGCGACTCCGCTCATCGGTGACCTGACGGCTCCCCTTCTGGCACTTGACGACCGGATGCTCTCGGACCTCGCCGGCGTCGCGCATGTGGTGCATTGCGCGGCGATCTATGACCTCACCGCCGGGGAAGCCGAACAACGTGCCGCCAACGTCGAGGGCACGCGTGCCGTCGTCGGGCTCGCTACCCGGCTGGGAGCGACACTGCACCACATGTCCTCAATCGCGGTAGCCGGCGCTTTTCGCGGCGAGTACACCGAAGACGACTTCGACGTCGGGCAGAAACTGCCGACGCCCTACCACCGCACCAAGTTCGATGCCGAGCAACTCGTACGTACCGCGCGCGGGCTGCGCTTCCGGGTGTACCGACCGGGAGTGGTCGTCGGTGATTCACGCACCGGCGAGACGGACAAAGCCGACGGGCCCTATTACTTCTTCAGCACGCTGGCCGCGCTGGCCCAACTGCCGAAGTTCACTCCGATCGCCCTGCCCGACACCGGGAGGGTGAACATCGTCCCGGTCGACTACGTGGTCGAAGCGCTGGTCGCCCTGATCCACCGCGACGGTGCGGACGGCCGGACCTTCCATCTCACCGCTCCCCACGACGTCAGCGTGCGCGGGATCTACCGTGCGCTTGCCCCGGCCGCCGGGCTGCCTCCGGTACGGGCGGCTCTGCCCAAACTGGTGTCGGCCCCGTTCATGGCCCCGCGCGGGCGGGCAAGGGTGTGGCGAAACGCGCTGGCCACCCAGCTCGGCATTCCCGGCGAAGTCCTCGACGTCATCGACAAGACCCCGGTGTTCACCGCGGTGAACACCGCAAATGCGTTACACGGCACGGGAATAGCCGTTCCGGATTTCGCCTCGTACGCACCGGTTCTGTGGCACTACTGGGCGGAGCACCTGGACCCTCGGCGCACCCGGCGTCCCGTAGCGGGCCACGCGCTGGCAGGGCGCCACGTCGTCATCACCGGCGCCTCCAGCGGGATCGGGCGCGCCTCGGCGATCGCCGTCGCGCAGCGCGGCGCAACCGTTTTCGCCTTGGCGCGAAATGCCACGGCTCTCGACGAACTGATCGCCGAGATCCGCGCGGCGGGCGGTGAGGCCCACGCATTCCCCTGCGACATCACCGATTCGGCTTCCGTCGACACCACCGTCGAACGCATCCTGGCCGACTTCGGCCATGTCGACTACCTGGTCAACAACGCCGGCCGCTCGATCCGCCGGTCCGTCGAAGCCTCCACCGACCGCCTGCACGACTACGAACGCGTGATGGCCGTCAACTACTTCGGCGCGGTGCGAATGGTGCTTGCCCTGCTGCCGCACTGGCGCGAACGACGCTTCGGCCACGTCGTCAACGTCTCCAGCGCCGGAGTGCAGGCGAACTCGCCGCGCTATTCCGCCTATCTGCCGAGCAAGGCCGCGCTCGACGCGTTCGCCGACGTGGTCGCCACCGAAACGCTGTCGGATCGCGTGACGTTCACGACCATCCATATGCCGCTGGTGGCGACACCGATGATCGCCCCGTCCAAGCGTCTCAACCCGGTGCCGGCAATCAGCGCCGAGCACGCCGCGGCCATGGTGGTGCGGGGGCTGGTCGAGAAGCCGGTCCGCATCGACACTCCGCTGGGGACCCTCGCCGATATCGGGCACTACTTCACGCCGAAGCTGTCCCGGCGCGTGTTGCATCAGCTGTACCTGGGTTATCCGGACTCTCCCGCCGCACGTGGCCAGAAGCCGACCGAAGCCGCGCCCTCGCGGCCTGCCTCGGCGAGCCCTGCGCACCACAACGGACCATCCGCCCCGGCCTCGGGTTCCCTGCGTGTTCTCCGGGGGGTCAAACAGGTGGTGCGTCTGGTGCCGGGCGTGCACTGGTAGACCGTCGCTCGACGAGAGCCCGGCCGACCATCGAACCTGTGCCGGTTACCGGTGGCCGGCGGTGCGCACAACGACTCGCCTGCGGGGTAGGGTTTCGGAATGACTTCTGCGGCAGGCACATCGGGTGTAGCCGATGTTACGCTCCCGGTCTTTGCCGACGTCGACACCGGCGTAGACGACGCGATGGCGCTGGTGTATCTGCTCGCCAGTCCCGACGCCCGGCTGGTCGGCATCGCGTCGACCGGCGGCAACGTCGCCGTCGACCAGGTGTGCTCGAACAACCTACGACTGCTCGAACTGTGCGGCTCGCCGCGCGGCCGGGCCGCGATCCCGGTGTCGAGAGGCGCCGATGCTCCCGTCGCCTGCCCACTGCGCACCGCGGAGGACACCCATGGTCCCGCCGGGCTGGGGTACGCCGAGTTGCCACCCACGGATCGCTCACTGACCGAACACGATTCGGCGCAGGCCTGGATTCGGGCGGCGCATGCCGACCCAGGCGAGCTGGTCGGCGTTGCGACCGGACCGCTGACCAACCTGGCCCTGGCGCTGCGCGCCGAGCCGGCACTTCCGACGCTGCTACGCCGGTTGGTCATCATGGGCGGCTCGTTCGGCTACCGCGGCAATACCACCCCGGTTGCGGAGTGGAACATCAGCGTCGATCCCGAAGCAGCCGCCGAGGTTTTCAGCGCCTGGGGCGCGGCATGGGGCGGCGAGGACCCCCGGCATCTTCCGATCGTCTTGGGACTCAACCTGACCGAGGAAATCGCGATGACGCCGGCGATCCTGGGCAGGCTGGCCGCCGCGGCGGGTTCACCGACGGCGCCGATGAGCGAGCACGACCCGCGGGGAACTCGATCGGTCGCCGAGAACCCGTTGATCCGGGTGCTCGAGGACGCCATGCGGTTCTATTTCGAGTTCCACTACGACCAGGGCGAAGGCTATCTCGCCCATCTGCACGACCCGTTGGCGGCCGCGGTGGCGCTGGATCCCCAGGTGGTGGTTGCCCGGCCGGTGGCCGTCGACATCGAACTGACCGGCACCTTGACGCGCGGGATGACGTTGGCCGACTGGTCGCGACGCTGGGGGCGCGCCCCGAACGCGTTGATCGGTGTCGACGTCGACCCGGCCGCATTCTTCGATCGGTTCGTGAACCGGGTCGGGCAGTTCGCGCGCAGACTCGGTTGACCCGGACTCGGTTGAGCGGTTACCCGCTATTCGTAGACCCCCTCCACAAACCATTGCCGGCGCCGGTAGCACAACAGCAATGCGGGACCGGATTCGGTTGTCGCGGAGCGGCTTACGGAGTGATTTTCTATAAGAACCTGAGCTCGCCCGGTAGGCCCGGCCGAACCGGGCTGCGCGTCCCACCACCGCTCGTCCACCGGCCATGGTCCCGCCCACCAGCGTAGCGGGCCAAGATAGCCCTTGGTCCCCGACGACTCGCGTGAACCGGCCAACCGAACCGGATCCGCCGAGAACAGGCCCCGCCCGGTGACATGGACCGGATCGCCTCGGGCATCGAGCAATTCCACGGGCTCCTCGATGAGCACAGAGGGGGCGGGTTCCGGCAGCCGTCCGGGCCACGGCTGACCGGGGTCGGCTCGCGCCAGCGGTTCGTCGCCCAGTGGTACGTAGGTGATGCGCTCGGCCGGACCACGCCCTCCGCTGAGCACCGGCAGCTGCACGGCGTGCGGCCCGAGCAGTCCCTGCACCCGCAGCAGTGCCCGGCGGGCCCGCAGCCGGTCCTCGTCTCCGGTGCCGCCCCATAGCGGAAGTTGAAGTGCTCCAGCGGAAATCACCTCGATCGGCTGCAGCCGCAGCACAGCGATGGGGCCCGTTGGCCGATCGCCGGGGTTGCGTCGATTAAGCCAGCCGTCCAACTGCCAGCGTATCCGGTCGGCGGTCGCGTCCTCGGTCAACGGCTCGGCGCACCGCCATACCCGGCTGAGTTCGGCACCGTCTACGGTAGCCGCCTGAATGGCCAGCCGCGTGCAGCCGACACCGACCGACTCCAGGCTTCGGTGCAGCTCGGCGGCCAGGGATCGGCCCGCGAACGCCGCCGCGTCGATCCGGTCTATCGGGGGGTCGCAATTCATCACGGCGTCCACTTCGGGCGACGACTCGCGCCCCGACGGGCCCCGGATCGGATCGGCGCGGGCGATGCGATGCGCCAACACGCCATCGGCACCGAACCGGGACGCCACCTCCGCGCGTGACAGCGAGGCGAACGCACCGATAGTGCGAATTCCCATGCGCCACAACAAGTCGACCATGTCATCGCGCCCGGGTGCCGACAAGCTGGGCTCCGCGGCCAGCTGCCGGATCGACAGCACGGAGAGGAACTCCGCGTCCCCGCCCGGTTCGACGACCCGGCCTTCCCGCGCGGCCAAGACAGCGGTGGGCAACTCATCTGCGATACCTGCCTGGCATTCGGCTCCCGCCGCGGCGACCGCGTCGACCAGCCGCTCCGCGGCGTCGCGCTCGGAGCCGAAGTAGCGCGCCGGCCCCCGCACCGGCACCACCAGCAGCCCCGGGCGCAGCACCTCCGCACGCGGTGCCAGCTCGTCCACGGCCGTGGTGACGCTTTCGAAGAACCGTGCGTCCCTGGACTCGTCGGCGATGACGACGTGCAACTGCGGACAGCGGGCCTGCGACTCTCGCCTGCGCAGTCCCCGCCGGACTCCCATCGAGCGGGCGGCGGCCGAACACGCCACCACGCGGTTGGCCAGCGTCACCGCCACCGGTGTCGTGGCCGGCAAGCCGGCCGCAGTCGCGGCGGCCACCGCCGGCCAGTCCATGCACCAAATCGCCAGTACCCGTCCCGGCATCTACCCCACCCGGGTCCGCGACCTTCCACCGGCCCGCATGGAGAGCCGGACTCGGCTGATCCGCCCGAATCCCGGCAGCCGGCCGCCGGCGATGTCGTACCCGCAGACCCGGGCCTCCAGCCTGACCGACGCCCCCGGCCACTCGCCGTCGGTGATCACCAGAGTGCATCCCTTGTGCCTGGCGCGTGCCGTCACCACCCGTGCACGACTCGGCGCCACAGCGCGCCCCCGAAGACCGAGCACCACCAGATCCAGGCCGTCCATCAGCACGGTCGCCACTTCCACCGGGTCGGCTCCCGGGTCGGGGATCACCGCCAACCGCTCCAGGTCCGCTCCCATCTCCGCAGCCGCCAGCAGACCGATATCGGGCTGGCCGACGATTGCGACATGACCACCGGCCGCCGTCACCGCCGCGGCCATGCTCAGCGACAACGAACGCGCCCCCGTCAGGACGGCCACCGCTCCCCTGGGCAACCCGCAAGGAAGCAAGTCGACCAGCGAATCGGGGATCGGAAGCAAACTAACAGACGAGGGCAGGACGTCATCTTCACCGGCTTGCCCGCGCCGTTCCGCACCTGTCTTCGACGACACGGCCGCCATCTGACGGCGCAGCTGTTGTAGCTGTTCAGCACGATCGAAGCGGTGTTGTTCACACGCCGGTGCCGCCGTCATCACCCCACCTCCGGGCGCTTCGAAATCCATACATGTTTCGAACGTATGTTCGATACGTGAGTTAAACACCCACCTAACGACACCGTCAAGCAGAAACGAATAGGACGGGCTCTTTCGGGAATGAAGTCGGCGGTGGCAGCCACCCAACGGAGGCGACAGCCGGCACGACTCAGCGCCGCAGAGCTTTGCCGGACAGCCAGTTGCCGAGGAACTGTGCAGCCTGGACCATCGCGATGATGGTCAGCACGGCCAGCCAGGTGACCCCCCAGTTGAACCGCTGGTAGCCGTAGACAATGGCGAAGTTGCCCAGCCCGCCGCCGCCGATCGATCCGGCGACCGCGGTCATGTCGACCACCGAGATGAAGACGAACGTGTACCCGAGGATCAGCGGTCCGAGAGCCTCGGGCAGCAGCACTCGGGTGATGATCCGAAACGGGCTGGCGCCCATGGCCTGTGCCGCTTCGACCACACCCGGGTCGATCGATACCAGGTTCTGCTCGACGATGCGTGAGATGCCGAACGTCGCCGCGATCACCAGCGCGAAGATCGCCGCCCGGGTTCCGATCGTGGTGCCCACCACCGACAGTGTCAGCGGACCGATGGCCACGATGAAGATGATGAACGGTATCGGGCGCACGAAATTCACGATGATGTTGAGGATGGTGTAGACCCAGGTGTTCTCCAGGATCCCGCCCTTGCGAGTGGTGTAGAGCAGCACCCCGAGAACCAGCCCGAAGAGCCCGCCGAGCACCAGGGTGGTCACCACCATCTGCAGCGTCTGCCAGACCGACTCCCAGAAGATCGGCCGCAGCACCTCCCAGTTGATGTTCATGCCAGCTCCTGCACGTCGATCTCCGAACTCAGGTGTGCCATGAAGTCGTCCACTGCGGCATCCGGGCCCCGCACCGCGAGCGTGATGTTGCCGACGGAGCGTCCCTTCAGCGCCGAGATACCCCCGTACACGAACTCGAAGTCGACGTCGCTGGCTCGAACGGCGCGGGCCAGGACGCTGCCAACACGGCTCTCGTCGGAGATCTTCAGGGTGACGAGCCGGCCGGGATAGCGCTGCGCCAGCTCGCCGGTATCGGTGGCTGACGGCTTGGCGTGCAGCGTGTTGGTCACGATCCGTTGGGTGAGTTCAGCCCGCGGATCGGTGAAGACGGTGTAGACGTCGCCCTCCTCGACCAGTACACCGCGATCCAGGACGGCAACTCGGTCGGCGATCTTGCGCACCACGTCCATTTCGTGGGTGATCACCACGACGGTGATGCCCAGTTCCGAGTTCACCCGCTTGAGCAACTGCAGGACGTCGTTCGTGGTCTGGGGATCTAGCGCCGACGTCGCCTCGTCAGCCAGCAGGATCTTCGGGTTGGCGGCCAGCGCCCGCGCGATACCGACACGCTGCTTCTGCCCGCCGGACAGTTGCCGGGGATACGACCACGCCTTCTCCGCCAGGCCGACGAAATGCAGCAGTTCGGCGATGCGGTTGCGATGCTGGTCGGTGGGAACGCCGGCGGCCTCCAGCGCGAACGCGATGTTGCCGTAAACGGTTCGCGAATTGAGCAGGTTGAACTGCTGGAACACCATGCCGATGCGGGTTCGCAGGGACCGGATCTGCTTGGCGCTCAACGTCGTAATGTCCGTGCCCTCAATGACCACCTGGCCGGAGGTGGGCCGTTCGAGTGCGTTGATCATCCGCACCAGCGTGCTCTTGCCCGCGCCGGAGCCGCCGATGATCGCGTAGATGCTGCCCGCCTCGATACTCAGCGTCACCGACTCGAGCGCCTCGAAGGTCTCCCTCGAGCCTTCGACGGGATAGGTCTTTGTGAGATCGACGAATTCGACGATGGCTGTCATGTGCTCTCCTTGAGCGCGCCCGGTTCAGCTCGCACGGATCTGCGTCTCCAGGTTTCGGGTGATCTGCTGCAGTTGCTCGGCCGGTGTGTCCACGATCACCGCGGTGCCCTTCGACGCGTCGACGACGGCCTTGGTCACCTCCGGGCTGTGGTACAGCTCGACGATCTTTCGGTACGTCGGGTTATTCCTGTCCTCTTCGCGGGAGACGAACGCATTGATGTAGGGCTCGGCGGCAGGACTGTTCGGATCGTCGTTGTAGATGGCCGATGAAGGGTCCAGGTTGGCGTCGAGGGCGAACCCGTTGTTGATGACGGCAGCCGCGAGTGACGGCAGCGAGGTCACCGTCTGCTGAGCGGCGATGGGCACCACCCGTACCCGCGATCCCGCGGGGTCGACGTCGGCCGGGGTGGACACCGTGCTCCCGCCGCCGCGCAGGGCAACCAGGCCGGCCTCTTGCAGGACCAGCAGTGCCCGGGCTTGATTGGTGGGGTCGTTGGGAATGGCGACCTCGGCGCCGTCAGGCAGCTCGTCCACGGATTTGTAGCGTTGCGAATACAGCCCCAGCGGCACCACGACCGTCGATCCAACTGGAGTGAGGTTCTGCGCGGCGGCCACGTTGTAGCTGGCCAGGAACTGCAGGTGCTGGAACAGGTTGAGGTTGGTCTGCCCCTGTGCCAACGCTGGGTTGGGCTGGGAGTAGTCGGCAAAATTCACCACACGGATCGTGATGCCCTCGTCGGCGGCCAGCCGCTGCAGGATGGGCCAGAAGTCGGCACTGCCTTCGGTGGTGCCGATGGTGACGACATCGGCCTGCTCGCCGCGCAGAATCGCGTCGGGTCCGCGGAACAGCGAAAAAACGAGTCCGACCAGCAGCAAAACGCTCACCACCGCGCCGGCGACGACGAGACTGCGGTCGCGCTTGGGCTTGGGGGGCAACCAGTGCAGGTCGCGCTCGTCGAGTCCTTCGAGTCCGTCGGGTCCCTCGGGTGTGGTCACCAAGTTGGCTCCCTTTCATCAGGGGCATTTCTCGTCGCCCGAGCCTGAAGGATCACCGACCAGTCCAACTGCATATCTCCCGCTCTAGGCGTACACCACCCGGGCAGCACAAGCCGTGACCATGGTCAGGGATGGTAGTGATGCCGCGCTGATAGAACCAGGTTTTCCGGCAGCATGCGAGGAAAGCTTGACGCTGCGGTTTCCGACGCCGCGACCACCCGGCCGTTATCAAATGTTGCCATTGACAAATGGCATTGTCGATTGTTTGTATTTCATTCGTGCTCAACGGCGAGCGCAAGGACGGAGGTCCCTTGAACACCGCTGAAGCGATCGTCTCGGAAACTTGGGAAGTCCAGGAAATCTGGGAAGTCCAGGACGCCTAGGGGAAGCCATGGTGTTCGGAACCAAACGCAGCAGGGCGGGACGCGCGGTCGTGACCGGGGCCGGCAGTGGAATCGGCGCCGCTTTCGCCGTCGAACTTGCCGCCCGGGGAAACCGCGTGGTTTGCGGCGACATCGACGAGGTATCCGCACAGCGCACCGTCGACGCCATCACCGGCCAAGGCGGCTCGGCCGTTTCGGTCCACTGCGACGTGTCGGCGATCGACGACGTCGAAGCCCTTGCGGCGCAAGCGCAATCCTGGTTCGACGGTGCTCCCACACTGGTCGTAAACAACGCCGGCGTCGGGGCCGGAGGCCGCAACATCGGGGACATTCCTCTCGAGGACTGGCACTGGACTCTGGGCGTCAACCTGTGGGGTCCCATTCACGGCTGCCACGTGTTCACGCCGATCCTGCGCCAGGCCGCCCGCCCGGCAGGCATCATCAACGTCGCTTCCGCCGCATCGTTCGGCGCCGCGCCCGGCATGGCCGCCTACAACGTGAGCAAGGCCGCCGCCCTGTCGCTTTCGGAAACCCTTGCCGCCGAACTGAGCGGAACCCCGATCCACGTCACCGCGCTGTGCCCCACCTTCGTCAAAACCAACATCGTCAATGCCGGACGCATCACCGCCGAGTCCACGGCCTTCGCCGATCGATTGATGCGGTGGGTGGGAATGGCACCGCAGCGGGTCGCGCGCATGTGTCTGGACACCAACGACCGCGGCGGCCTGTACTGCATGCCCCAGTTCGAGGCCCGGATTGGCTGGGGCATGAAACGATTCGCGCCCACCACGTTCACGCGCGGCATCGCCATGGTGTCGCGCATCGGCGGCGCAGTCAGCTCATAACCCAAGGAGGTAGCCATGGCCATCGACATGGACGTAATGCTCGACAAGATCAAGGACCGGCAATGGGCGCTGGCCGACATCGATTGGGACGCGCCGGGCACCGAAACCATCACCGACGAGATGCGGCCCAAGCTCAAGGCATTCATGGCGGACTTGTGTTGGATCGAGAACATCGGCGCCCGCGGTTTCGCCGCGCTCGCCAAGAAGGCCCCCACACCCACCATCGCCGAGATCTACCGCTACTTCCACGCCGAGGAACAGCGGCATGCCAACGCCGAGCTGGCACTGATGAAGCGGTGGGGAATGCTCGACGACGAGGAGATGCCCGAGCCGAACGTCAATATCCGGCTGGCCATCGAGTGGCTCGACCAGTACGCCGACACGATGTCGCTGTCCATCCTCGGTACCGTCATCCCGATGCTGGAGGTCGCGCTGGACGGCGCACTGCTGAAGTTCCTGCTCGACGAGGTCGAGGATCCCGTCTGCCACCAGGTATTCGAGAAGATCAACAACGACGAATCACGTCACATAGCAGTCGATTTCGAGGTCCTCGACATGATCGGGCACGCCAAGGCGCGAAGGCTGGCCATCGAATTCGTCGGCACGGTCGCCACCCCGGGCCTCATCCTCGGCGCAATCATGTACGTGCCGCTACTCAACCGGATCCGCAACGAGATCATCGGCATGGGCATGGAGCCGGAGATGCTCTACAACGCGGTGAAGAGGTTCAGGAAGCTCGGCGGCCGCGGCGAAAACACCTGGCGGGTGCCGACATACCAGATTCTCAAACTGCACGCCGCGATGGTCGTCAACCCACGCCACCCCTACCATTGGCTGGCCAACCCGATGGTGTGGGCCTCCGACCGATATCCGCGGGCCCTACTCAGACCGATTCCCAGCTGGTTCAAGGAGCTGACCCACAAACCCGCCGCCTGACATGACCGACAACCAGGTCCATGACACTCTCATCGTCGGGGCGGGCTTCACCGGCCTGGGCGCGGCGATCAGGCTCACCCAGGCCGGGATCGACGACATCGTCATCCTCGAACGCGGCGACCGGGTCGGCGGAACCTGGCGGGACAACACCTATCCCGGTGTCGCCTGCGACATCCCGTCACTGCTGTACTCGTTCTCCTTCGTCAAGAACCCCTCGTGGTCACGCGCCTACCCACGGGGCGGCGAGATCTGTACCCATATCGAGGACATGACCGACCAGTTCGACCTGCGCCGCCGGATCCGGTTCAACAGCGAGACCACCGCGCTGACGTTCGATGAGAGCGCCGGCATATGGACGGTTAAGACCAAGCAGCGCAAGATCTTCCGCGCGCGGACCGTGGTAATGGCCTCGGGTCCGCTGGCCGACCACAAACTCCCGAATATCCGCGGAATCGATACCTACCAGGGTCGCAAGATCCACAGCGCGGCCTGGGATCACGGATATGACTTCACCGGCAAGCGCGTGGCGGTGATCGGCACCGGAGCCAGCGCGGTGCAGATCGTCCCGGAACTCGTCAAGACGGCGCAGTTCGTCAAGGTCTTCCAGCGCACACCGGGTTGGGTCCTGCCCCGGCCGGACACCAGGATGCCCGATGCGGTGCAGTCGCTGTTCGCCCGCGTTCCCGTCGCCCAGGAGCTGGCGCGCGAGGCTCTCTTCTGGGGTCACGAAGCGGCCGCCACCGCGTTGGTGTGGAAGTCGCCGTTGTCGGCGGTGGTGGCACGGCTGGCGAAGGCCCACCTTCACGCCGCCGTCGCCGACCCCTGGATGCGCCGCCAGCTCACGCCGGACTTCACACCGGGCTGCAAACGCATGCTGGTCTCCAGCGACTACTACCCCGCATTGCAGCGCGACAACTGCAAGCTCATCACCTGGCCCATCGCGACGCTGAGTCCGGTCGGCATTCGCACCAGCGACGGGATCGAACACCACCTGGACGCGATCGTGTTCGCGACGGGTTACGACGTCCACCTGTCCGGGCCGCCGTTCCCCGTGATCGGTCTCGGCGGCCGATCCGTCGAATCGGAATGGAACGGACACGCGCAGGCTTTCAAAAGCATTAGCGTCCACGGCTTTCCGAACCTCTTCCTGATGTGCGGGCCCAACTCCGGACCGGGCCACAATTCCCTGCTGGTGTACGTCGAGGCACAGATCGAATACGCGGTGAAGGCCGTCAAGACGATCCTGTCCGGCGACTTGCGCTACCTCGACGTGCGGGCCGATGTCCAGCGCCGGTACAACAAGAAGATCCAGAAGCGCCTGACCCGCACCACGTGGATGTCGGGCTGCAACAGCTGGTACCTGACGCCCGACGGGTTCAACGCCGCGATGTATCCGGGCTTTGCGACGCAGTACCTTCGACAGATGCGCGACTTCCGCCGTTCCGACTACACCGCGGTGCGCCGTGCCGTCGATGTGCCCGTCGCGGCCCACACCGGAACGTGATGGTCTCGCGCCGGCAGTCCCGGCCCCCGGTCGCAGCAGTCGCCGGCATTGTGGGCAATCTGCGCCGGGCGCCCGCCAGGGTGAAGCGCCAATCCCTGGACGTGATCGAGACCGCGGTGTCGCAACTTTTCGACGCCGCGGTGCGCCAGCCTCACCTCAAACCCGACTCCGGTGAGTACCGCATCGACGAGTTGGCCCGGCTGGCGGGCACCACGACGCGCAACATCCGGGTGTACCGCGACCGCGGCCTGTTGCACGCGCCGCTGCGGGTGGGGCGTATCGCGCTGTATAACGACACCCACCTGACCCGCCTGAGGCTGATCACGTCCATGCTCGACCGCGGCTACAACATCGCGCACGTCCACGAGATGCTCAGCGCTTGGGAGCAGGGCAAGAACATCGGCGAGGTGCTCGGGCTCGAGTCGGCCATCATCGGAACGTGGGCAGCCGAGAAACCCAAGGCGATGACGCGCACGCAGGCCCGTCGGCTCATCGACGACGACAAGGCCTATGAGCGGTTGCTGGAGGCCGGTCTGTTCCGCATCGACGAAGGCGATCCGGAGGCCGTCGTCGTGTTGCGGCCAACCTTGATCGAAGCATTCGACGAGATGCGCGGGTTCGGTGTGTCGATCGACGCACTCATCGACGCGCATGCCGAGATCCAGCCGCACATCGACGCGGTCAGCGACATCCTGGTGCGGATCGGTTTCGAGCGGGTGCAAGACATCATCCGGCTCGGGGAGTCGCTACCCAACGACACGCAGATGGCCGAGCTGATCACCATGCTGGTGCGGTTTCGCACCCAGGCGGTGGCTGCGGTCACCGGAACGCTGGCCAATTCGATCGAATCCACGATTGAAACGCTGGTGAGCCGAGTGCTCGCCGAATACATCGGACGCCCAGGCCCTTCGGACTGACGAAAGGCCCGGCATCACTCCCACTCGATGGTGCCGGGCGGCTTGCTCGTCACATCGAGCACCACCCTGTTGACTTCGGGAACCTCGTTGGTGATGCGGGTCGAAATGCGTTCGAGCACTTCATAGGGAATCCGCGTCCAGTCGGCGGTCATCGCGTCCTCACTGGACACCGGCCGTAACACGATCGGATGCCCGTAGGTGCGGCCGTCGCCCTGCACGCCGACAGATCTGACGTCGGCCAGTAGCACCACGGGGCATTGCCAGATCTGCTTGTCCAGCCCGGCCGCGCTCAGTTCCTCCCGGACGATGGTGTCGGCCCTGCGCAGCGTGTCCAGCCGCGCCGAGGTCACCTCACCGACGATCCGGATACCGAGCCCCGGACCGGGAAACGGTTGGCGGGCCACGATTTCCTCGGGAAGCCCCAGTTCTCGGCCGACCGCCCGAACCTCGTCCTTGAACAGCAGGCGCAACGGCTCGACGAGCCGGAACTTCAGGTCGTCGGGCAGTCCGCCCACGTTGTGGTGGCTCTTGATATTCGCCGCGCCCGCTCCCCCACCGGACTCCACCACATCGGGGTACAACGTGCCCTGTACCAGGAACTCTATCTCGGCTTCGTTGCCGCCCAACGTGTCTCGCACCGCAGCCTCGAACGCGCGGATGAATTCGCGGCCGATGATCTTGCGCTTGCCTTCGGGATTGGTCACGCCGGACAGCGCCTGCAGGAACCGCGCCTCGGCATCGACGGTTACCAGCCTGGCTCCGGTGGCCGTCACGAAGTCGCGTTCCACCTGGGCTCGTTCACCTGCCCGCAAAAGTCCGTGGTCGATGAACACGCAACTGAGCCGGTCGCCGATCGCGCGCTGCACCAGGGCGGCCGCGACAGCCGAATCCACCCCGCCGGACAGGCCGCAGATCGCGTGTCCGCTGCCGATCTGGAAACGCACACCTTCGATAAGGGAGTCGGCGATGTTCGCCGGGGTCCAGTGAGCGCCGATTCCGGCGAAATCGTGCAGGAACCTGTTCAGCACCTGCTGGCCGTGCGGGGTGTGCATCACCTCGGGGTGGTACTGCACGCCGGCAAGCCGCCGAGCACGGTCCTCGAATGCCGCGACCGGGGCGCCGGCGCTACTGGCCACGACCTCGAATCCGGCCGGGGCGCCTGTCACCGCGTCGCCGTGGCTCATCCACACCGGCTGCAGCTCCGGGAGACCGGAATGAAGTTCACCGCCAAGGACTTTCAGCTCGGTGCGGCCGTATTCGCTGGTGCCCGTGCGGGCGACCGTGCCGCCGAGGGCCTGCGCCATCGCCTGGAAGCCGTAGCAGATGCCGAACACCGGAATGCCTAGGTCGAACAGCTCAGGTTCGAGTTGCGGCGCACCCTCGGCGTATACGCTGGCCGGCCCGCCGGACAACACGATGGCCTGCGGGTCGGCGGACCTGATCTCCTCGACGGTGGCGGTGTGCGGGATGACCTCGGAGAACACCCTGGCTTCGCGCACCCGCCGCGCGATCAGCTGGGCGTACTGCGCACCGAAGTCGACCACCAGGACCGGGCGCTGCGACGAGGGCGGCTGCAATTCCACCCGGCCAGTTTAGTGGCGGTCGATCGCCGGGAGCCGCAGTCCCGTTTCACTACCCACGTCCCTCCAGTGCGGCGGGGGACAGTCTAGGCGATCGGCGACCAGCGCAGCGCTCCCGGTGCGCCGGCGGGCACCACCGGACGTTCGGGCGGGATCGGTTCCAGCCGACGGTACGGCGCACCCTGGACGGGGCGGATGTCGCGTCCATTCTTGTTGGGCCACAATGATGTTGCGCGCTCGGCCTGGGCAGTGATCGACAGCGACGGGTTGACCCCCAGATTGGCCGAGATGGCCGCGCCGTCCATCACAGACAGTGTCGGATAGCCGTACACCCGCTGATAGGGATCGATGACACCGTGCTCGGGGTCCTCGCCGATGGCGGCACCGCCCAGGAAGTGCGCCGTGAGCGGGATGTTGAAGAGCTCACCCCAGGTACCGCCTGCCACGCCGTCGATCTTCTCCGCGAGCCGACGGGTCACTTCGTTGCCCGCCGGAATCCACGTCGGATTGGGCTCGCCGTGGCCCTGTCTGCTGCTCATCCGCCTGACACCGAGGCGGCCGCGTTTGGTGAAGGTGGTGATCGAGTTGTCCAGGTGCTGCATGACCAACGCGATCACGGTGCGCTCGCTCCAGTGGCTCGGGTTGAGCATCCGCAACATCTTGCGCGGGTCCTGGGCAGCCTGATCGAGCAGCTGACGCCAGCGCGGCACGTCGGTGCCCTGCGGCCCGGCTCCGTCGGTCATCAACGTCTGCAACAGACCCATGGCGTTGGAACCCTTGCCGTAGCGAACCGGCTCGATGTGGGTGTCGTCGTTCGGGTGAATCGAGGACGTGATCGCGACGCCGTGGGTGAGGTCGAGGTCGTCGCCGACCTTCAGGCGCCCGGCGCCGACGATCGATTCCGAGTTGGTCCGGGTCAGCACGCCGAGCTTGTCGGACAGCTTGGGCAGGCGCCCTTCGTCGCGCATCTTGAAGAGCAGTTTCTGGGTGCCGTAGGTGCCTGCGGCCAGAACCAGATGCGTCGCGGTGAAGGTCTTGCGGCTGCGGCCCGGGCGTACCCGCCGCGCGGTGTCGACGACGTCCACCTGCCAGAGACCGTCGGACCGCTGCCGGAATCCCCGCACCGTCGTCATCGGATGCACCTGCGCCCCGGCCGATTCCGCAAGGCCGAGGTAGTTCTTCACCAACGTATTCTTGGCGCCGTGGCGGCATCCCGTCATGCACGAACCACATTCGATGCAGCCGGTGCGCGCCGGGCCCGCCCCACCGAAGTAAGGATCGGGCACCCGCTTTCCGGGGGCTTTGGAGCCGTCGGGCCCGAAGAACACCCCCACCGGTGTCGCAACGAAGGTGTCCCCGAATCCCATCTCGTCGGCGACTTCCTTCATGATGCGGTCGGCGTCGGTGAACGTCGGGTTGGTGACCACCCCGAGCATCCGCTGCGCCTGCGCGTAGTGCGGCATCAACTCGGCCCGCCAGTCGGTGATGTGCGCCCACTGCTTGTCGACGAAGAACGGCTCCGGCGGGACGTAGAGGGTGTTGGCGTAGTTGAGCGATCCGCCCCCGACACCGGCGCCGGCCAGGATCATCACGTTGCGAAGCAAGTGGATTCGCTGGATCCCGTAGCAGCCCAGCCGTGGCGCCCATAGGAACTTGCGCAGGTTCCACGACGTCTCTGCGAAGTCCTCGTCGGCAAAGCGCCGGCCGGCCTCCAGCACTCCAACGCGATACCCTTTCTCGGTGAGCCGCAGCGCCGTCACGCTGCCCCCGAACCCCGACCCGATTACCAGCACGTCGTAATCCGGCTCCATCGGTTCAGTATGCCCCTCGCCACGGTGATTACACTTCAATACCCGCACTGCGGCAATGCCGCAGTGCGACACCCCCGAAGTGCGTCTATCGCACCAACGGTTGCCGTGGCGGCAACGCCGGCGACGTCACCGCAGGGGGTGGTGGGCGAAAGTGTCCGCAAACGCCCCGCGGCCTCCTATATCATCCGCTTGGGCTACGGGACGGGAGGACGGCCGGTGAAGCGTGCCGACGATTTGAGCTTCGAACTGACACGTTCCGTCTTGACACGGCTGGCGCCCGCGGAGGTGCCCCTCATCGACAGCCTCGGACTCGAATTCATCGAAGCCGCTTCCTCTCCCAAATCGTCCGACGGCGCGCTGGGATTCGACGTGGATCAGTTCGCCTTCGCCGTCGCGGCGAGCTCGTGCGCGGTCGCCGCCAAAGACTACGTCCTGGAACTGGCCAGGAACGCCGCGGCGGAGTTCAGCAAATCGCTTGCCTCCGAAAGCGCCAACGGGGTGGTCAAAGCGCTGGCTAACTCGCTCAAGAGAAAACGGGGCGCCCCCGCCGCCGCGACGCCGCCACCCAAAGGGCCACCGATCACACTGGATCCCGCACAGATTTCCGAGGTTCGCAAGCGGGCGTACGCGCATGCCTGCGGGATCGGTCTGCCCGAGCAGAAGGCCGCGCTCATCGCGGATGCCATCGCCGGTTCCTTGCTGTCCGCATAGATTCCGCACAGGCACCGAACAGGCATGGCCACCCGCACCGAGCGCGTCCCCGACCGCAATGCCGTCACGACGCTGCGGGAAACCACACCGCGTTTCGTCCTGGCCATTCTTGCGCTGCTGATCGCCACCATCGCCGTCGCCGAGTCATTGTGGTACTGGTTCTATCCCGAGCAGATGCGCTACGTGACCGTGGAACTGTGTGCCGGGGGCGACGCGGCTCGCTGCCTGGCCGAGACCCGTTCCCGCATCATCTGGACCCTGATGATCGTGCCCGTCGTGACGGCGGCCGCTCTTGCGGTCGCGGCAATTTCGTCGGCGATCCGCCGGTCGCGACTACGCCCCCTCGACAACCAGGTTTCGGCCTCGCTGTCGGCGGCATGTGCCGACGGCCTCGGGATCCCGCCGGCTCCGTTGCTGTGGCGGACCGATCGACCGGTGAGTACCGCCAGAGCCGACGGCATGCTGCGGCGCTATATCGAGGTCGGACCGGCATGGCTGACGTCGGCGTTTACCGACCCGACGCGGGCCGCGGCCATTCTGCGCCACGAGTACGCCCATCATCGCAGCCGAGACGTCGTGGTGGCGCGGGCAACCATCGCGTTGAGCACCATCGTGACGGCGCTGGCGATCGTGCTCTTCGCGCACTCGCTGCAACCCTTCCGCCCGGAGACGTCATCGACCATCGCGCTGCGCGGTGCCGCCATTCTGTCGGTGGCGGCACTGGCGCGATCGTCGGTGCTGCGCGCCCGTGAATTCGACGCCGACGCTCTGTCCGCGGCGCACGACAGCGGCGGGCTCCGACGCGCGTTGTCCTCGACGGACCCGAGCCCGCCCAGATACCGGTGGCGCACACTGCTGGCTCATCACCCGAGCGCTGCCCAGCGTCTGGCCATGATCGACCGGCCGATGCGTCTCCATCAGCCGCGGATCGGCGACGCCCTGCTGGTTGGTCTTCTGGCGTCAATCGGAGCACCGGTGCTCTCGCGGCTGCTGTCCGAGTGGCTCGGCGGTGGTGCTTTGCGCGTGTACTCGCCGGGCATCGCGTGGGCGCTGATGGGCATCCCGATCGCCTGCTGGCTGGTTGTCATGGCGTGGAACCGGGCCAGCGTCGGCGCCGGCGATGACCGCCCGTACCGGCCGATGGCCTTCAGCGCCGCTTTGGGCCTCGCGGTGATCGCCGGAACGGTCGTGTTCTCCGGTGGGATGGCCGACAACTCGGTGACCGTTCCGCATCACGCGGTCGACGTCTCCAGCGGCATTCTGCTCGCAACGGCCATACCCCTCGGCGCAGTGTGGATTTCCCAACTCTTGGGCTGCGTCAACAGTTCCGCCACACCGCGGAATTTGTTCCGGGGGTGGGGCTCAGTCGCCGGGCTGCTGTCGGTGGTGATGATGTCATCGCTTCTCGGTGCGCTCAGCTACATCCACCACCACGCCGTCCTCTCGACCGCGTTCGAGTCGGCCACGATGCTCGGCAGTATCAACGTCAACTCGCCACTGGAACTGGTTGGGGTCGCGCGGACCTGGAATACCGGGTGCTCCGGGTTGCTGTTGCCGCTATCGGCGGGCATGGGCGCGGTGATCGTCTTGACCACTTCGCGCGCGCTGCGTCGCCCGATCCTGTTGCTGAACAGTGCGGTTATCGCCGCCGGCGCGGGTTTGTGCGCCTTCTGGACGCTGCGCAACCACTTCGACATCGTCCACCGGGCCATCGCGGCGGGGTGGTTCGCCGCGGGCCAGGTCGTCGATCTACTCGGTGGGGTCGTGGGGCTGGCGGTGGCGGTGGTGGTCACCGTCGCGGTCACCCGGCTTCCCGGAGCCCGAACGGTGGTGGCCGCAGCACTGGCCGTGGCCGGGTCGATGCTCGCGTGCCTCGCCATCATCGTCACCTTTCCCGGCCGCGGCTCGGTGTGGACGCTGGCGGCCGATGTCGTTCCCGTATCGGTCCTGGCTGCGATGCTCATGGCTGCGCTCCTGCGCGATCGGCGGCTCGGCCTCGGGTCCCAGGCGGCTGTCGCGGCTTTGGGGACAGTCGCGCTCGCCGCGGTGATGGCGCTGTGTGTGCACGTGTCGTCCTCGAGCGTCAGCACCGAGGTCGACAGACTCCACTACGCCCAGGTCCTCGCCTTGGAACTCAGTACCGACGGCACGTCGATGAATGGCCCGTTGCCCCACGCACTGGAATTGTGTTCCGGCCCCGTTCGGCCAGGTTCGCCGAAGACGGTGTCGGCACTGTTGGAGGCCTATCGCGGTACCGTTTTCATGCCGGCGACCGGCGAAGTCCGTTCACTGCACGGACAGCTGGTCGATGCCCTGCAGTATTGCAATGACGCTCTGGCACAAGCACAGTCGGCCGGACGTTCATCGTTGACGAACACGCAGACCGCGAAGCTGGAGCGGGATTTCGACGCTTACCTGCGATCGGCGAAGGAGTTGCTCGACGAGGCGGCTGCGGCCGGTTGACGCTTTGGCGACAGCCGGCGGCCTGCACGAGGTGGGGTGGCGCCGCCTCAGCTCCCGACGGACAGGCCGACTTTCTGGAATTCCTTCAGATCGCAGTAGCCGGCCTTGGCCATCGACCGTCTCAGCCCGCCGACCAGGTTCAGCGAACCGAACGGGTCGTCGGATGGGCCGTTGAGAACCTGTTCGAGCGACGGCCGATCCCCGGGCGCGACTTCGAGCAGCGAGCCACGCGGCAGCGACGGGTGTGCGGCCGCGGTGGGCCAGAACCAGCCGTCGCCCGGGGCTTGGGCGGCCGATGACAGCGGCGGACCCAACACCACGGCGTCGGCGCCGCACGCAATCGCCTTCGCCAGGTCGCCGGAGGTGTGGATGTCTCCGTCGGCCAGCACGTGCACGTACCGGCCGCCGGTCTCGTCGAGATACTCCCTGCGCGCGGCGGCGGCGTCGGCGATCGCGGTGGCCATCGCGATGCTGATCCCCAGAACCTCGTCGCTCGTCGTCACCCCGGCCGTCGACCCGTATCCGACGATCACACCCGCGGCCCCCGTACGCATCAGATGCAGAGCGGTGCGGTGATCCAGCACCCCGCCGGCGACCACCGGTACGTCGAGGTTGGCGATGAACGTCTTGAGGTTCAGCGGTTCGCCGTCGGAAGCGACGCGTTCGGCGGAGATGATGCTGCCTTGGATGACGAGCAAGTCGATACCCGCGGCCACCAGCGCGGGGGTGAGCGTCTGCGCGTTCTGCGGACTGACCCGTACCGCTGTCGTGACGCCCGCGGCTCGGATGCGGGACACCGCCGCGCCGAGCAGGTCCGGGTCCAGCGGCGCGGCGTGCAGCTGCTGCAGCAGCCGGATCGCCGCGGCGGGTTCGGGCTCCCCGGCGGCCAAGTCGACGATCTGGGCGATCTTGTCCTCGATGTCGGCGTGGCGTCCGATGAGCCCTTCGCCGTTGAGCACACCGAGTCCGCCGAGCCGGCCCATCTCGATGGCGAAATCTGGCGAGACCACTGCGTCGGTAGGGTGAGCGACGACCGGGATCTCGAAGCGGTAGGCGTCGAGTTGCCACGCGGTCGAAACGTCCTTCGACGACCGGGTGCGCCGCGACGGGACGATGGCGATATCGTCGAGTTCGTAGGTGCGGCGAGCCGTTCGGCCCATACCGATCTCGACGATGTCGCGCATTGTGCGTGCCCCTAGCGCGTGTAGTAGTTAGGCGCTTCGACGGTCATGGTGATGTCGTGCGGGTGGCTTTCCTTGAGGCCCGCCGCCGTAACGCGGACGAACTGCGCCCGCTGCAGATCCTCGATGGTGGCCGCGCCGGTGTAGCCCATGGCCGCCCGCAAACCGCCGGTGAGCTGGTGTATCACCGTCGAGAGCGGGCCGCGGAACGGCACCCGGCCTTCGATCCCCTCGGGTACCAACTTGTCCTCGGCCAGCACGTCGTCCTGGAAATACCGGTCCTTCGAATAGGACTTCGCGCCTGCCCGGCCCTGCATGGCTCCCAGCGAGCCCATGCCGCGGTAGCTCTTGAACTGCTTGCCGTTGACGAAGATCAGGTCACCGGGAGCCTCGGCGGTTCCGGCCAGCAGCGAGCCCAGCATGGCCGCCGACGCACCCGCGGCAAGCGCTTTGGCGATGTCACCCGAGTACTGCAGGCCGCCGTCGGCGATGACCGGAACCCCCGCTGGCGCGCATACCGCGACCGCCTCCAGAATCGCGGTGATCTGCGGTGCCCCGACACCGGCGACGACACGCGTGGTGCAAATCGAACCCGGTCCGACCCCCACTTTCACCGCGTCGGCCCCGGCGTCCACCAGCGCCGCCGCGGCAGCACGGGTGGCGACGTTGCCGCCGATCACGTCGACCCCGTCGCCGACCTCTGCCTTGAGCTTGCCCACCATGTCGAGCACCCGACGGTTGTGCGCGTGCGCGGTGTCCACGACGAGCACGTCCACTCCGGCGTCGACCAGCGCCATGGCACGCAACCAAGAGTCGTCGCCGACACCGATCGCCGCACCGACCAGCAGCCTGCCGTCGCTGTCCTTGGTGGCGTTGGGGTGCTGTTCGGTCTTGACAAAGTCCTTGACCGTGATCAGGCCGGTAAGCCTGCCGTTGCCGTCGACGATCGGGAGTTTCTCGATCTTGTTGCGCCGCAGCAGTCCCAGCGCCGCATCGGCGGTAACTCCCGCGCGCGCGGTGATCAGCGGCGCCTTGGTCATCACTTCGGAGACCGGCTTGCTCTGGTCCACCTCGAAGCGCATGTCGCGGTTGGTGATGATGCCGACCAGTGCGCCATCCTTGGCCACGACGGGCAAACCGGATATGCGGAACCGGGCACACATCGCATCGACCTCGGCCAGGGTGTTATCCGGCGAGCAGGTGACCGGATCGGTGACCATCCCCGCCTCGGAGCGCTTGACCGTCTCGACCAGGCCCGCCTGCTCGCCGGCGGGCAGGTTCCGGTGCAGTACACCCATGCCGCCCGCGCGGGCCATGGCGATGGCCATTCGCGCTTCGGTCACAGTGTCCATCGCCGAGCTGACCAGCGGAACCTTGAGCCGGATACGGCGAGTCAGTTGGCTTGAGGTGTCCGCCGCTGCGGGAATCACATCAGAAGCGGCCGGAAGCAGCAGCACGTCGTCGAAGGTCAGGCCGAGCATCGCAATCTTGTGCGGATCGTCACCACCCATCGGGAGGGCGTCGTCAGCCGGGCCGGGGATACGCGCTTTGACCTGGTTGTCGACGTCGGGCATGAGTGCTGCCTCCATTGGGTGACCTCCGGCGGAGGGGATGCCCAATCCTATCGGCACGGACAGGGTTTGCGGACGCGGCGGGCCCGGGTGCGCCGGTGTCGGGTGGCCGTGTGCCATCCCGGTCCCGCTGGCGTTATGGCAGCCGGGCTGCGTAATCTGAACGCGTGCGCGACCAACTCCCTCCGGGTTTGCCACCGGATCCGTTCGCCGACGACCCCTGCGATCCGTCGGCGGCGCTGGATGCGCTGGAGCCCGGCCAACCGCTCGATCCCCAGGAACGGTCCGCGGTCGAGGCCGATCTTGCCGACCTGGCTACCTACGAAACGTTGTTGGCGCACAAGGGAATTCGCGGCCTAGTGGTTTGCTGCGACGAATGTCAGCAGGACCACTACCACGACTGGGACATGCTGCGCGCCAACCTCCTGCAGTTGCTCGTCGACGGTACCGTGCGCCCCCACGAGCCCGCGTACGACCCGGAACCCGACGCCTACGTGACCTGGGACTACTGTCGCGGTTACGCCGACGCGTCACTCAACGAGGCGACGTCCGACAGTGACGGATATCGCTGACGGCGAAGCCTGACCGAGCCTTAGTTCGGCGCGGGCGACTCAGCTGCCGAAGCCGGGGCCGCAGTGGTGACGGCATCCTGATTTTGCCTGGTGGCGGATGCGGTGGCTGATTGCTGCACCGGGCTGGCGGCACTCGCCGGCGGCTGCTCGGCATGCGTCGTGGCGGATGTCGCCGTCGCGGCCGGCTCGTGCGCCTCGGATCCCGCCGAGGTGGTCGGCGGCGGGACTGTCGTCGCGCTCGCCTGGGCCGGGGACTGCGGCGCGGGCGTCGTGGTCGCCGTTGCCGGAGCCGCCTCGCTCGATGTGCCCGGCGCCGCACTCGCAGGCGCCGTGGTGGTAGCGGCGGTCAAAGGGGCGGTTGTCGTCGCCGGGGCGGACGCGGACGCCGGTGTGGTAGCCGGTGTGGCCGCACCCGACGTCGTGACAGCACCGGACGTCCCCGGAACCGACGTCGTAGCAGAACCGGACATCCCCGGAACCGACGTCGTAGCAGAATCAGACGTCCCCGGAACCGACGTCGTAGCAGAATCAGACGTCCCCGGAACCGACGTCGTGACAGAATCAGACGTCCCCGGAACCGACGTCGTGGGAGAACCGGACGTTGTGGCCGAGACCGCCGACTGAGTCGCCGTCACGGCGGTCGTCGTCGCCACGGGTACCTCTAGCAGCGTCACGCCCGGCGGCGGGGGGGCCGCGGGCGCGCCCGGTGCGCTCGGCGGCAAGGTCGCATTCGCATCGCGGGTACCGACCTTGACGCTCAATTCATTCCACCGATTGATCAGGTCCGTCTTGGTGGTGACATCGTCGACGCTTTGTACCTGCGTACTGACGGCCTGCAGCTTCTGCTGCGCCTGGTCCCAGTCCCCGTGCTTGATCATCTCCCGGACCTCGGCCATCTCGGTTTGGGCGGCAAGAGCGACCCTGTCGTCACGAACCGATGTCCTCTCCCCGAATAGGGCAGTCCGCAGACCATAAAGGGAATCGCCCGGTCCCGAACCGGCCACCAGGGCTCCTAATCCACCGATGCACAGCACCGCGGCGGCGATCGAGGTGACCGTCGTCAGGCCGCGCCGAGTTCGAGGAGGGGCGTTTCGGGGCTTGGCCGTACCGTCGCGCAGTGCCGCAGCCGCGTCGCGTTCGCTGACCTCCGGGTCGGGGTGGCGCCGGACGTCGTCGCGCCACCCTTCCAGCATCGACACGAGGACCAGCTCGTCACGATCGGCGGGCACGAACCGGCGCTCGGCGGCGATGGCATCGAGCAGCGCGTCGGTACGTGCGACGGCTTCCAACGATTCGAAATCAGGCATGGTCGTATCCCGTCGCCATGATTTCGGATTTCAGTCTGGCCAATGCCCGATGCTGGGCGACCCGAACGGCGCCGGCGGTGCTCCCCACGGCCTCGGCGGTCTCCTCGGCCGACAGTCCGACCACAACGCGCAGGACGAGGATCTCGCGCTGCTTTTCAGGCAGGACGCGCAGCAGCGCATCCATCCGCGCGGCGGAATCGGCATTGATGGCAATCTGTTCCGGCCCGACATCTCGGGCGGACCGCTCCGGGAGGACTTCGGTCGGATCGGCACGGTTGCGGGAGGCGGCACGGTGCGCGTCAGCTACCTTATGCGCTGCGATGCCGTACACGAAGGCCAGAAACGGTCGCCCCTGGTCTCGGTATCGCGGCAGCGCCATCATGGCGGCCAAGCAAACCTCCTGAGCGACGTCATCAGCCGAGAGACCACTACGCTCCGCTGTGCCGATGCGGGCCCGGCAGTACCGAACGACGATCGGGCGGATGGTCTCCAACACTTCTCGGAGCGCACCGCGATCGCCGGCCACCGCGTCAGCAACGACAGCGTCGAGACGTTCTCCTGGAATTGTCATCGACGGCGGTATCTCCAACGTTACGAACCTGATCCATCCCTGCGGCGGGGCTCAGCTAAACAATAACGACAACGTGAGCGCCTTCTGTCAACCGCGGTGCCAATGTCCGCCGCGTCGTTCGACCACTGCGGCGATGTCATCGCGGATCTCCCGGACCTTGTCGGCCTCCAGCGAATTGCTTCCGATACCGTCCAACAGGCTGGCCACTGCCCAGCGCAGCGGCACGAGCCCATGTCGTGCAGTCGTGTCGAGCAGCACGTCGGCCAGGGTCCTGGATTCGGCGACACGGCCGGTGCTGCACAGCGCGGCCGCGAGAACGACGCGGCTCTTCACACGGTGCCGCACCGATGACCACCCGTCGGCCAGATCGACCGCACGCCGGGCATGGCCGAGCGCATCGCCGGCGCCCGAAGCCATGGCGAGCTCGGCACCAACCCATTGCAGCCTGATCGCGAGCCGTACCGGGGGTTCCGGCTGGGAATCCAATACCTCGGTCGCCGCGTCGAGCAGCCTCCCTGAGACCGTGAACCTGCCCAACCCCAGCGCGTCGGCAGATAGACCGAGCAGGGCGTCGACACGGGCGCATGTGTCATCACCGGCGAGCGTCAGGGCCCGGCCGTCCCAACCGCGCGCCAAGCGGTGCCAGCCGAGCTGTCGCAACAGCGAGCCTCGCGTACTGTGGGCCAGCGAGGCCAGGGGTGGGCGTGCCGTGTGACGCAGCGCATCGAGTTCGGCATGGGCGCAGCCGTACCGGCCTTGGCCGGCCGCGGCGACGGCCCGCAGCCAGTGGCATTCGGGGGTCGCCGCGGCGGGCAGCGGCCAGTGCGCCGGATCGTCGCCGAAAGCGACAGTGGCCAGTGAAGGCATGGTTAACAGTTTGTCTTCGGCACGTTACAGCCATGTCAACTGCCTACTAAGCGCTAGAAAATGGGGCGAGGTGCCCGATCGACCGAACTGCGGGTATTCGGCGACGACGTCGCCGGCGAGAAGCCAAGCGTCAGCGAAGATGGCCACAAATAGAGTGAAATGATGAACGTGATGTAAATTCTCCGCCTGCGAATAGGACATATTGCACATATGTCCGGTATTGACGCCATTTCCCGCCCACCCCTACGTTGTGGGCACGAGTAGTCATCGGCGACAGCACTCGGACCGGTTCACAGTTCTCACGCCTAATACGTGGGCACAGTGGGCAATCCAGGAAGGAACGTCCAATGCCTCAGCCGCAGCAGCTCCCCGGTCCCAACGCCGATGCCTGGGACTGGCAGATGAAGGGCCTTTGCCGCGGTGTCGACTCCGCGGTGTTCTTCCATCCCGATGGAGAGCGGGGACGCGCTCGGGCGCAACGCGAAATGCGCGCCAAAGAGATGTGCCGCCGCTGCCCGGTGATCGCCCAGTGCCGGTCCCACGCGCTGGCCGTCGGCGAACCGTACGGCATCTGGGGCGGTCTCAGTGAATCCGAGCGGGAACTGCTGCTCAAGCGCGGTATCCGCCGGACGGCCTGAGACACGCCACGTCACGAGGCCGCGGCTCGCCTGAGGTCGCGGGACCGGCCCACCCCACGATTCTGACGCTGCACCCGTGGGCCGGCTCCGATGACGTCGTCCTGCGGACGGGTTATTCCAGCAGCACGGTGTCCCAGCCCAGCGCTAACGTCGCCCAGCACAACGTCATGGCTGTGTGTGGGCGGCGCCGGCCGAACTATCCGCGCATGATCCTCGCCAGTTCGCGCGCAGACATCCAGCGCTGTTCCAAGGGCCGCTGGACGTCTTGCTCGATCAGGTTGGGAT